>JBGAII010000105.1:0-16351 GCA_044225625.1 Rubrivivax sp.
ACGCGCTGCTAGGCGGGCAGTGGCCGCATTCGAGCTACATGGTGCCGGGCGGCGTGATGTGCGCGCCGACGCTGACCGACGTCACCCGCGCCTGGTCGATCCTCGAGCATTTCCGCAGGAACTGGTTCGAGCCGGTGTGGCTCGGCTGCTCGCTCGAGCGCTACGAGCAGGTCCGCTCCTACGACGACTTCATGGCCTGGCTCGACGAGCGGCCGGAGCACGCCAATTCCGACCTCGGCCTCTACTGGCGGATGGCGACCGACATCGGCCTCGACAAGTACGGGCGCGGCCACGGCAAGTTCGTCACCTGGGGCTACCTGCCGCACGAGGACCGCTACAACCGGCCGACCATCGAGGGCCGCAACGCCGCGCTGATCATGAAGAGCGGGGTCTATGACGGGGCGGCCGACAGCCACAAGCTGATGGACCAGGCCTTCACCCGCGAGGACGTGTCGCGCGCCTGGTACGACGAGCCGGGCGGGCTGCATCCCTTCGACCGCAAGACCGTGCCGATCCAGAAGAACGACATCGACCATGCCGGCCGCTACTCCTGGTCGGTGGCGGTGCGGCACGAGCAGAACGGCCGGCTCGAGGCCGGGCCGCTCGCCCGCCAGCTGGTCGCCGGCGGCAAGCACGGCGAGTCCTGGCAGCACTACGACCCGCTGCTCCTCGACATGTACAAGAAGCTGGGCGGCGCCAGCGTCGCGCTGCGCCACTTCGCGCGCATGCACGAGGGGCTGAAGATCTATCGCGAGATCGAGCGCATCCTGCGCGAGTTCCGCCTCAACGACCCCTGGTACATCAAGCCGACCGAGAAGGACGGCAAGGGCTGGGGTGCCACCGAGGCGATCCGCGGCGCGCTCTGCCACTGGATCGAGGTGCAGGGCGGCAAGATCAAGAACTACCAGATCATCGCGCCGACCACCTGGAACGTCGGTCCGCGCGACGCCCAGGGCGTGCGCGGCCCGATCGAGGAGGCGCTCGTAGGTACGCCGATCGCCGACCCGAGCGATCCGGTGGAGGTGGGCCACGTGGCACGGTCGTTCGACTCGTGCCTGGTGTGCACGGTGCATGCGCACGACGCCAAGAGCGGCAAGGAGCTGGCACGCTTCCGCACCGCCTGAGTCCGGCGATCGACGAAGGGGGCGGGAGGTCGCGACGGTCGTGACCGCCCGCCTAAGATCCCACCCGCCGACCCAGGAGAGCATGGCCCATGCCCCAAGACCGCGACGGGCGAATCCGCGCTGAGATGACCCGGTTGATGGCCGAAGGTCTGAAGACCCAGACCGAGCCGATGCCGGAGACGAGCAAGGAGTTCGCCCAGCTGCTCGACCAGTGCCGCGACCTGGAGGCGGACGATGTCGTCGGCAAGATGGTGCTCACCGGCTGGATCGACCAGCCCTACGGGCCGGACAAGATGCGCTGCCAGGAATGCATGTACTACCTGGTGCACCGCAAGTGGTGCGACTTGCCGGAGCTGGACCTGCCCGCCGAGCCGGAGTGGTGGTGCCGGCTCTGGCGCATCTGAGGGGCCGCACCCGGCGGCCGTGAGCGCGCGGGTGAGGCGATGACAGCGGAGGGCGGCGATGGCCTCTGACGAGAACCCGTTGGAAGCGGAGCGGCGCGACATCGAGGCGGCGCTGCGCGGCGGCCTGCCCACCGATTGGGAACAGCGTGCCTACGAGGATGGCGATGTGCGGCGCGTGGTGGCCGCGCTGCAGGCCGTGGCGCCGGACGACCTGGCGGCCAAGCTGCGCATCGCCGGCTTCACCCTCACGCCCTACGTGCACCCGGAGGACACCGACATCGAGCAGGCCTGCCACACCTGCATGTACTATGAGCCGCACCGCCGCTACTGCAACCTGCCGGAGCTGAAACTCGGTGTCGAACCGCAGTGGTCCTGCATCCTCTGGCGCATCTGAGCCCGCGCCGCGGCCGGTGGTCATCGGCTGCGGCAACCCCACGCGCTCCGACGACGGCGTTGCGCTGGAGGTGATCCGCGCGCTGCGCCGTGAGCATCCCGCGCTCGAGCAGCACGCCGAGCTGATCGACGCCGGCACCGCCGGCATGGACGTGATGTTCCGCGTGCGCCATGCGGCGCGCGTGATCATCGTCGATGCCTGCCGCAGCGGCAGCGAGCCGGGCGCGATCTTCCGCCTGCCCGGGCGCGAGGCCCTCACGCCACAGGCTCCGGCCTTCAGCCTGCACGGGCTGCGCTGGGACCATGCGCTGTATGCCGGCACGCGCATGTTCGGCGCCGACTTCGCCGACCGCACCGAGGTGCTGCTGATCGAGGCCGGCAGCCTGGAATTCGGCATCGGCTTGTCGGACCCGGTGCAGCAGGCGGTTGCGAAGGCCGTGGCGCTGGTGGCCGGCATGCTGGCGGGGCAGGGCGATGCCGGAGGCTGATCTGCCGGCCCGCATGGCCGACGGTCGCCTGTACCTGCCGGCCGCCACCTGTGCGCAGGGGCTGGCCGGCTGCGTTGCGGTGGCGCTGCTTGCCGAACAAGGGCAATGGTGGCTGTTGCCGCTGCAGGGCGGGGCCGGTGGGCTGCAGCTGAAGCAGCGCAATGCCCGGGGCGACCGCGTGATCGAGGTGCGCGAGTTCCTGCGCGCCCAGGGCTTGGCCGACGACGCCGCCCCGCTGGCATTGCGCCTGCGCTTCGTGCCGACGCGTGGTGCCTTTGCCTTGCTGCGCGAAGACGAGGCTCCGATCTAGCGTGGCCGCCGGGGTGCTTCGCCGACGGCGCTGCGACTGGCTGATCAGGCGGCGCAGATCGCCGAGATCCTCGGCTATTCGGGGTCGGCGGCCTTCACCCGCGCCTTCCGGCGCCAGCACGGCCTGACGCCGAGCGCAGCGCGGCGTCAGGTCGGCAGCTGAACCGCCTCGGCCGTGTCGGGCGCGGCGCGGAAGCGGTCGGCGCCGCCGCGGAGCAGGTGGGCCGCCTTCTCGGCGATCATGATCGTCGGCGCGTTGGTGTTGCCGGTCACCAGCCGCGGCATCACCGACGCGTCGACCACGCGCAGCCCGTGCACGCCGCGCACGCGCAGCTTGGCGTCGACCACTGCCTGCGTGTCGGTGGCCGGCCCCATCGCGCAGGTGCCCACCGGGTGGTATTCGGTGTCGGTGTGCTCGCGGACGAAGCGTTCGGCCAGCGCATCGTCGTCGCGCGCGAACGGGTGCAGCATCGGCCCGCGATACGGTGCCAGCGCGTCGGCCTGCAGGATGTCGTAGGCCGCCCGGGTGCCGTGCAGCAGCCGCTGCAGGTCGTCGCGGTGGTCCAGGAAGGCCGGGTCGATCAGCGGTGCCGCCAGCGGGTCGGCGCCCGCCAGCAGCACCGTGCCGCGGCTCTTCGGCCGCATCAGCGTGGCATGCAGCGTGTAGCCATGACCCCAGTGCTGCTTGCGCGTGTGGTCGTCGACGATGCCGGTGCACAGCGCCAGCTGGATGTCGGGCCATGCGGTGTCGCCGTCGGTCGACAGGAAGCCCTGCACCTCGGCGACGTTGGTGGTGATCCAGCCGGTGCGCTGCCGGCGCCACTCGGCGATGGCCGACAGCAGCGTCGCCCCGCCGCGCAACGACAGGCCCAGCGTGGCGTCGCTGCGTGGTGTGCGCTGGATCAGCACCGTGGTTGCGTGGTCCTGCAGGTTGGCGCCGACGCCGGGCAGGTTCAGCAGCGGCTCGATGCCCAGGCCCTGCAGGTGCGCGGCCGGGCCCAGCCCGGAGCGCATCAGGATCGCCGGCGAGCCGAAGCTGCCGGCCGAGACGATGACCTCGCGGCGCGCGTCCAGGCGCTGCCGGCCTTCCTTGGTCAGGATCTCCAGACCCGCGGCACGCAGGTCGTCGAACAGCACGCGGACGATGGTCGCGCCGGTGATCACGCGCAGGTTCGGCCGCTGCAGCGCCGGCTGCAGGTAGGCGCGGAACGCGCCACAGCGCTCCCCGTCCTTCTGCGTCACCTGCGCCGGGGCCACGCCGTGCTGGCGCGGCCCGTTGTAGTCGGCGATGCGCGGCAGGCCGCGTTGCTCGCAGGCCTGCATGAAGGCTTCGCCCAGCGGGCTCGGGCTGCGCAGCCAGGCCACGTTCAGCGGCCCACCGCTGCCGTGCAGGTCGGTGGCACCGAAACACTCGCTGTGTTCGGCGGCGCGGAAGTAGGGCAGCACGTCGGCCCAGGCCCAGCCCGGGTTGCCCAGCTCGGCCCACTGGTCGTAGTCGCGCGGGTTGCCGCGGGTGTAGACCATCGCGTTGATGGCCGACGAGCCGCCCAGCGCCTTGCCGCGCGGCTGCCAGCCGCGCCGGCCGTTGAAGCCGGCCTGCGGTACGGTTTCGTAGGCCCAGTTGTTCAAGCCGAGCGATGCCGACGCGGCAAAGCCCAGCGGCGCGCGGATCAGCACCGAGGCGCCGTCGCCGCCGGCCTCGACCAGGCAGACGGAGGTGTTCGGGTCTTCGCTCAGCCGCGCGGCCAGCACGCAGCCGGCGGAGCCGCCGCCGGCGATCAGGACGTCGTAGTGCATCGTTCGTTCCTCAGGCCGCCGACGCGGCCAGACGGTAGCGGCGCAGCAGCGCGTCGCGCTTGCCGGCCTGGAAATGAATGCGCGAGGCGTCGCCGCCCACGGCCTGCACCAGCCGGCGGTCCATCAGGCGGAACCACAGCGGCGGCAGGTAGGCGACCAGGAACACGCCCATGTAGCCGCTGGGCAGCGTCGGCAGGTTCTCGAAGTGGCGCAGCGACTGGTAGCGTCGCATCGGGTGCGCATGGTGGTCGGAGTGGCGCTGCAGGTGGAACAGGATCCAGTTCGAGAACACATGGTTGCTGTTCCACGAATGCTGCGGCCGGCACGGTTCGTAGCGGCCGCTGGGCAGCTTGCCGCGCAGCAGGCCGTAGTGCTCGATGTAGTTGGCCGAGGTCAGCTGGAAGTTGGCCCAGAAGGATACCGCCACGATGAAGGGCAGCGCGACCCAGCCCAGCCAGGCCACCAGCAGCGCCCACAGCAGCAGCGTGACCAGTGCCGGCTGCAGGATCTCGTTGTGCAGCGACCAGACGGGCAGCCCGCGCTTGCCCAGCCGCTCGACCTCGATGGCCCAGGCGCGCTTCAGCGCACCCGGCATCTCGCGCAGCACGAAGCCGTAGATCGTCTCGCCCATGCGCGAACTGGCCGGATCGGCCGGCGTGGCCACGTCGCGGTGGTGGCCGTGGTTGTGCTCGATGAAGAAGTGGCCGTAGCCGGTCGGTGCCAGCACGATCTTCGCCAGCCAGCGCTCCAGCTTCGTGGTCTTGTGGCCCAGCTCGTGGCCCAGGTTGATGCCGAAGCCGCCGATCACGCCGGCCGACAGCACCATCGCGATCTGCGCATGCAGCGGCAGCGGCTGCGTCGCCAGGTACCAGATCGCGGCGACGAAGGCGGCCCACAGCACCGGCACGGTGGCATAGGTCACCCAGCGGTAGTAGCGGTCGGCCTCCAGCGCCGGCACGGCCGATTCCGGCGGGTTGCTGCGGTCCTCGCCGAGCAGCCCGTCCAGCAGCGGCACCAGGCCGTAGATGAACAGCAGCGGGGCCCAGGCCCATGCGGCCTGACCGGTGAGGTGGACCAGCAGCGGGCCGCTGCCGACGAAGGTGGGCGCCAGCACCGACAGCAGCCACGCATAGCGCTTGCGGTCGCGGTAGGCAGGTGCGGGCAGCGCCGCGGCGGGGGCGTCGTTCATGCTTGTCTCCGGGTGTATGAGGTTCGGGCCGCCGCCGAGGCGGTGCTGGCCGAATGGACGGCAGTGTGCCGAACGGGCCTCGGGACAAACACCGTCGAAGCTGTCGATCGATCGTCATAAACTGACACCCGCGCACTGGCGCACACCATGAACACGCCTCGGCCCACACCCGACACGCCGACGGTCAACCCCGGCTACATGCGCTTGATGGCCGGTGTGCTGCGCGGTCGCGGCTTTGCGATGGAGGCGCTGTTGGCGGCGGCCGGCCTGGGCAACGAGGCGGCGCTGGCCGCGCGCACGCAGCCTTTTTCGCTGCGCGAGGTCGACGCACTGGTGGCCGCCGCCGCGCATGCCGGCGCCGGACCCGAGCTGGGCCTGCAGGTCGGGCAGGCGCTGCGCGTGTCCACGCACGGGCCGCTGGGTTATGCGCTGGCCTCCAGCCCCAGCCTGCGCCAGGCGCTGCGCGCGGTGGAACGCTACGGCGCGCTGCGCAATGCCAGCCTCAGCTATCGCGTGCGCAGCACGTCTGCCGGCGCCGACCTGGAACTGGTCGAACGCATCGATCTGGGCCCGACGCGCAACTTCTACCTGGCGGTGATGTGCATGGTGCTGCTGCAGATGGTCGAAGCGGTGGTCGGGCCGGGTGTGCAGCAGACGCGTCTGGATCTGCCGCTGCCCGAAGCGGAGTGGCGCGCGCGCATCGAGCGGCTGTTCGCCGGCCCGGTGCGTTACGGCGCGGCACGGCTGGTGCTGCATCTGGATGCGGCGTTGCTCGACCAGGCCGGCCTGACGGCCGATGCGCAAGCCCATGCGCAGGCGCTGGAAGCCTGCGAGCGCCACGCGGCGGCGCAGGCCGCGGCGCAGGACACGAGCTGCGCCGAACGCGTGCGCGAGCTGCTGCGCGGCAGCGCGGCGCGGGAAGGCCGCTACCCCACGCTGGAGGAAGCCGCCGGCCACTTCGACATCACCGCACGCACGCTGATCCGCCGCCTGCAGCGCGAGGGCACGCGCTACCAGGCGCTGCTCGACGAATCGCGCAAGCAGCGCGCCTGGTGGTACCTGCTGCACACGCCGCAGCCGGTGGAGGAGATCGCGGCGCGGCTCGGCTACCTGGACACGCGCAACTTCAGCCGCAGCTTCCGTCGCTGGCACGGCACCACGCCCAGCGCCGTGCGGCGCGGCGCGCTGCCCGGCTGAGGGCGGCAGCGCCGGCGCAGGAGGCGTCGTCTCCGGCGCCGGGCCAAGGCGCTACTGCTCTTCAGGCGCTTCGCGCCTTCGATCAGCGGGTGCCAGCCGAACACCAGCGTGAACTGGAAGCCGTCCATGCGCAGGTCGGTGGGCGCGTTGTCGTTGATCGTCGACTTGTAGCTGAAGGTCAGGTTGACGTTGTCGTTGATGCTGTAGCCCAGCGTCAGGCCGAGGCCGATGTTGTTCAGCTTCGAGCCCTGCACGCCGTTGATGCTGGCCTGGCCGCCGCTGTACCAGACGCCGTCGATGGAACCCCAGAAGCGGTCGGTGAAATCGCGCGTCAGGTGCGCATCCAGCTGGAACAGCGGGTCGGTCTTCAGCGTCTTGCCGTTGTCGTAGTTGGTGTTGTTGCCGAACAGCCAGACCGCGGGCAGGAACTCCAGCGTCGTGCGCCGGCCCGGCACCCAGTCACCCAGCTGCCAGACGATGGGCGCGCCGATGCGCCCGTACCAGCGGTTCTGGCCCAGGTTCAGCAGCTGGTTGCTGTTGTATTCGCCGATCGGCAGCGCCAGGTCGGCCAGCAGGTCCAGCGAGAAGCCCGGCTCGTAGCGCAGCGGGTCGGCCAGGTCCTTCTGCGCCGGCGGGCCGAGCAGGTTGATCGCGAACTCCAGCGTCGGGTCGCCAAAGCCGCTGGCCGACTGTTTGGAGGTCAGGGCGCCCGCCGTGACCTCGCCCGACACGCGCCCCATCGGCAGCAGGATCGCGCCCATCGCCGCGCGATCGAACAGCGTGTAGGTGTGCGCATAGCCGACCAATGCCATCGTCGCGTCGAATTCGGCGTTCGGCACCACGGTGTTGGCGGGGTCGAAGGGGTTGGCGTTGCCGCTGATGGAATTGAAGATCACCGGCACCGCGTTGCCGCCCGACAGGCTCTTCCAGTAGAAGCGGGCCGGCACCTGGGCGGCGGCTGGCGTGGGCCACAGCGCCACGCTGGCCAGCAGTGCAACGGCGACATGCGTCAGCGTGCGGATCGGATGGGGTGTGTGGTTCATGGAGGTCTTGTCCCGTGGAAAGTGTCGAAGTGCGGCGGCGCTCAAGGCTTGGGCTCGGCCAGCATGTCCTTGGGCGGCACGAACTGCTGCTTGTTGAACAGCGGCGGGAAGCCCGGATAGACCGTCACCCGCTGCGGCATGTCCTTTTCCAGCGTGTCGTACGGCCCGCGGCTCGGCAGGATGACGTTGTTGCGCTTCACGTAGTCGTCCCACAGCGCGACCAGTTCCTGCACCTTGCCGGGGTTCTTGGCGGCAAGGTCATGACGCTCCGCCGGGTCGGCCGCCAGGTCGAACAGCTCCCAGTCGTCCGTGCCCATCGGCTTGTGCTGCCAGCGCAGCTTCCAGGCGCCCTGGCGCACCGCGCGGTTGCCGAACAGCTCCCACGCGAGATAGTCCTTGTCGGTGCGCGGCGACGCGGCCTTGCCCGCGAGCACGTCGTTCCAGGGCTTGCCCATCATCAATGGCAGCGGCTGCCCGTTCAGCGTCTTGGGGTAGCTGGCACCGGCGATCTCCAGGAAGGTGGGCATCAGGTCGGCCACGTGCATCAGGCCGTTGTTGATGCCGCCCTTGGGCCTGACGCCCGGGCCGCTGACGATCAGCGCATTGCGGATGCCGCCCTCGGCGAGCCAGCCCTTGTACTGGCTGAAGGGCGTCATCGACACCTGCGCCCACATCGGCCCGTAGCCGACGAACGAACCCGGGTCGCCCCAGGCGTTGGGGTGCGTCTGCGACCAGTGGATCGCCGCGAACAGGAAGTCGCGCGTGCCCGGCGTGCCGGCGATCATCGCGAACAGGTCGGTGCCCTCGGCGCCGTTGTCGCCGAAGACGACGAAGATCGTGTTGTCGTACTCGCCGATCTTCTTCAGGTGGTCGATCAGCCGCCCGATGTGGTGGTCCATGTTCTCCACCATGCCGGCGTACATCTCCATCTTCTTGCCGAGCTGGGCGCGCGGGCCCCGCGCCAGCAGCGTCGGGTCGGGCAGAAACCACATGCGCTCCGAGAGCTCCGTGCCCGCCGGCGTGATGCCCATCTCGATCTGGCGCTTCAGCCGCGCCTGCCGGATCGCATCCCAGCCGACGTCGTACTCGCCGACATGGCGGTTGCGCCAGTCCTTCGGCAGGTGGTAGGGGTCGTGCGGCGCCTGGTGCGCGACATAGGCGAAGAAGGGCTTGCCGTCGGCCTTGTTGTCGTCGATGTAGCCGATCAGCTTGTCGGTGTAGGTCTTGGTGGCGTAGTAGTCGGGGGGCAGTCCGGTCAGGTAACGCCCGTCCTCGGTGAAGACCAGCTTCGGTGACACCGCGGTGACGTTCGTCATGTCCCAGTAGCTGCCGCCGCCGTCGAGCAGCGTGAAGTCGCGCTCGAAGCCGCGTGCCCGCGGGATCTGGTCGGGCTGCTTGCCCAGGTGCCACTTGCCGACCATGTAGGTGTGGTAGCCCGCGCCCTGCAGCAGCTGGGGCAGTGTCGCGACGCGCTGGTTCAGGTAACCCTCGTAGCCGGGCACGCCGCGCTGGTTGGGCGCGATCCACTCGTCCATGTTGCCCAGGCCGTTGAGGTGCGTGTCGACGCCGCTGAGCAGCATCGAGCGCGTCGGCGAGCAACTGGCATGGGTGTAGAAGTTGGTGAAGCGCAAGCCGTCCTTGGCCAGCGAGTCGAGGTTCGGCGTGCGGATCTCGCTGCCGAACGCGCCCATGTCGGCAAAGCCCATGTCGTCGGCGATGATGAAGACGATGTTCGGGCGGCGCGGCGCATCGGCCGCCAGCGCAGGCGCCGGCAGCGCGAGCATCAGCAGCAGGCCGATGAGGCTGCCCAGGCCGAAGCGGCCCAAGCCGAGGGACCGCGACCGCCACGCGCTGATCGGTGTGAACATGTCTACTCCTCGATCAGGACCTGGATGCGGCCGTCGCGTATGGCCTGGGTGAAGACGCGGAAGTCGCGGCGGTTCTGGTCGGCATACTCGACCGCGAACTCGCCGACGGCGTCGTCGAAGGAATGCCCGGAGCCCATGTAGCCGGCCATCTGCGCGGCATCGCCGGAGCGTGCATGCGCCCGCGCCAGCGCATGCGCGCACATGCGCCCGTACTGGCGCAGGAAGCCGATGTCCCAGTCCTCGATGACGGCCGAGATCTTCATGTCGCGCAGCTGGCGGATGTAGACGTCGTGGCCTTGCTGGGTGCGCGTCCAGCCGAGGAACACATCGGTGGCCGCCTGCATCAGGCGCTGGCCGACCACGACACGCTGCCCCTGGTTGGCATGCAGGCTCTTGCCCGCATAGGGCTCCAGCACCGAGGGGCGTGCCTCCTTCACCTGCAGGAACAGCGGGTCGTCGTCGCCGGCCATGAACAGGCCCACGCCGCAGACCGTGCCGACGCTGCCGACGCCGACCACCTTGAGCGCGTAGTCGAAGAAGTGATAGCGGTCGAACAGCGTGCGCGTGTGCTCGGGCAGGCTGTCGCGGTAGGCGGCGAGTACCTCCGCATAGCCGCTCGCGGCGCCCGGTGCCTGCTCGGCCGTGGGGTGGAAGATCAGCGGCGGCTCGTCCTTGATGCGCGGGCGGGCGCCTTCCTGCGCCACCAGCTTCGGATAGAGAAACTCGGGGGCCGCCTTGCGCTGCGCCTCTTCCAGGCGCTCGGCGATGCGCTTGTGCATCTGCTTCAGCACCCCCGGATCGGCCGCACGATCCTCGTAGCGCTGCAGGTCGATCTTGTCGTACCAGACGTCCAAGGCCCGCATCGACGCGTAGTTGGTCATGCGCTCGCGGTATTCGCGCACGACGTCCGCCGCCGCGCGGGCCGCGTCGCTGTCCGGCAGCCGCAGGTGCTGCGCGGCGATGACGACGCTGGCCGTCAGCCGCTTGAGGTCCCATTCGAAGGGCGCCGGCAGCGTCTCGTCCAGGTCGTTGATGTCGAAGATGACGTTGCGCTCGGGCGTCGCGAAGCCGCCGAAGTTCATCAGGTGGGCATCGCCGCAGGCCTGCACGCGCAGCCCGCTGGTCGGCGTGTGAGCCAGGTCGGCGGCCATCAGCGCCGCCGCGCCGCGGTAGAAGGCGAAGGGCGAACTCGACATGCGCCCGAAGCGGATCGGCACCAGCCCGGGCAGCCGGCCGACATTGGACCGGCTGACGATATCGACGGGATCGTGCCGGCCCTTCGGCGGCTTCCATCCGGCATGCGCGTCGCGCGGCGCCGCATCACGCAGCGCCTTGCCTTCGGCCCGCCGTTCGTCGGCGGACCGGTAGGGCGGCGCGCCCGTCGGCGGGTCTGGCTGGCGTCGTTTCATCGGGGTTCGGGCGGGCCGGTGGGTCGTGTTTCGCATGCCGGCATGCTGACCACGGCGCCGCTCATCAAGGTTGACGGGCGTCAAGTCAACGCCCGCCATTCGCCGTCGGCCGACGGCGGAGCCACGGTTCGCCACGTTGGCATGCGGCCACTTGACATCCATCGATGATTCCATGATCATAGAAATATGGATGAAAAAGCCGCCGTCGCCGCACTGGCCGCCCTGGCGCAGGAGGCCCGCCTGCGCGTCTTTCGCGCGCTGGTCGGCGCCGGGCCCGAAGGACTGACGCCCGGCGCCCTGGGCGCCATGCTCGACATCGCCGGCTCGACGCTGTCCTTCCACCTGAAGGAGCTGGTGCATGCCGGCCTGGTGACGGTGGACCGCGACGGCCGCAACCTCAACTACCGGCCGGCACTGGCGCAGATGAATGCGCTGCTCGGCTATCTCAGCGACCACTGCTGCCAGGGGCGGGCCTGTGCGCCCGTGCGCGGCCGGCGTCGCGCCACCTGCTGAACCGAAGGAGTTCCCGATGAAGCGCTTCCATGTCCACGTGCACGTCGCCGACCTCGACAAGAGCATCGGCTTCTATTCCACGATGTTCGGCGCCGCACCGGCGCGCGTCGAGGCCGACTACGCCAAGTGGATGCTCGACGATCCGGCGCTGAACTTCGCCATCTCCACGCGCGGCGGCGTCGCCGGCATCGACCACCTGGGCCTGCAGACCGACGACCCGGCCGAACTGGCCACGCTGAAGGCGCGCGCCGAGGCTGCCGGCGCGGCGCTGCTCGACGAAGGCCAGACCACCTGCTGCTATGCGCGCAGCGAGAAGCACTGGGTCACCGACCCGACCGGCATCGCCTGGGAGCATTTCCACACGCTGCAGAACATCCCGGTGTTCAGGGAGGCCAGCGCCGAGGCCACCGCCTGCTGCCCGGCCGACGCGCCGCGCGGCAAGCCGGTGGCGGTGGCAGTGAAGCCGGCCTCGGCCTGCTGCTGAACGAGGCGACGATGGCCGACAAGACCTACCACGTGCTCTTCGTCTGCACCGGCAACTCGGCGCGCTCGATCCTGGCGGAAGGGCTGATGACCGCGCTCGGCAAGGGCCGCTTCGTCGGCCACTCGGCCGGCAGCCATCCGAAGGACCGGCCGCATCCGCTGGCGCTGCAGACGCTGGCGGCGCACGGCATCCCGACCGACGGCTTTCGCAGCAAGAGCTGGGATGAGTTCGCCCAGCCGGGCGCGCCGGCGCTGGACTTCGTGTTCACCGTCTGCGACCAGGCCGCGGGCGAGGCCTGTCCCTACTGGCCGGGCCAGCCGATGACCGCGCACTGGGGCCTGCCCGACCCGGCGGCGGTGCAGGGCAGCGAGGACCAGCAGCGCAAGGCCTTTCTCGACACCTTCGTCGCGCTGAAGCGCCGCATCGAGTTGATGCTGGCGCTGCCGCTGGCGTCGCTGGACAAGCTGGCGCTGCAGCACGAGCTCAAGGGCATCGGCCAGCGTTGACGTCATGAGCAGCCACGCACTGCCGGCGGCGGCCGCGCCCGCGCCGATGAGCTTCTTCGAACGCTGGCTCAGCCTGTGGGTCGGCCTGTGCATCGTTGCCGGCATCGCGCTCGGCCAGTGGCTGCCGGGGCCGGTGCAGGCCATCGGGCGGCTGGAGCTGGCGCGCGTCAACCTGCCGGTCGGGCTGCTGATCTGGGTGATGATCATCCCGATGCTGCTGCGCGTGGACTTCGGCGCGCTGCACCAGGTGGGCCGGCACTGGCGCGGCATCGGCGTCACGCTGTTCGTCAACTGGGCGGTCAAGCCCTTCACGATGGCGCTGCTGGCCTGGATCTTCATCCGCCAACTGTTTGCGCCGTGGCTGCCGGCCGAGCAGCTGGACAGCTACGTGGCCGGGCTGATCCTGCTGGCCGCGGCACCGTGCACCGCCATGGTCTTCGTCTGGAGCCGGCTGACGAACGGCGACCCGCTGTTCACGCTGAGCCAGGTGGCGCTGAACGACACGATCATGGTCTTCGCCTTCGCGCCGATCGTCGCGCTGCTGCTCGGGCTGGCGTCGATCAGCGTGCCGTGGGACACGCTGCTGGTGTCGGTGGGGCTGTACATCGTCGTGCCGGTGGTGGTGGCGCAGGCCTGGCGGCGCGCACTGCTGCGGCGCGGGCCGCAGGCGCTGGACGCGGCGCTGGCGCGCATCGGCCCGTGGTCCATCGCCGCGCTGCTGGCCACGCTGGTGCTGCTGTTCGCGTTCCAGGGCGAAGCCATCCTGCAGCAGCCGCTGGTCATCGCCATGCTGGCCGTGCCGATCGCGATCCAGGTGGTGTTCAACGCCGCGCTGGCCTACGGGCTGAACCGCCGCATGGGCGAAGCCCACAGCGTGGCCTGCCCGTCGGCGCTGATCGGCGCCAGCAACTTCTTCGAGCTGGCGGTGGCCACCGCCATCAGCCTGTTCGGCTTCCACTCCGGCGCGGCGCTGGCCACCGTGGTGGGCGTGCTGATCGAGGTGCCGCTGATGCTGGCGGTGGTGCGCGTGGTCAACCGCAGCCGCAGCTGGTACGAACGCGGCGCGCGCGCGGGCTGACGCCGGGCCCAGGGCCCCCAGGGGCCCGCGGCGCAGGAGCTTGCACGCGGGGCAGCGGCCCGCCCCGAGGCTCTCCCCACAGGAACGTGAAGTCCGGCCCGAAGGCGGCTTTCGCCGGGC
This sequence comes from Rubrivivax sp., assembly GCA_044225625.1. GTDB lineage: Bacteria > Pseudomonadota > Gammaproteobacteria > Burkholderiales > Burkholderiaceae_C > Rubrivivax. The sequence continues at coordinate 13,923 of JBGAII010000105.1, forward strand.
GGCCTAGCCGTCGGTCGACAGCGCCTGCGTGCTGTGCTGCGGCGTGACGATCCGGCCGTCGTCGCCGGCGACGGCTTCGATGGCGATGCGCGGTGCCGTCGATCGGACGCCACCGAAGATCGTCGCGAAGGCGACGTCGGCCGCGTCGCGCCCGGTGCCCAGGCGCACGAAGCCCATCGGAATGGCGGTGCCGGACGGATCGAACAGGTACCAGCGGTCACCGACGTAGGCCTCGACGTAGGCATGGAAGTCGCTCGGCCCGAGGGCCGGGTCGGCGCCGTAGTCGATGCCGGTGGTGAAGCGCGCCGGGATGTTGATCGCGCGGCACAGCGCGATCATCAGGTGCGCGAAGTCGCGGCACACGCCGACGGCGCCGAGCAGCGTGTCGATCGCGACGACTCGAGGTCGACGAGTTGGACGTGAAGGTCGTGCGCTGCAGCACCCAGTCGCGGATCGCCTGCACGCGCGCGTAGCCCTGCGCCAGCTGGCCGAACTCGCGCATCGCCAGCCGGTGCAGCCGGTCCGACTGGCAGTAGCGGCTCGGGTAGATGTAGCTCAGCGCGTGCAGCGGCAGCCGCGCGACGGGCACCTCGGCGATGGTGCCGGGCTCGGCCACGTGGTGCTGCAGGTCGATCGTCGCGTCGTAGCGCAGCGTCAGCGGGCCGGGCGGTGCCTGCAGGCGCAGGTAGCGGTTGCCGGTCGCTGCGTCGGTCTGCACCACCGACGGCAGCGCGGGCGACAGCTCGAGCGCTTCCTGGACGATGCGCTGCCGCTGCGTCTGCGCGGCATGGACGTTGAATACGAAGTCGCAGCCGTGATCGGCCACCTCGTAGGCGAGCTCGAGCCCGATGCGCAGGCGGATCACGCGGCGCCGCCCGTCTCGGGCGCCGGCAGGCGGTAGTCCTTCGGCGAGAGGCTGCGGGCCATGGGCATGTCCTTGTTCGTGCTGCGGGGCCTGAACCGACGGCATCGGCACCGCGCAGCGATGCCCGAATGTACGCTGGTCGGTGCGGCGCGGAGGCCGACCACCCGGCGCGCGGGGGCCGCGGCCTGATCGCAGTGCCCCGGGTGTCCTGCAGCGGGGACAATGCGGCTGTCGGCACCACCCGGTGCCGACGGCAACCACCTTCGGGGATCACTTCGATGTCCAGAACTCTCCATCGCCTTGGCGCGACGCTTTTCGCCACGACCGTTGCGCTGGCCGCACTTGGCGGCTGTTCCGGCCCCGCGCCGATCGGCAACCCCGGCTCCGGCATGTGCCTCGACGTGGTCAATCAGGGCGTTCCGCAGCCGGGAACGCCGGTGCTGGCCAAAGCCTGTGACGCCGCACAGAACCAGCGGTGGGCCTTCGGCGGCACCGGGCGCATCACCGGCCCCGGCGGCTTGTGCATGGACGTGCAGGGCGGCATCGGCCGCCCCGGCGCACGCGTGATCTACATGCCGTGCACTGGCGCGCTGAGCCAGTTCTGGACGGCCGCCGCCGGCGGCATCGTCGGCGTCGGCGACCTGTGCCTGGACACCGAGGGCGGCCAGCTCGCGCCGGGCACACCGCTGGTGCTGAACATCTGCCGCGACGTGCCCAGCCAGCGCTGGGCCGTGCGCTGAGCGGCAGCGTCTACGACGCTTCCTTGGCCTCCGGAATCTTCCAGCTGCCGTCCAGGATGGTCGGCGGCTTTTCCTTCGGCCAGTACAGCCGCATCATCAGGATGAACTCGTCCTTCGGCGCGGGCAGCCAGTTCGACTCCTTGTCCTTGCCGGGCGACTCGGCCTGGATGTACAGGTCGACCGAGCCGTCGGGGTTGGTCTTGAGCTTGTTGCGTGCGCTGAGCGTGTAGCGGTTCAGCGGGTTGTCGACGAAGAAGTAGTCCTTGTCGTACATCGTCAGCGACCAGAAGCCGTCCACCGGCGGCAGCTGGCCCTTCTCGAAGCGCATGACGTACTTCTTGCTGCCGTCGTACTTCTTCAGCAGGTCCGGGCCGGTGGAGGTGGGGTAGATCGCATCCTGCGGCCGGTTCGCGCCCAGGCCGATGGCGGTGACCAGCGCGCGCTGCAGGTAGCTCGTGCCGTAGGTGCCCACCTGGGTCGAGAAGGCCCAGCCGTTCTCCAGCTTGAAGTCGCCGGCGGCGATGCCCTCCTTCAGCCAGGCCATGATCTGTTCCTGTGCCGGCTTCGGTGCCTTGGCCAGACCCTTGGCGACGGCCGGCTCGAGCTTCGACGGATCGAAGTCCTGCCCCGGCACGATGCCGATCTTGGCCAGCTTGGCCACCATCGGTGCGTCGTCGGCACTGGGCGGATTGGTCTTCATCAGCTCGGCCAGCAGCTTGAAGTAGGCGTTGGCGTCGAGCGCGTTGACCTGCTCGCGCACTGACAACTTCATGTCGATGGCCGGGTCCACCGTGCCCGGCTCGGGCGTGTAAGGCTTGCCCCAG
>JBGAII010000106.1:0-17777 GCA_044225625.1 Rubrivivax sp.
GATTGCCGGCCGCCGTCGCATCGCGGCCGCGAAGCTCGCGGGCATGGCGGAAATCCCCGCGCTGGTCAGCGCGAACGACGAAGAGGCTGCGTATCAGGTCGAGATTGCCGAGAAGCCAATGAAGACGGGCCCCGTCGGGCCCGCTTCTTACGCTCAGGGGCGCGCACACGCCCCACGGAGACAGTCCGCGGGGTCAGACGCGTTCAAACACAGCGGCAATGCCCTGGCCGCCACCGATGCACATCGTCACGAGGGCGTAACGACCGCCTGTGCGGTGCAGTTCATACACCGCCTTGGACGCCAGGAAGGCGCCCGAGCAGCCGATCGGATGGCCGAGCGCGATCGCGCCGCCGTTGGGGTTGACCTTCTTCAGATCGAATTCCAGGCCGCGCGCGACTGCGATAGCCTGCGACGCGAAAGCTTCGTTGCTCTCGATGACGTCGATCTGATCCAGCGTCAGGCCGCTCTTCTTCAGCGCCAGCTTGGTGGCCGGGATCGGGCCTTCGCCCATGACATCGTTCGGCACACCGGCCACCGCATAGCCGACCAGCCGGGCGAGCGCCTTGTGACCATCCGCAGCGGCCTTGGCCGCATCGCCCAAGACGAAGAACGCGGCACCGTCGTTGATGCCCGAGGCATTGCCGGCCGTGACCGAGCCGTCCTTCTTGAAGGCCGGCTTCATCTTCGCCAGCGTCTCCATCGTGGTGTTGGGCTTCACGTGCTCGTCGGTGTCGAAGGTCACCTCGCCCTTCCTCGTCTGCTTGACGATCGGCACGATCTGGCTCTTGAAGCGGCCTTCGGCAATGGCCGCCGCCGCACGCCGGTGCGATTCGACGGCCAGCGCGTCCTGCTCCTCACGGGTGATGCCCCACTTGGTGACCAGGTTCTCGGCGGTGATGCCCATGTGACCGACGCCGAACGGGTCGGTCAGGGCCGCGACCATCGCGTCGATCATCTTGGCATCGCCCATGCGTGCGCCGCTGCGCATCTGCGGCGACAGGTAGGCACCGCGGCTCATCACCTCGACACCGCCGCCGACACCATAGTCGGCGTCGCCGAGCAGGATGTTCTGTGCGGTGGTGACGATGCCCTGCAGACCCGACGAGCACAGGCGGTTCACCGCCATCGCCACCGAATCCATCGGCAGGCCGGCCTGGATCGAGGCCACGCGGGCCACGTACGGATAGCGGCTTTCAGTGGGAATGCAGTTGCCCACCGTGACGTAGTTGATGACCTTGGGGTCGACGCCGGAACGCTTGACCGCCTCCTTCATCACCATGCCGGCGAGTTCCGCCGGCTCGATGTCGGCGAGCGACCCGCCGAAGGTGCCAATCGCCGAACGCGCCGCACCCAGAACCACCACATCACGCTTGCTCATGCCCGTCTCCTTGCCGAAGAAAATCAAGTCACCGACCTTAGCGCACCGCGCTGGCGGCAGCCTTACGCAGATCCGCGCAATGCGGCAAGGCCGAGAACATGAGATTTGGCGGAGCCGGAGGGATTCGAACCCTCGATGCAGGTTTTGCCCACATACTCCCTTAGCAGGGGAGCACCTTCGGCCACTCGGTCACAGCTCCGCGTGAAAGAAACCGGATTCTACCTTCCGGCGAGGCGCGTCATACGGCGGCGCCCTGCTCCAGGTCGAACGCCCGGTGCAACGCGCGCACCGCCAGCTCCATGTACTTCTCGTCGATGACCACGCTGGTCTTGATCTCGCTGGTGGTGACCATCTGGATGTTGATGCCCTCCTCTGCCAGCGTGCGGAACATCTTGGCCGCCACACCGACATGACTGCGCATGCCAATGCCGACGATCGACACCTTGCAGATCTTCGGGTCGCCAGTGACTTCGGTGCCGCCGGTCGCACCCAGCACGCCCGCCTTGATCAGGTCCAGCGCGCGGTTGTAGTCGTTGCGGTTGACCGTGAACGAGAAGTCGGTACGGCCGCCGTGCGACACGTTCTGCACGATGACGTCGACGTCGATGTTGGCTTCGGCCACTGCGCCCAGGATCTGCGAGGCGATGCCCGGTTTGTCGGGCACGCCGACGATGGTGATCTTGGCTTCGTCGCGGGTGAAGGCGATGCCGGAGACGACGGCTTGTTCCATCTTTTCGTCTTCCTCGAAAGTGATCAAGGTGCCCGAGCGGGCCTCTTCGTCGAGCGGAATGTCCCAGTCGGTGAAGCTGGACAGCACGCGGGTCGGTACGCGGTACTTGCCGGCAAATTCCACCGAGCGGATCTGCAGCACCTTGGAGCCGAGGCTGGCCATTTCCAGCATTTCCTCGAAGCTCACGGTCTGCAGTCGCCGCGCTTCGGGCACGATGCGCGGGTCGGTGGTGTAGACGCCGTCGACGTCGGTGTAGATCAGGCACTCGTCGGCCTTCAGCGCCGCGGCCACGGCCACGGCCGAAGTGTCGGAACCGCCGCGGCCCAGTGTGGTGATGTGGCCGAGTCCGTCGATGCCCTGGAAACCGGTGATGACCACCACGCGACCGGCCGCCAGGTCGGCGCGCACGCGCTGGTCGTCGATCGACTGGATGCGTGCCTTGGTATAGGCCGAATCGGTATGCACCGGCACCTGCCAGCCGGTGTAGCTGACGGCCTGCAGCCCTTCGGCCTGCAGCGCCAGCGCCAGCAGGCCGACCGACACCTGTTCACCGGTGGCGGCGATCTGGTCCAGTTCGCGCATCGACGCCGCGGTGACCTTCTCCGGTGACAGTTCCTTGGCCAGGCCGAGCAGGCGATTGGTTTCGCCGCTCATCGCCGAGGGCACGACCACCATCTGGTGTCCGGCCCGCGACCACTTGGCGACGCGCTTGGCGACGCTGCGGATGCGCTCGGTCGAGCCCATCGACGTGCCGCCGTACTTGTGAACGATCAGTGCCATGACGCTTGGGTTGGGTCAGAGCCTGCACGCCAGCGCGTGCAGGGAAACCGCGCATTTTAGCCGCGCGGCGTCGCCTTCTCGGGCGGCGTGTCCTGACACCAGCGCAAAGCCAGCATCGGCACGCCGCGCGCCGCCAGACGCCGCGCGTCGACGCCCAGCCCGGGCACGAACAACAAGCCGTCGGGGCCGTAGAGCAACGGTCCGCTGCGTTGCCAGGCCGGCACGCCGGCCAGCTGGTACTGCTTCTTCAGGCTGCGCGGCGGCGTGCCGGGCGCGCGCTGGAAGTGCTCGCCGCCGCGGCGCGCCCGCAGTTCGCAGGGGTGCAGTTGCGATGCCGCGATGCCGTCGGTCTCCACTACCCGCACGTCGAAGAAGCCGCGCCATTCGGGCACGGCCACGCGCCCTGCCCGGCTCAGGTCGATGAAGCGGCCGCGCACCGGGGCCGCATCCGGTGGCGACACGGCATCGGTCATGGCCTGCAGCAGACCGGCATGCAGGCGCAGCTGGCCTGCCGGCCACGGCCAGGCACTGCCGGACCGGGCCTGCGGCAGCTCCTGCAAGAGGCGCTGGACCAGCGTCTCCGGCAAGCCGTCGCCGGTGCGCGGGCCGAGCCAGGGCGCGCAGCAGGTTGGCTCGGCGATGCCGACGACAGGCAGGCCCATGCCGTGCGGTCGAGGTGTCCATCCGCGCCGACGGTCCTGCGCGTCGAGCGCGGCCAGCTCGCGCAGCGCCTCGGCCGCTTCGTGCGCTCTTCGCGCGCTGGCCGCCAGGCGCTCTGCGGCGCCCGGAAAGTGCTGCTCCAGCACCGGCAGCACCGTCTGCCGCAGGCGGCTGCGTGCAGGCCGCGGGTCGGCGTTGCTCAGATCGTCGACATGGCGCGACGTAGGCGCCGAAGGTGGCTCTCGATCGCTTCGCGCGGCTGGTCGAGCCAAGGCCGCGCCCAGACGATACCGCCCGCTGCGCCGTGCGGCATGGCTGCCAGTCCCGCCGGACCGGCGCCACGCAGTGCCTGCAGCAGAAAGGTCTCCGCCTGGTCGCGCCGGTGATGCGCCAGCAGCACGATGCGCGCCGCACTCGGCGGCCATCGGCGAGCGCCGCCGTAGCGTTCCGCGCGCCCAGGCCTCGATGCTGTCGCCGCGTGCCGGGGCTTCCTGGAGCCTGCGCCACAGCAGGTGCCGCGGCAGGCCCGCGCGCTGCCCAGGTTGCGCCGACTGGCGGCGCAGATGCGTGACCCATTCGTCCGCCTGCGGCTGCAGGCCATGGTGCACGTGCAAGCCGACGACCTGCAGACCGGCTTCCGCCGCCGCACGGGCCGTGGCATGCCAAAGGGCCGTGGAATCGCGCCCGCCGCTGACGGCCACGGCGACGACCGGCGACGCCATGGCGGTCACGCCGGCCCGGCGGGCCGGGCCCGCGCCATCAGCGCTCCTTGGTGTCGTTGAAGCGCCCGTAGCTCTGCAGGCGCTCATAGCGACGCTGCAGCAGTTCCTTGGGCTTCAGGTCGACGACCTGGCGCAGCGCATCGTTCAGCGCGCGACGCAGGTTGACCGCCATCTGCCGATGGTCGCGATGGGCGCCGCCGACCGGCTCGCTGACGATCTTGTCGGATCACGCGCCGAGCGCCTTCAGCCGGTGCCGTGATGCCCAGCGCATCGGCAGCGTCGGACGCGCGCTCGGAGGTCTTCCACAGGATCGACGCGCAGCCTTCCGGCGAAATCACCGAATACACCGCGTACTGCAGCATCAGCACCTGATCGGCCACACTGATGGCCAGTGCGCCGCCGGAGCCGCCCTCGCCGATGATCGTGCTGATGATCGGCACCTCGAGCTGGGCCATCTCGAAGATGTTGCGCCCGATGGCCTGGACTGACCACGCTCCTCCGCGCCGATGCCCGGATAGGCGCCGGGCGTGTCGACGAAGGTGAAGATCGGCAGCCCGAACTTCTCGGCCGTGCGCATCAGCCGCAGCGCCTTGCGGTAGCCCTCGGGCCGCGCCATGCCGAAGTTGCGCAGCCCGCGTTCCTTGGTGTCGCGGCCCTTCTGGTGGCCCAGCACGACGCAGGGCTGGCCATTGAAGCGTGCCAGCCCGCCGACGATCGACTGGTCGTCGGCGAAGGCGCGGTCACCGTGCATCTCCTGGAAGTCGGTGAAGATCTCGTTGACGTAGTCCAGCGTGTACGGCCGCTGCGGATGCCGCGCGATCAGCGTCACCTGCCATGGCGTCAGGTTGGCATAGATCTCCTTCGTGAGCTGCAGGCTTTTGTGGCCCAGGCGCTCGATCTCGTCGGAGATGTCCACCGCCGACTCGTTCTGCACGTAGCGCAGCTCTTCGATCTTCGAGTCGAGTTCGGCGATCGGCTGCTCGAATTCCAGAAAGTGTCTCTTGCTCATGCACCCCTCGGCCGCGTCGAAGCGTCAATAGTCTACCGGCAGCGGGTCCAGGCTGCGCCAGATGTACCACGTGGCAACCGAACGGTACGGCGCCCAGGCCTCGCCCACCTCGCGCGCCTCGGCGCGCGACACCGGCTCGCCGCTGAAGTAGCTCAGACTGATGCCCTTCAGCAGCCCCAGGTCGTCCAGCGGCAGCACGTTCGGGCGCATCAGGTGGAAGATCAGGAACATCTCGGCCGTCCAGCGGCCGATGCCGCGAATGGCGACCAGTTCCTCGATGATGGCTTCGTCGTCCATCTGCCGCCACTGCGGCACGTGCACCGCACCCGAACTGAAGTGCTGCGCCAGATCGAGCAGGTATTCGGCCTTGCGCTGCGACAGCCCGGCTTCGCGCAGCGCCCGGATCTCGGAACCCTCCACCACCGCGGGCGGAATGCGGTTCGAGGCCGTGCCCAGCAATGCGACCAGGCGGTCCCATACCGACTGCGCGGCCTTGACCGAAATCTGCTGGCCGACGATCGAACGCGCCAACGTGGTGAAGGCGTCCCCGCGGCTTTGCAGGCGAGCCTCGCCGAACTTCGGTATCAGCTTCTTCATGACACGGTCGCGCCGTGCCAGATGCCTGCAGGCGTCGTCCCAGTAGTCGGGAGTCACGCCCGCGCCCAGAGCCTTCGGCATGTCGGCGTCCGCCTCCTAGGCCTTGATCCAGGTGGTGCCGGCGGCACCGTCCTTCAGCACCACGCCCAGGGCCGTCAGTTCGTCGCGGATGCGGTCGGCCGCCGCGAAGTCACGCGCCTTCTTGGCCTCGGCGCGGGCGGCGATCAGGCTCTCGATGTGTTGCGCGTCGAGGTCGCCACCGCCCTGCAGGTGGCGGCGCGGATCCTGTTGCAGCACGCCCAGCACCTTGCCCAGTCCCTTGAGCAGCGTGGCCGTCTGGACGGAGCGGCTGCGATTGAGCTCGCTCGCCAGGTCGAAGAGCTGTGCCAGCGCGAGCGGGGTGTTGAAGTCGTCGTTCATCGCCGCGCGGAAGGCCGCGGCCTGGGGCTGCGTCCAGTCCACCGGCACATCGGCCGCTTCGACGCCCTCGAGGGCGGTGTAGAGCCTGCGCAGCGCGGCACGCGCATCGTCCAGATTCGTGTCGCTGAAGTTGAAGGGGCTGCGGTAATGCGTGCGCAGCATGAAGAAGCGCAGCGTTTCGCCATCGCAGCTCTTCAGCACATCACGGATGGTGAAGAAGTTGCCGAGCGATTTCGACATCTTCTCGTTGTCCACGTTCAGGAAGCCGTTGTGCACCCAGACGTTGACGAAGGGGCGGCCCGTCGCGCCCTCGCTCTGCGCGATCTCGTTCTCGTGGTGCGGGAACTGCAGGTCCATGCCCCCGCCGTGGATGTCGAAGTGCTCACCGAGCAGGGCGCAGCTCATCGCCGAGCATTCGATGTGCCAGCCAGGGCGGCCCGGGCCGTAGCGGCCCGGCCACTTGGCGTCGTCCGGCTCGTCGGGCTTTGCGGCCTTCCAGAGCACGAAGTCCAGCGGATCGAGCTTGCCGTCCAGTACCGCGACGCGTTCACCGGCCCGCAGTTCGTCGAGCGACTTGCCGGACAGCTTGCCGTAGCCCGGGAACTTGCGCACGGCGAAGTTGACATCGCCGTTGTCGGCCCGATAGGCCAGGCCCTTGTCTTCCAGCTTGCCGATCAGGTCGAGCATCTGCCCGACGTATTCGGTGGCGCGCGGCTCGTGCGTGGGCGGCAGGATGCCCAGCGCACCGATGTCGCGACGCATCGCCTCGATCATCTCGTCGGTGAGCTGGCGGATCGAGATGCCGCGCTCGAGCGCACGGCGGATGATCTTGTCCTCGATGTCGGTGATGTTGCGCACGTAGGTGACGCGGTAGCCGAGTTGCCGAAGCCAGCGGTAGACCACGTCGAAGGCCATCATCATCCGCGCATGGCCCATGTGGCACAGGTCGTAGATGGTCATGCCGCACACGTACATGCGCACCTCGCCCGGGACGATGGGCACGAAGGCTTCAGTGCGACGACTCAGCGTGTTGTGGATGCGCAGGCTCATGAGTGGGTCGAGGGTCTCGTCGCCGCAGCAAGGGCGGCACCCTGGGCGCGGCCGCTGCGGCACTGTCGTGCCCGACGGCGTGGCTACAATCGTTTCAGTATAGCGGCGGCCCTGTCGCCACCGGGCATCCTCCGGGCCGCGCGATCCTGCAGACCATGCCGCTCCGTTCCCTCTGGACCTTGCTGGTGTTCGCGGCGGCCTGCCTCGCGGCCCTTCCGTTGCGCGCCGACGAGGCCGCCGACATCGAGAAGCTCTATCACGACGGCAAGGTGGCCGAAGCGCTGGCCCAGGCCGATGCGGCCATCGCCGCTCAGCCGCGCGCCGCGAACCTGCGTTTTCTGAAGGGCGTGATGCTGATCGAGCAGAAGCGCGACGACGAAGCCCTGCAGGTCTTCACTGCGCTGACGCAGGACTATCCGGAGCTGCCCGACCCCTACAACAACCTTGCGGTGCTCTATGCGTCCCGTGGTCAGTTGCAGAACGCGCTGGCTGCGCTGCAGAGCGCGCTGCGCAACGACCCCAAGCATCGCGCGGCGCAGGAGAACCTGGGCGACATCTATCTGATCCTGGCTGAACAAGCCTGGCTCGCGGCGCAGGCCGAGAGCAAGGGCGACGATGCCGGCCTGGTGCGCAAGCTCCGTCTGGCCCGGGAGATACTTCCCGAGGCAGTTCCGATGCCGGTGCTCAAGCCGCGCAGCGCGCAACTGCCCAGCGCCAAGTCGCCGCTGCTGCGCTCGCAGGGGCTAGACTCGAACGGCCGCCGCAGCGGCTATTGACCTGGAGAACACGTCTTGTCTCACTTGCCGAAGATGAAGAATCCGTGGCGGCCCGCGGCCGCGCTGTGCGTTGCGCTCGGCCTGTGGGCCGCCGCCATCCCGGCCCTGGCGCAGAAGGTTCTGCTGGACACCAGCATGGGACAGATCGTCATTGCGCTCGACGCGGCCAAGGCGCCGAAGAGCGTGGCCAACTTCCTGGAGTACGTGAAGTCGGGTCACTACGACGGCACGATCTTCCACCGCGTCATTCCCGACTTCATGATTCAAGGTGGCGGCTTCGACGCGTCGATGAACCAGAAGCCGACACGCGCGCCGATCCCGCTGGAAAGCAAGAACGGACTGAGCAACGTGCGCGGCAGCGTCGCGATGGCGCGCACCAGCGTGCCGGACTCGGCGACCGCACAGTTCTTCATCAATGTCAAGGACAACGCCTTTCTGGACGCGGCGAACGCGCGCGACGGCGCCGGCTATGCCGTGTTCGGCAAGGTGGTGTCCGGCATGGACGTGGTGGACAAGATCTGGGCCCAGCCCACCGCCAACAAAGGCTCGTACCAGAACGTGCCGGTAACGCCGGTGGTCATTCGCAAGGCAAGCGTGGAGAACTGAATGAGCAAGACCGTGGAAATGGAAACCAGCGCCGGCACGTTCCGGATCGAACTGGACGACGAGCGCGCGCCCGACACGGTGCGCAATTTCCTGGAATACGTGAACAAGGGCCACTACGACGGCACGGTGTTCCACCGTGTCATCAAGGGCTTCATGGTCCAGGGCGGCGGCTTCGATGTGCAGATGAACCAGAAGGCGACTGCCGCGCCGATCCAGAACGAGGCCAAGAACGGCCTGAAGAACAAGCGCTACACGCTGGCGATGGCGCGCACCTCGGCGCCGCACAGTGCCACCGCGCAGTTCTTCATCAATACCGTCGACAACGGCTTCCTCGACTTCACGGCCGAGTCGCCGCAGGGCTGGGGTTATGCGGTCTTCGGCCGCGTGGTCGATGGCACCGATGTCGTGGACACGATCGAGCAGGTGCGCACCGGCAACCGCGGCGGCCATGCCGACGTGCCGCTGGAGTCGGTGACGATCGTGCGCGCCGTCGAAGTCGCCTGAGCGCGCCCGTGGTGCTGCCGCCCGCGTCCGAATGGCTGGCGCCGGCCGGCTGGCAGCGCATCGACTTGATCTCCGACCTGCATCTGTGCGCGGCCATGCCGCGCACCTTCGACGCATGGGCGGCCTACATGCGCAGCACGCCGGCCGATGCGGTGTTGATCCTCGGCGACCTGTTCGAGTTCTGGCCCGGCTCCGACGCGGTGCAACTGGACTTCGAAGCCGCCTGCGCCGAGGTGCTGCGCACGACGGCGACGCAGCGCCGAGTCGGCGCGATGGTCGGCAACCGCGACTTCCTGTTGACGCCGGAGTTCCTGACCGGGCTCGGCGTGCAGCCGCTCGCCGACCCAACCCTGCTGCGTGCCGGAGATCACCGCCTGCTGCTGACGCATGGCGACGCGCTGTGCCTGGCGGACCTGCCCTACCAGCAGTTCCGTGCCTGGGCCAGGAATCCGGCGACCCAGGCCGGATTCCTCGCCCGGCCGCTTGCCGAAAGGGTGCGCATGGGCGCCAGCGTCCGTCATGCCAGCGAGGCCGGGCGCCAGCAGAAGGCGCCGGTCGAAGGCTGGGGCGACCTGGATTTCGACGCCGCAGTCGCCTGCCTGCAGGCGGCCGACAGCCGCACGCTGGTTCACGGCCACACACACCGGCCGGGGGACTCGCCGCTGCGGCCGGGTTACGACCGCATGGTGCTCAGCGACTGGAACCTGGACGATGAGCCGCCGCGCGCAGAGGTGTTGCGCCTGCAGCCGGGCGGCGTCAGCCGCCTGACGCCCGCAGCCGCCGGCGCCTGATGCGCAGGCTGCTGCAGCGGCTGCGCCAGCGCAGCGAACAACGCGTGCTCGAACGTCGGGCGATACCTGAAGCACTGTGGCAGCAGACGCTGTCGCACTATCCCTTCCTGGCCCGGCGCGATCCTGCCGACGTGGCCGAACTGCGGCGGCTGAGCAGCCTGTTCCTGGACCGCAAGGAGTTCAGCGGCGCCCACGGCCTGGAAGTCGACGACACGATGGCCGTGGCCATCGCCGCGCAGGCCTGCCTGCCGGTGCTGCGGCTCGGCCTGCAAGCCTACGACGGCTTCGTCGGCATCGTCGTGCATCCCGACGAAGTGCAAGTGCGGCGCGAGTTCGTCGACGACGACGGTGTCGTCCACGAGTACGACGACGTCCTCAGTGGGGAGGCCGTCGAAGGCGGCCCGATGATGCTGTCGTGGCGCGACGTGGCCGAGGCCGGCGACACGTCGGCCTGGGGCTACAACGTCGTCATCCATGAGTTCGCCCACGTGCTGGACATGGGCGACGGTGTGGCCGACGGCATTCCACCGCTGCCGGGCGCCATCGAGCGGCAGCGCTGGCAGGACGTGCTGACGCGCGAGTACGCAGCCTTCTGCGACGCGCTGGATGCGCGGCGCGGCACGGTGCTCGACCCGTACGGCGCGACGGCACCGGAGGAGTTTTTTGCGGTGGCCACCGAAGCCTTCTTCGTCGTGCCGCACGACCTGAGCGCGGAGATGCCAGCGCTGTACGCGCTGCTGTCCGGCTACTTCCGGCAGGACCCGGCGCGCTGAAAGACAAGCAGGCCGGACATGCCGGCCTGCCGCGCTGCGCGTATTGCGCCTAGACGGCGGTCGTTTCCGGCCGCGCCTTGTCGCTCTTGCGCGGCGGCTGGATGTCCAGCGTCACCTCGCCCTTGTCGTCCAGGTCCACCGTCAGGCGGCCACCGTCGACCAGGCGGCCGAACAGCAGCTCGTCGGCCAGCGCGCGGCGGATCGTGTCCTGGATCAGGCGCTGCATCGGCCGCGCGCCCATCAGCGGATCGAAGCCCTTGTTCGCCAGGTGCTTGCGCAGGCCGTCGGTGAAGGTGACCTCGACCTTCTTCTCGGCCAACTGGCTTTCCAGCTGCAGCAGGAACTTGTCGACCACGCGCAGGATGATCTCCTCATCCAGCGAACGGAAGTTGACGATCGCGTCCAGCCGGTTGCGGAACTCCGGCGTGAACAGGCGCTTGATGTCGGCCATCTCGTCGCCCGTCTCGCGCTGCGTCGTGAAGCCGATCGTCGCCCGGTTCATCGTCTCGGCACCCGCATTCGTGGTCATGATGATGATCACGTTGCGGAAATCGGCCTTGCGCCCGTTGTTGTCGGTCAGCGTGCCGTGGTCCATGACCTGCAGCAGCACGTTGAAGACATCGGGATGCGCCTTCTCGATCTCGTCGAGCAGCAGCACCGCGTGCGGCTTCTTGGTGATCGCCTCGGTCAGCAGGCCGCCCTGGTCGAAACCCACGTAGCCCGGCGGCGCGCCGATCAGCCGGCTGACCGCATGGCGCTCCATGTACTCGGACATGTCGAAGCGGATCAGGTCGATGCCCAGCACGTAGGCCAGCTGCTTGGCGACTGGTCTTGCCGACGCCCGTCGGGCCACTTGAACAGGAAGCTGCCGATCGGCTTCTCCGGTTTTGCCCAGGCCCGATCGCGCCATCTTCTTGATGGCGGCTGCCAGCGCGTCGATGGCCGGGTCCTGCCCGAAGACGACGCTCTTCGGGTCGCGGTCCAGCGTCTTCGGCTTGCTGCGGTCGTCCTGAACCCCCACGCTGACCAGGGGATGCGCTGATCGCCAGGCGACGATCTCCTCGGCCTCGTGCGGGTGATGGTCGCCTGCTTGCCTTTGGGCGGGATGCGCTGCCCGGCACCGGCTCGTCGATCACGTCGATGGCGCTGTCGGGCAGATGCCGAGTCGTTGATGAACTTGGCCCGACAGCTCGGCCGCCTGCAACGCGCCGACGTACTTGACGCTGGTGCTCCCGAAGCGCGACTTCAGGCCCTTCAGGATCTCGATGGTCTGCTCGACCGAGGGCTCGATCACGTCCACCTTCTGGAAGCGCCGCGACAGCGCCGCATCCTTCTCGAAAATGCCGCGGTACTCGGTGAAGGTCGTCGCGCCGATGCACTTCATCGCGCCGGTGGACAGCGCCGGCTTCAGCAGGTTGCTGGCGTCCAGCGTGCCCCCGCTGGCGGCGCCGGCGCCGATCAGCGTGTGGATCTCGTGGATGAACAGGATGGCATGCGGCTGGTGCTTCAGCTGCTTGAGCACGCCCTTCAGGCGCTGCTCGAAGTCGCCGCGGTACTTGGTGCCGGCCAGCAGCGCGCCCATGTCCAGCGAGTACACCGTGCTGGTCGCCAGCACCTCGGGCACGTCACCCTGCGTGATGCGCCAGGCCAGGCCCTCGGCGATGGCGGTCTTGCCGACGCCGGCCTCGCCGACCAGCAGCGGGTTGTTCTTGCGCCGGCGGCACAGCACCTGGATCACGCGCTCGACCTCGTGCTCGCGGCCGATCAGCGGGTCGATCTTGCCGTCGCGCGCCAGCTGGTTCAGGTTCTGGGTGAACTGATCCAGCGGCGAGCCCTTGCCTTCGCCCGCCTCTTCCTTCTCGGCTTCGTTGCCGCTGCTTTCGTTCGCCTTGCTGGGCTCCGGCGGATCGGACTTCTTGATGCCGTGGGCGATGAAGTTCACCACGTCCAGCCGGGTCACGCCCTGCTGGTGCAGGTAGTACACCGCGTGCGAGTCCTTCTCGCCGAAGATCGCCACCAGCACGTTGGCGCCGGTGACTTCCTTCTTGCCGCTGCCGGTGCTCTGCACGTGCATGATGGCGCGCTGGATCACGCGCTGGAAACCCAGCGTCGGCTGCGTGTCCACCTCTTCGGTGCCGGAGACGGTGGGCGTGTTCTCCTTGACGAAGGTGACCAGGCTCTTGCGCAGGTCGTCGATGTTGGCCGCACAGGCGCGCAACACTTCGGCGGCCGACGGGTTGTCGAGCAGCGCCATCAGCAGGTGCTCGACGGTGATGAATTCATGCCGCTGCTGGCGCGCCTCTACGAAGGCCATGTGCAGGCTGACTTCAAGTTCTTGCGCGATCATGCGGCCTCCATAGTGCACTGCAATGGGTGACCGAGGCGACGCGCCGCGGCCACCACCAATTCCACCTTCGTCGCGGCGACGTCCTTCGGATAGACGCCGCAGACCGCCTTGCCTTCATGGTGGATCTTCAACATGATCAGTGTGGCGGTTTCGAGGTCCTGATGGAAGTACTGTTGCAGAACCATGACGACGAACTCCATGGGCGTGTAGTCATCGTTCAGCATCAGCACCTGATACATGCGCGGCGGCTTGGTGCGTGCCGCCTTTCGCTCGGCCACCACCGCACCCTGCCCATCGTCGGGGCGCGGAGCCACCGGGGCAGAGGGTGGTGATTTCGGCTCTTGCTCGGGCATAACCCAGTATATCGAGTAGATCCTTCAGCCGTAGGCACGGCACGACAGCCGCGCGCACCGTGGGCATATTGCAGCAGACTGCCGCAGTTCAAGTGCGCGTCCGGGCCACCGCCGGCGGGTATGCTGCACGACATCGGCCGAAATCAACGACGAGGAGGACACCATGCCCGCAGCTGCAAGCAAGGCGCAGGCCGCCCGGCGCAAGCCACGCGCCAGGGCCACCCCCGCGCCGGCGGCCGTGCCGGGCGCTGCGGTGCCGACGCTGCAGGAGGCCGGTGGCGCCGCGGTGCGCTCGCTGGCGCGCCAGCTGCATTCCTGGACCGGCAGCCTGCTCGGCGGGGTCGGCACTGCGGCCGACATGTCGCTGGCGCTGGCCGCTGCGGCCGTCACGCGGCCGGGACCCAAGGCGGCCGTCACCAAGGCCGCGGCACTGGTCAAGGACGCCCGAGAAGCGGCCGGCATGACGTTGGACGACCTGGGCGCTGCGCTGGACCTGAAGGACCCGACGTTCATGGCGCTGGTCGAAAGCGGCAAGGTCGGCCTGCCCTTCGAGCTGATCCTGCGCATGGCCACGATCCTGGGGCGCAACGACCCGATCACCTTCATCCTGCAGCTGACCCGCTCCTACAACCCGCGCGTCTGGAAGACGCTCGAGGCGCTCGGCATCGGCAAGCTGGTGGTGCAGGCCGGCCGCGAGCGCGAGTTCGCCAACATTTACCGCAGCAACACGGCGGCGCGCCAGTTGTCCGACAAGGACTTCGCGGCCGCGCTGGCCTTCGCGGCCGCCGCCTTCCAGAGCGCGCTCGAGTTCCTCGGGCACGCACGGCAGACCGAAGCGCACAAGGAGCGCAGCGCGCGCGATTGATCTTCGACAAGGCCGCAACCGGGCCAGCGTGACAACCTCGTGCCGTTCCAGGAGTCCCGCGAATGTCACACGCCGCCTTGCGCATCATCCACGACGAACACGCCGCCCTGTCGGCCATGCTGCGCAGCATCGTGCTGCTGCTGGGTCAGCACCGCCGTAACGGCACCCTGCCCGACTTTGCCGCGCTGCGCGCGATGCTGTTCTATGTCGATGAGTTTCCCGAGCAGCGCCACCACCGCAAGGAATCCGAATTGCTGTTCCCCAAGCTGCGTGCCCGCACGGCCGAGGCCGGCGCGGTGCTGGACCGGCTGGACGAGGACCACGCCCGTGGTGAAAGCGCCATCCGCGAGTTGGAGCATGCGCTGCTGGCCTTCGAGATGATGGGCGAATCGCGGCGGGCCGACTTCGAGGAAGCGGCGCAGAGGTACGTCGACTTCTATGGCCAGCACATGGCGCTGGAGGAAGGGCAGATCCTGCCGCTGGCCGAGCAGGTGCTGACAGCCCAGGACTGGGCTGAACTCGACGCCGCCTTTGCCGCCAACCGCGACCCGCTGACCGGCCACGAGCCCGAAGACGACTACCGCGCGCTGTTCAGCCGCATCGTCAACTCGCTGCCGGCGCCGCTCGGCCTCGGCGACGCCCGCTGATCCACCCGCTCCGCCGCGACGGCGGACGCCGGCTCAGGTCTGAGGCGCGGTTTCCTCGGCACGCACCAGCAGCACCGGCACCGGCGCGTCGCGCAACACGAGTTCGGCATCGCTGCCCAGCGCCATGCGGCGCAGGCCGTGGCGGCCATGCGTACCCATCACGATCAGCCCGGCACCGCACTGTCGCGCCTCCTGCACGATCAGGTCGCAGACCCGCAGCCCGGGATCGCAGCGCACCGCGCCATCGCCGCGCAGCGACGCCGCGTGCACGCGGGCCAGACCTTCGGCCAGCAGCTTCTCGCCGGCCGCGCGCCAGTCGTCGAGCAGCTGCGTGGGCGGCGCGAACACCGACACCTCGGCGATCAGCAGCCGGGCGTCGACGACGTACAACAGATGCAACTCGGCGCCCAGTCGCGTCGCCAGCGCGATGGCCTCGTCCAGGCCGCGCGACGCGGTGGCGCTGCCATCGATCGGTACCAGGATGCGTTCGTACATCGTTGCCCTCCCCCGGCCGCCCCGGGCGCTCTGCAGCATAGCCCCTCGCGGGACCGCAGTCTTGTCGGATGTCAAAGCTGCTACCCTCCCACTTCCGGCATCTTTCCCGCTGCGCTGAGTGACTTCCCAGACCCATATCGCCGTACTCGACGACGAAGTCGACATCAGGCAGCTGCTCGCCACCTACCTGCAGGCGCACGGCTTCCGCGTCAGCCAGTGGCACAGCGGACAAGCCTTGATGCAGGCCATGGGCGACGACCCGCCGGCGCTGGTGCTGCTCGACCTGGGCCTGCCCGGCGAAGACGGCTTCGGCATTGCCCGCCAGTTGCGCGAGCACTGGCATTGCGGGTTGGTCATCGTCACCGGTCGCGGCGATGCGGTCGACAAGGTCGTGGGTCTGGAGGTGGGCGCCGACGACTACGTGACCAAGCCCTTCGACCTGCGCGAACTGCTGGCCCGTGTCAAGGCCGTGCTGCGGCGCCTGCAGCCTCCGTCACCGGCCGGAGCCGCCGCCGCGCCGGCGGCCCGTCAGCGCCTGCGTTTCGCCGGCTGGCTGCTCGACGTCGACGCCCGCCAGCTGCTGAATGCCGCCGGCCAGCCGGTGGCGCTGACCGGCGGCGAGTTCGACCTGCTGTGTACCTTTGCCCGTCACCCCGGCCGGGTGCTGTCCCGTGACTTCCTGCTCGAAGCCACCCGCGGACGCGAAGCCGCCCCCTTCGACCGCACCATCGACGTGCAGGTGGGGCGCTTGCGGCGCAAGCTGGAGCCCGATGCCGAGGAGCCGCAGCTGATCAAGTCGGTGCGCGGCGCGGGCTACATCCTCGTGCCGCAGGTCGACGCCGCGTGAACGCGCCGGCACAGCCTCGGGACGAGCTGGCGCTGCTGAGCTCTCTGTTCGTCGCCTACCCCGACGCGCTGCTGCTGGTCGATGAAAAAGGCCGCATCGCGCGCTCCAACCCGGCGGCCAGCCAGCTGCTCGGCTACAGCGCGGAGGAGCTGCTCGGCATGAGCGTCGATGCGCTGGTGCCGGACGCCGCGCGCGCGCGTCACGCCGAGTATCGCCAGGGTTATGCCAGGACGCCGCGGCCGCGCCCGATGGGTCTGCAGACCAACCTGTCGGCGCGCCGCAAGGATGGCAGCGAGGTCATGGTCGAGATTGCGCTGAGCCCGCTCCAGGAGCAGTCGCAGCGGTTCGTCGTGGCCGCCATCCGCGATGTGACCCAGTACCCGCGGGTGCAGCAGGCGCTGCAGCGCGCCCGCTATGCCGAACACCTGGCGCAGCTCGGCCGGCTGGCGGTCGACGCGCGCGATCCGCAGGTCGTGCTCGACCAGGTGCCGGCCATCGCCGCCGGCGCGCTGCATGCGGATGCGGCGATGGTCTACCTGCTGGACCGTCACGACCTGGATTTCCGGCTGGTCAGCGGCGTCGGGCTGCTGCCCGGCGACGCGCTGGGCATGCACCTGCCGGACCGGCCGGACTCGCTGCCCAGCCTGGTGCTGACGCAGGCGCATGCGGTCGCGCTGCCGCAACCGGGCCTCGACCTGCCGACACACTGCCGTGAGACCGGCATGCAGGCGATGCTCGCCGCGCCGCTGTCGGACCGCGGGCGCGGCATCGGCGCGCTGATCGTCTGCTCGCGTGGCTCGCTGCGTTTCGGCGACGATGAACTGCGCTTCATCGAGTCGCTGGCCAGCCTGCTGGCCACCAGCCTTCAACGTGCCCAGTCCGAGGTCGCGCTGGAACATGCACAACGTCTGGAGAGCGTCGGCCAGCTCACCGGCGGCATCGCGCACGATTTCAACAACCTGCTGACCGTGATCCAGGGCAACCTTCAGGTGCTGGAAGACCTGCCCTCGATCGCCGCGGACCCGCATGCGCCGCAGCTTGTGGCCGCTGCCGCACGCGCCTCGCGCCGGGGTGCCGAGCTGACCAGCAAGCTGCTGGCCTTCTCGCGCCGCCAGGTGCTGCAGCCCAGCACGCTGAACGTCGGCCAGTTGCTGCACTCGCTGGCGGACATGCTGCGGCGCACGCTGGACCAACGCATCCGCATCGAAGTCGACGCGCCCGACGACGGCCCCGAGGTGCTGGCCGACCCCGGCCAGCTGGAATCCGCGCTGCTGAACATCGCCATCAATGCGCGTGACGCGATGCCCGATGGCGGCCATCTGCGCTTCAGCGCCCGCCCGCTGGCCACCCTGCCGGCGACGCTGCCGCATGGTCTGGAAGAGCCCGACCTGGCGCCGCAGGGTTTCGTCGCCATTGCGGTGTCCGAC
>JBGAII010000107.1:0-16244 GCA_044225625.1 Rubrivivax sp.
CATCGGCTGCGGTAGCGCGCTGGCGTCACCCGCGTTCTCCGGCCCACCTCGCGGGCGGCCGGCTTCTGTGCGCGGCCGTTGCCTCATCGCCACCGACCAGGCGGTGACCCAGCCAGCGTACCGCGAATGGGGCCTGCGCCCGCGGGCCCGGGCCACGCGCCACGCTGAACGCTCGCACGCCGGCTTAGGAGACAACGACCGACAGCTATGCGCCGCGAGCCGACGGCTCCATGCAAGGGCAGAACTGCGAGTTATGCGGTCGCCAGGCGCTCAGGCCGCCTGCGCCGCCGCCTTGTGCCGCTGCACGTCGTTGAGCAGCCGCGCCACCACCAGCCGCATGAAGTAGAAGCCGAGCTTCGGGTTCTGGTAGTACAGCTGGTAGATCTGCTCGTCGGTCATCACGTAGAGCTCGCAGTCGGTTTCGCAGACGACCGTCAGCGTGCGCTTCTTGTCGGGCGAGAACAGCGCGATCTCGCCGATCAGGCTGTCCGGGCCGATGGTGGCGTTGACGCCTTCCAGGCGCAGCCGGCCGCTGCCGACGTAGAAGATCTCGTCGGCCTCGTCGCCTTCGCGGAACAGCACGTGACCCGCCTTGTGTTTGTGCATGTGCATGTGCGGCAGCAGCCATTCGGAGACCGGCGACTTTTCGGTCACCTTCTCGATTTCCCTCGTCAGCCGCAGGATCTCCACCAGCCGGCGCGCATTCATCGGCAGCAGGATCACGTTCAGCAGGAACTCCGGCAGCACCGCCAGCTTGGCCCAGTCGAAGTGCAGATGGAACACCGCGAAGGTGATCAGCAGTACGTTGCTGATCAGCGACAGCACGCGCAGCGGAACCATCGCCCGCATGTAGTGGCTGGCCAGGTAGAAGGCACCGCCGAGCAGGCCGATGAAGGTGATGATGTCGAAGTGCATGGCTGCAGTTCCCAGGAGCCGTTGGCAAAGGCGGCACGGATTGTGTTGCATTTCCGGTCACACCCGCGCGCGCACCGCACCGCGGGCGCTCGCGCGGACGGCAGGAATTTCGCTAGCATAGGCTCATGAACAAACTGCTGAACCTGGCCACGGCCTTGCTGCTGGCCGCATTGCCCGCCGCACCGGCGCTCGCCCAGACGCCGGCCAAGCTGGTGCCGGCGCAAAGCGAGGTGACCTTCGTCACCAAGCAGATGGGTGTGCCGGTCGACGGCCGCTTCAAGAAGTTCGACGCGCAGGTCAGCCTCGATCCGAGAAAGCCTGAAACCGGTGCGGTGGCCATCAGCATCGACACGGGCAGCGCCTCGATCGGCGTGCCCGAGACCGATGCCGAGATGCCGAAGCCCACCTGGTTCAACGTCGCCAAGTTCCCGCAGGCCACCTTCAAGTCGACGGCGATCAAGGGCCTGGGCAACGGCAAGTTCGAGGTGACCGGCAAGATCGACATCAAGGGCACGACGCGTGACCTGATGGTGCCGGTGCAGATCACGCAGTCCGGCGGTACGTCCACCGCCACCGGCAGCTTCGTGCTGAAGCGGCTGGAGTTCAAGATCGGCGAAGCCGAATGGGCCGACACCACGGTCGTCGCGAACGACGTGACGGTGAAGTTCAAGCTGGCCTTGACCGGCCTGGGGCCGCTGTGAGGCGCACCGCATCACGCTGGCTGGGTTGCGCGGCCGTTCTGGCCGGTGCCGCAGGGGCCAGCGCGCAGACGCCGAACTACGCGATCGACCCGACGCACACCTTCGTCAACTACGAGATCGGCCACTTCGGCACCACCACCAACCGCGGCCGCTTCAGCACCAAGGACGGCACGATCTACTTCGACCGCGCGGGCCAGCAGGGCAGGGTCGAGATCCTGATGGACATCTCCTCGGTCAACACCGGGGTCGACTTCCTGAACCGGCAGATGCAGGGCAAGGACTTCTTCAACGTCGCCGACTACCCGACGGGGCAGTTCAAGTCGACGAAGTTCAACTTCGATGGCGACAAGGTCAGCACGGTGGAAGGCGAACTCACGTTGCTCGGCAAGACCAACCCGGTCACGCTGAAGGCGCTGAAGTTCAACTGCTACATGAGCCCGTTGATCCGGCGCGAGGTCTGCGGCGGCGATTTCGAGGCCCTGATCAAGCGCAGCCAATGGGGCCTGCTGTGGGGTCTGAACTTCGGCTTCGAGGACGACGTGCGCCTGGTGGTCCAGGTCGAGGCGATCAAGCTGCAGTGAGCCCGGGGGCACCGGGACGGCGGCTGGGGCGCGACTACAGCAGCCCTTCAGGGGCAATCACCGACAGCACCTCGAGCATGATGCGCGTCCAGGTGTCGGTTTCGGGCTCTTCGACCACTTCCTCCTGGCCGGCCGGACCGCGCGTGGTCCAGACCAGATCCTTGCCGTTGGCGGCCAACGTCACCTTGTAGGCCCCCTGCTGGCGGATCACCTCCACCAGCTTCAGCATCTGCTGTGCAAGTTGCGGGCTCTGGATGAACAGACCCATCTCGGTGTTGTGCTGATCCGAGCGCGGGTCGAAGTTCATCGATCCGATGAATACGCGCTGGCCGTCGACGATGGCGCTCTTGGCATGTAGCCGGCCGATCGAGGTGGAAAAGCGCCCGAGCCGCAGGCTGCGGCTGACCTTCTGCGGGCTCAGCTCGTACAGGTTGATGCCCAGCGCCAGCATCTCCGGCCGGTAGCGCCGGTAGCCGGTGTGCACCACCGGTTCGTCGGTCGCGGCCAGCGAGTTGGTGATCAGCGTGTACTTGACGTCGTAGTGCTCGACCGAGTGGCGCAGCACGTCCATGCCGTTGGGGCCGGGGATCAGGTAGGGGCTGGTGATCACCACCTCCTTGCGCGCCCGCCGCACCATTTCCATCACGTTGTAGCGCACGCTGTCGACGTCGTCGATCGGCACGGCCGCATAGGTCTGCTTCCAGCCGATCACCTTGTCCGGGTTGTCGGCGTAGGCCTGCGCGTCGGCCCAGATCAGGCCCACCTTGCCGGCATTCAACTCGTCGACGATCGGCCCGTAGCCGAGCACATCGTTCGGCGGCGGCGCCTCGGGCTCCGGCGTGCCGCCGCTGCTGCCGATGACTTCCACCTCCTCGTTGCCGCCCAGTTCGGCAGGTGGACGTGTCACGCGCACGATCGGCACCGCCTCGGCCGCGGTGCGACGCTCGAAGTCCTGGCGCAGCTGCTCGTCGCTCAGGTCGGTGTGCACGATGCTGCGCACCGGCAGCACGCGTTCGCTGTTCCAGTACTCGTCGAAGAGGAAGGACAGGCGCGGCAGGATCGTGCCGATGACGAAGGTGTCCAGGTCGACGAAGTTGGCGCCGGCGCTGGCCATGAAGTACTCGTCGGCAATGTTGCGCCCGCCCACCACGGCCATCACGCCGTCGGCGATGAACAGCTTGTTGTGCATGCGCCGGTGCACCCGGTCGAACTCGGGCATGTTGACCGCGAAGCGCGTCAGGAAGTTCTGGCGCCCGGCGGGGAAGGGGTTGAACAGCCGCACCTCGATGTTCGGGTAGGCGTCCAGCCCGATCAGCAGCGGGTCCTGTCCGGCGGTGTAGAGATCGTCGATGATCAGCCGCACGCGCACGCCGCGTTCGGACGCGTCGCGCAGCGTGCGCAGCAGGAAGCGGCCGGTGCGGTCATCGTGGATCTGGTAGTACTGCACGTCGAGCGTGCGCTCGGCGCGCCGCGCCAGCTCCAGCCGCGCCTGCAACGCGAACTGCCCGGTGGGCATCAGGCGGAAGCCGCTCTGTTCGGGATCCAGGGTCGAGGCCTTGGCGATGCGACCCAGCGGCGTATCCATTGCCGCGCCCTTGGCCTTCGAGGGCTGGCGATCGACGTTCGCAGGCAGCCCGGTAGCACAGCCCGCCAGCAGTACCGACAGGGCCAGCAGCCCGAGCGCGATGGGCCGGCGCCACCGGCCGGAGAGGAAGAGGGCGGAGCGCTTGGTCTGCATCGGAGCGCCATGCTAGCGGCCCGCAGGCCGTTGCTCCAGCGCGCAAGTGCCGGAGCGGCCGAAAATCAGCGTGCTCGCGTGCGGCCGAGCCGGCGCGCGTTGGCGACGGCCCGGCGATGCACCGGCCGCAGGCCCTGGCCCAGGACGTCGAGTGTCGCCGCCTGCCAGGCCTGCGCCGCCTGGTCCAGCGCGGCGGCCTTGGAGACGACGCGCGGGTCCAGCAGCGGCCACCATGCGCGCATCATCGACAGCGCCAGCTGCTGGTTCGACTTCAGCACCTGCCAGGCCATGGCCTGCCAGGCTTCACCGAAGGCCGCCACCTTTTCGGCTCCCATGCGGCGGAACTCGCGCTGGTCGCGCTCGCTCGGACGCGGGCCGGACAGCGCCATGCGCTGCAGGCGGTGGGCAACCACCTGCGGCGCAGCGTGCAGCATCTGCGCCGCCTGCGTCTGCAGGCGGGTGGCCTTGCGGCGGGTCGCGGCGTTCATGCGCGTCGGCGGGTCAGTCGGCCGTCTTCAGGCCTTCTTCACCCAGGAGGCGCACCAGCCGTTGGCGGCGACCACCTTGCCCGGGAACAGCGGGCAGGGGCCGTCAGCGGCACCGGCCTTGCCCTGGAACAGTTGGCAGGTGCTGCACTTCTGCGCGGCCTCGTGCTTCGGGTACTTCTTCTGGTCGGCCTTGGCGGTGTCGGCGACATAGCCCAGCGCGGCCGCCGTCGGATCCTTCTCGTCCAGCTTGGCTTGCGCACGCGCGGTGGTGGCGGCCAGTGCGGTGCTGCCGGCGGCCAGGGTGAGCATGAAGACGCGGCGATTGGTTGGGTTCACTTGCTACTCCATCGTTGCGGGTTGGGAAGCCTGCAGCACCGCACATCGGCAGTGGCTTATATACGGGACAGTCTAGCCTATGCTTGACGCAACGCCGCGCCCTGCCGCGCGGTTGACGCATTTCAGCACTTGTCCGAGATCAGACCATGAACGACGACGTTCCGCACGCGCTGGCCTTCGATCTCGACGGCACGCTGGTGGACAGCGCGCCGGACATCGAGCACGCGCTGAATCAGGCGCTGGCCGAGGCCGGACTGCCTGGTTTTGCGCTGGCCCAGGTGCGCGCCTGGATCGGCGACGGCCCCGACCTGTTGATCGAACGCGCGCTGGCGGCGCTGGGCCTGCCCGATCGTCCGTCATTGCGCCAGACGCTGCGCAAGGGCTTCGACCGCGCCACGCTGGCCGCGCCGTTGTCGCACGGCCTGGTGTTCGATGGCATCGCCGAACTGCTGCCGCAGCTGCAGCCGCGCTGGCCCATGGTGGTGATCACCAACAAGCCCACGCCGCTGGCCCGCGCGGTGCTCGACGCCGCCGGGCTGCTGCCGCATTTCCATTCGGTCTACGGCGCGGACGAGGCCGCACTGCGCAAGCCGGCGCCCGGCATGCTGCTGAATGCCGCCCGCGTGCTGGGCCTGCGCGCCGCACAGCTGCTGATGGTCGGCGACAGCAAGGCCGACCTGGGCGCCGCGGCCGCCGCGGGCTCGCCCGTGGCCTGGGCGGGCTGGGGCTATGGGCGTGCCGAAGACGTGCCGGACTCGGTGCGCTGGCGCATCGGGCATCCGCGCGAACTGTCCGCGCTGCTGGCGGCGCCGCGGTGAGCGGCCGCCACGCCGGGTCGCAACGCAGCAGGCCGGCGTGCGCTAGGGCCGCACCTGGTCGATCAGGATCTCCACGCTGCGGCCGCCG
This sequence comes from Rubrivivax sp., assembly GCA_044225625.1. Taxonomy (GTDB): domain Bacteria; phylum Pseudomonadota; class Gammaproteobacteria; order Burkholderiales; family Burkholderiaceae_C; genus Rubrivivax. The sequence goes on from JBGAII010000107.1 coordinate 5,666, forward strand.
ACGACCGGCGCGCTCTGGCCTTCGAGGTCGCCGCTCTGCGGTGTCGCATTGCCGCTCTTCGAGATGCGCGCGCCGATCACCACGCTGGCGAAGGACGACAGCTTCATCTGCGGTGTCATCGCCATGCTGTCGTCGAGCGTGAAGCTCAGCGGCAGCTCGGCGGCGCTGCGTTTCAGGATCGCCAGCGGCATGCGCGGGCCTTCGGCGGCGCGTGCGAAGACGAACAGCGTATCGCCCGGGGCGACGCGCGCGGCCAGCGCCGGCGCCAGCGTGACGCGGCCGCTGATCGATGCGGCCCCCGCCGGCGTGCGCGCCGCAGCCGGGGCGCCGCTCGCGGCCACGCCGGCTGCGGCGGGCGCGGTGCCCGCGGAGGCCGACGGGGCGCTGCTGCCGGCCGTGCCGCCCGCGGCGCGGGCATCGGCCAGGCTGGCATCGAGTGCGCGCGCGAACTCGCTGTCCGCCGGCGCATTGGCGCGCGCGCGGCTCCAGTAGCCGATCGCGGCATTGAAGTCGCGGCGTTCGAAGGCCGCCGTGCCGGCCAGCGCCAGCGCCTTCGGGTTTGCGGGGTCGCTCAGCAGCGCGCGCTCGATCAGTTTCATCGGCTCGCCTTCGAGCCGGCCGCCTTGCTGCATCGCCGTGACGTCGGCCTGGTCGACCAGGATCTGCGCGTTGTCGGGCATCAGCTGCAGCGCGCGGGCGAAGGCGCGGCTCGCTTCGTCGTAGCGCTGCAGCACCGCGTAGCTGCGGCCGAGCATGACCCAGCCCTCGGTGTCGGCCACGTTGCCCGGCGGCTGCTTCTCCATGCGCTCGGCAAGCCGGGCCACCATCTCCTCCACCTGCTGCGGCGAAGGCGCGCCCTGGGCCTGAGCCACCTCCGGCGACATCGCCTGCGGCGTGCCGAAGTGCAGGTACAGGCCGAGCGCCAGCACGGGCACGCCGCACAGCAGCAGCACCAGCGTCGCGCGCGGCGAGCCGGCATGCGCCGGCGCGCTGGCGACACCTTCTTCATCGAGCACGCGGCGTTCGATCTCGGCGCGCGCGCTGCGGTGCTGTTCGGGCGACAGCTGGCCCTGCCCCAGTTCCTGGTCGAGCTGCTGCAGCTGCGCGCGCAGCAACGCGATGTTGGACTCGCTGGCGGAGCGGGCCAGCTCGGCGCCGGCCGAGTGCACCGGGCGGCGCCACAGGGGCCGAGCGACGAGCGCCATGGCCAGCAGCAGCAGCGCGGCTGCGATGATCCAGAACAAGGCCATGGTCAGTGGGTGTCCTCGCCGAGCAGGCGGCGTGCGCGTTCCAGTTCGTCGGCGCGCAGCGGGCCGGCCGCGGCCGCGGCGCGGCGCCGCCGGATGTTGAGGGCCAGCACGGCCAGCGCCACCGCCAGCAGCACGAAGGGGCCGCCCCACAGCAGCCAGGTGCTGCGCTTCAGCGGTGGCTTGTAGAGCACGAAATCGCCGTAGCGCTGGACCATGAAGTCGACGATCTGCGCTTCGCTCTGGCCCTGCTGCAGCTTCTGCCGGATCTGCTTGCGCAGGTCCACCGCCAGGTCGGCGTGCGAAGCGGCAATGGTTTCGTTCTGGCACACCAGGCAGCGCAGGCCTTCGGCGATCTGCATCACCTTGGCCTCGAGCACCGGGTCCTCGGCCAGCGGTCGGGCTTCCTGGGCCGCGGCCAGGCTGGCGGCGAAGGCCAGCAGCAGGGACAGCAGCAGCCTATGCATTCAGCTTCTTGACCAGCGGCAGGATGGTGTCGCGCAGCACGTCCGGCGTGATCGGGCCGATGTGCTTCAGGCGGATCGTGCCGGTCTTGTCGATGACGAAGGTCTCCGGCACGCCGTAGACGCCGAAGTCGATGCCGACCAGGCCCTCGGCGTCGGATAACGAGGCGACGTACGGGTTGCCGTGTTTGGACAGCCAGGCCAGCGCATCGTCGCGCTTGTCCTTGTAGTTCAGCCCGTAGATCGGCACGCTGTTGGTGCCGGCCAGTTCGACCAGCAGCGGATGTTCGACGCGGCAGGCCACGCACCACGAGGCCCAGACATTGAGCAGCCAGACCTTGCCCTTCAGGTCGTCCAGGCTCAGTGCCTGTTCCGGCACGTCCAGCCGCGGCAGCTTGAACGGCGGTGCGGGCTTGTCGATCAGCGGCGAGGGCACTTCGCGCGGGTCGAGCTTCAGCCCGACGGCCAGGAAGCCCAGCAGCACCGCGAAGACGATCAGCGGCAGCAGGTAGCGTTTCATGGGGTTCCGGGCTGGTCGGCCAGCGTGGGCGCCGGCTCGTCCGGACGAGGGCGCGGCGCCGGTACGCGGCGCGGCGCGCGGTAGCGGCGGTCGGCCACGGCCAGCGCGCCGCCCAGCGCCATCAGCAGGCAGCCGCCCCAGATCCAGCCGACCAGCGGCTTGTAGTACACGCGCACGCTCCAGGCGCCGCCGTCCAGCGGCTCGCCCAGCGACACGTACAGATCGCGGGTGAAACCGCGGTCGATGGCGGTCTCGGTCATCGGCATGCGCGTGACCAGGTAGTTGCGGCGTTCCGGATGCAGCACCGCCAGCACGCGGCCATCGCGCGCCAGTTCCAGCGTGCCGCGCTGTGCCACGTAGTTGGGGCCGCGCTTCTCGTGCACGCCGTCGAAGCGCACGCGCATGCCGGCGATCTCGGCCGTTTCGCCCGGCGCCATGCGCAGGTCCTTTTCGACCTGGAAGCCGCTGACCACGGTGACGCCGAAGATGAACACCGCGACGCCGAAATGCGCCAGCAGCATGCCGTACCAGCTGCCCGGCTGCTGCGCCATCCAGGCGCGCCAGCGCGAGCGGGGCTGCTCGCGCAGCTTCTGCCACAGCGTCAGCAGCGCGCTGGCGGCCACCCAGACGCCCAGCAGCAGGCCGAAGCCGATCATCGGTGTCCAGTGGCCGAGCACGAAGGGCGCGATCACCGCGCTGACCAGGCTCACGGCGATGGCCCAGCGCAGCCTGCGCGCCAGGTCGCCGACCTGCGCCGCACGCCATTTCGCGATCGGCCCGATGCCCATCAGGAACAGCGCCGGCGCCATCAGCGGCACGAAGACGGCGTCGAAGTAGGGCGGGCCGACCGAGATCTTGCCCATGCCCAGCGCGTCCAGCACCAGCGGATACAGCGTGCCCAGCAGCACGGCCGCGGCGGCGACCAGCAGCAGCACGTTGTTGGCCAGCAGCATCGACTCGCGCGACACCAGTTCGAAGCTGCCGCCGGTGCCGACCTTCGGCGCGCGCCAGGCGAACAGCAGCAGCGAGCCGCCGACCACGACGGCCAGGAAGCCGAGGATGAACAGGCCGCGTGCCGGGTCCGTGGCAAAGGCATGCACCGAGCTCAGCACGCCGGAGCGCACGATGAAGGTACCGAGCAGCGACAGCGAGAAGGCCAGGATCGCCAGCAGCGCGGTCCACATCTTGAAGCCGCCGCGCTTTTCGGTGACGGCCAGCGAATGGATCAGCGCCGTGCCGACCAGCCAGGGCATGAAGGAGGCGTTCTCCACCGGGTCCCAGAACCACCAACCACCCCAGCCGAGCTCGTAGTAGGCCCAGAAGCTGCCGAGCGCGATGCCCAGCGTCAGGAAGCACCAGGCCACCGTGGTCCAGGGCCGCGACCAGCGGGCCCAGGCGGCATCGAGCCGGCCCGACAGCAGCGCGGCGATGGCGAAGGCGAAGGCGACGACGAAGCCCACGTAGCCCATGTAGAGCATCGGCGGGTGGATGACCATGCCCGGGTCCTGCAGCAGCGGGTTCAGGTCGCGGCCGTCGGCCGCGGCCGGCAGCAGACGCTCGAACGGATTCGAGGTGAACAGCGTGAACAGCAGGAAGCCGCAGCTGATCAGCCCCATCACGCCCAGCACGCGCGCCTGCGTGCGCTCGTCCAGCGCATCGGAGAACAGCGACACGGCAAAGGTCCAGCCGGCAAGGATCAGCGACCACAGCAGGATCGAGCCCTCGTGGTTGCCCCACACGGCGGTGAACTTGTAGATCTTCGGCAGCAGGCTGTTCGAATGGTTGGCCGCCAGCGCCACCGAATAGTCGTCGGTCATGAACGCCCAGGTCAGGCAGGCATAGGCGATGGCCAGGAACAGGAACTGCGCCCGCGCCGACGGCTTGGCCAGCGCGATCCAGGTGCTGTTGCCGTTGGCCGCACCGACCAGCGGCAGCACGCTCTGGCTCAAGGCCATCGTCAGCGCCAGGATCAGCGCGAAATGGCCGATCTCGGGAATCATTGCGGGCTCACCTTCATGTCCTTGGGCAACTGGCCGTGGCGCGCCTTTTCCAGGGCCTCGGCGGCTTCGGGCGGCATGTAGTTCTCGTCGTGCTTGGCCAGCACCTGGTCGGCACGGAACACGCCGTCCGGCCCGAGCTTGCCCTGCGCCACCACGCCCTTGCCCTCCTTGAACAGGTCGGGAAGCATGCCGGTGTACGACACCGGCACGCGCTGGGCCATGTCGGTGACGACGAAGGTCACCGTCAGGCTCTGGCCATCGCGCTTGAGACTGCCTTCCTCGACCATGCCGCCGATGCGGAACGCGCGGTCGCGCGGCGCTTCGTTGGCCACGATCTGCGACGGGCTGAAGAAGAACACCAGATTGCTCTGGAAGGCGTTCAGCACCAGCATCGCGGCCACGCCCAGCGTGGCCAGCCCGGCCACGATGGCCAGGCCGCGCCGGGTTCTAGGCTTCATGATGCAAGGGCCTTTCGTTCGAATCCGCCAGTTCGTCCGCGTCGTCCAGCGGCAGGCGCCGCAGCGCACGCCGGCGCAGCGCGATGCCGGTGCTTTCGGCGGCGATCACCAGCGCGCACACCGCGAACGAGCCCCAGACGTAAAGCCCGTAACCCCCCATGTGCAGGAACTCGCCGACGCTGCTCCAGTTGTTCATGCCGCCTCCAGCAGCTGGCGTGCCCAGCGCGCATGGCGTTCGCGTTCGAGGATGATGACGCGGGTGCGGGCCAGCGCGGCGGCGATGCTGTAGGCCCAGAAGGCCAGCGCCATCACCAGCATGCCGGTGAGCATGGTCGTCGCCATGCTGGGCGCCTTGGTCAGGCTGACCGAAGCGCCCTGGTGCAGCGTGTTCCACCACTTGACCGAAAAATAGATGATCGGCACGTTGACCACGCCGACCAGTGCCAGCACGGCCGCAGCGCGGTCGGCGCGGCGCTCGTCGTCGATCGCGGCATGCAGGGACATGAAGCCTATGTACAGAAACAGCAGGATCAGTTCCGAAGTCAGGCGCGCATCCCACACCCACCAGGTGCCCCAGGTGGGTTTGCCCCACAGCGCGCCGGTCCACAGCGCCAGGAAGGTCATCCATGCGCCGGTGGGCGCCAGCGCCACCGCCAGCATCGACGCCAGCCGGGTGTTGAACATCAACCCCACCGCGGCCCAGAAGGCCATCGCCAGGTAGATGACCATCGACATCCAGGCCGCCGGCACGTGCACGAAGATGATGCGGTAGGCATCGCCCTGCTGGTGGTCGGTCGGTGCCTGCACCAACCCGATGTACAGGCCCACGACGCCCAGCACCAGCGCCAGGCCCGCGCACCATGGAATCACGCGCCCGGCCAGCGGATAGAAGCGCTGCGGCGCAGCGTAGCGGGTCCAGCTCATCAACCTGCTATTGTGCCTCGGGCGGGTGCCGGGGGCCGCCGAGGGCGCAGCGTGGCGGTGCCCTCGGCCCGGCTATTCGACGGCGATGCGCAGCGCCGCCGCCGCCGCCAGCGGCGCCAGCACCAGCGCCACCAGCAGCATCGCCCCCAGCAGCGAGAAGTGCGGCGCCGTGCTCAGTCCCGCCTGCGCGGCTTCCACGGCGCCGGCGCCGAAGATCAGTACCGGCGCCGCCAGCGGCAGCACCAGCAGCGACAGCAGCACGCCCGCGCCGCGCAGGCCGACGGTCAGGGCCGCGCCGATGGCGCCGATCAGGCTGAGCAGCGGTGTGCCCAGCAGCAGCGACAGGCACAGCACGCCGGCGGCCTCGGCGCCCAGGTCGAACTGCAGCGCCAGCAGCGGGCTGATCAGCACCAGCAGCAGGCCGGAGGCCAGCCAGTGGGCGGCGGTCTTCGCCAGCACCAGCAGCGGCAGCGGGGTCGGCGACAGCAACAGCTGCTCCAGCGTGCCGTCGGCATGGTCGTCGGCGAACAGCCGGCCCAGCGCCAGCATCGAGGCCAGCAGCGCCGCCACCCAGACCACGCCCGGGCCCATGCGCCGCAGCAGCTCCAGCTGCGGCCCGACGCCCAGCGGGAACAGGCTGACGACGATGACGAAGAACACCAGCGCGCTGCCGGTGTCGGCGCGGCGCCGCAGCGCGATGCGCAGATCGCGCTGCAGCAGCGCCAGCAGCGCGGCGGCGATGCCGGTGCCTTCGGCGGCGGGCCGGGCGAGGTCCTGTGGGTGGGCGCTGCTCATCCCAGGGCCAGTGCCAGCTGCGGCAGCTGTTCGTCCAGGGCCACCGGCTGGTGGCTGGTCAGCACCACCATGCCGCCGCTGCGCAGTTGGGTCTCGATCAGCCCGAGCAGCCAGGCCACGGCGGTGGTGTCCAGTGCATTGAAGGGCTCGTCGAGGATCCACAGACGGGCCTGCGCCAGCGGCAGCCGCGCCAGCGCGGCACGGCGACGCTGGCCTTGCGACAGCGTGCGTGCCGGCACATGTTCGCGGCCGCGCAGGCCGGCATCGGCCAGCGCCTGCAGCAGCGCGGGTTGCGGCGGCGCCAGGCCACCGAGCCGGGCCGCGGCCTGCAGGTTCTCCAGCGGCGACAGGTCGTCCTTCAGCGCCGCGCCATGGCCCAGATAGACCAGCTGCCGGTGGAAGTCCTCGCGCGCCTGCGGCAGCGCCTGCCCGCACCACAGCACCTGGCCGCGGGTCGGCGGCAGCAGGCCGCAGAGCATGCGCAGCAGGCTGGTCTTGCCGGCGCCGTTGGCACCACCGACGCGCAGCAGCTGGCCCGGCGCCAGCACGGCGTTCAGGCCCTGGAACAGGCGGCGTCGGCCGCGCACGCAGGCCAGGTCGCGCACTTCGAGCCCTGGGTTCATGGCCGTGATTGTCGACGCATCCGCAGGGTCGGCCGACGGGCCCAGAATGCGGCCTTCGCGGAGGCGCCGGCGTCGCGCCTCGCAGAGGGAGACCCTGGATGAAGAAGGCATTGCTCGTGGCGGCGCTGCTCGCGGCACTGGCCGGCTGTGCGACCTACAAGCCGCAGGATCTGCGCATCGGCATGACCGAGGCCGAGGTCACGCAGACGCTCGGCCTGACGCTGACCGGCCGCTATCCCGGCCCGCAGGGCCAGACGCGCCTGGAATACGCGACGGGCCCTTGGGGCCGGCTGACCTGGATGGTCGACCTGGACGCGCAGGGCAAGACCGTCGCCTGGGGCCAGGTGCTGAACGAAACCGCCTTCGGCTATGTTCAGGCCAATTTCAGCGGCCAGGACCAGCAGTGGCTGCAGTACACGCTGGGCCGGCCGAGCGTGGTCATCCCGCTGGGCTGGCTGGGTGGCAGCGTCTGGTCCTATCGCTATCCGACCACCAACTGCCTGTGGTTCCAGGTGACGGTCAACAAGGACGGCACGCTGCGCGACGGCGGCGGTTATGGTGCCGATCCGTCCTGCGACCCGCCGTCGGGCTGGCGCTGAGCAGGCGGCGGCAAACGGCATGAAAAACACCCCGCCCACCGTCTACGGCATTGCCAACTGCGACACGGTCAAGCGCGCCCGCGCCTGGCTGGTCGAGCAGGGCGTCGATGCGCGCTTCCACGATTTCAAGAAGGCCGGCGTGCCGCCGCAGGAGCTGGACCGCTGGCTCGCCGCCGCCGGCTGGGAACAGGTGCTGAACCGCAGGGGCACCACCTGGCGCAAGCTCGACGAGGCCCAGCGTGCGGCCGTGGTCGACCTGGCCAGCGCCCGCGCGCTGATGCTGGCGCAGCCCAGCGTCATCAAGCGGCCGGTGGTGCAGTGGCCCGACGGCCGGATCACGGTCGGCTTCGACGACGGCGATTGGGCGAACCGTCTCAGGCGCTGAGCAGGAACGCGGCCTGCGCAAGCACCTGGCCGTTGACGCGCACGTCCACTTCGTGCCGACCGGGGTGATAGCTGCGCGTCGTCACCACGCGCATCGAATGCCGCTTGCTCAGCTGCAGCGTCTGGCGTGGCGCCAGGTTCAACGACCAGCCCTTGAACACCTTCGGCGAGCTGGCGCCGCTGGCCTTGACGTGGTGCACCGCATAGTCGATCTGCAGCGCCTGCGCGCGCGCCGATGTGGACTGCAGCGTCAGCTGCAGCGTCAGGCTGTCGCCGATGCGCACGCGCTTCGGCGTCACGCTGAACTGCAGCGTCCCGCGCAGCGCCTGGCCCAGGCCCAGGCCTTCATCGCCTGAGGATGTCCCTGCTTGATCAGCGTGCGGCTGGCATGCTTCAGCAGCCGCCGGCGCGCTGCCGGTGCGCCGGGCAGGTGTTCGGCCAGGCCACTGCACGACGAGATCGGGGTGGTCCTTGGCGATGTCGTTCAGATGGTTGGCGACGCTGCGCCGCACGTACTCGCTGTCGTCGTCCTGCAGCGCACGCAGCAGCGGCAGCGTCGGCGACGGGTCGGCGATCAGGCTCTTCAACTGCAGCCCCCAGGGCAGGCGCGGCCGGCTGCCTTCGACACCAGCCGGCGCACGCGCGCTCGGGTCGGTGGTCCAGCGTTGCAGCGTCGCGTACACCCGCTCCGGATGCGCGACGATCAGCGGCCGGATCGCCCATTCCGCGGTGAAGCGCTGCGTGATCGCATGCAGCGTCTGCAGGGCTTTCTTCGGGCGCGGCCAGGCTGCGCCGCGCGACGAACTCGCCCATCAGCCGTGCGGCCAGCCGGCCAGGCCGTCCGGGTGCCCGCGCAGCTCGTCCAGCGCCTCGCCCTGCGGCGGCGGCGCCAGGCTGGCCTCGATCACGCCCGCCGCCGCAGCGTAGTCCGCCGGCAGCGTGGCCTCCAGCGCATCGGCCAGCTGCATCGCGCGCGCCTTCAGCTCCAGCGCCTCCAGGCCGTGCAGCGCGCGGGCTTCGAAGGCCCGCGCATCGAAGCCCGGCCAGGCGCGGCGCAGGTGGCGCGCCATGTCGCGCACGCCCTGGACGTTGATCAGGTTCTTGAAAGGCTCAGCCAAGTCGCACCGGCAACGATCTGAAGCCGCGGAAGCGGATGCGCGTCTCGCGCCGGGGCGGGCCGGCCAGCTCCAGCTTCGGGCAGCGCTGCAGCAGCCGGCCGAACGCGATGCGCGCTTCCAGGCGCGCCACGTTCATGCCGGCGCAGGCATGGTGGCCCTGGCCGAAAGCCAGGTGCGGGTTCGGCTTGCGGCCGACGTCCAGCGTATGCGGGCGTTCGAAGACGGCCGGGTCGCGGTTGGCCGCGCCGATGGCCAGCGTGACGAAGTCGCCCGCCGGCAGTTCGACCGCGCCGATGCGCACCGGCGCCGTCAGCAGCCGGTTGTTCAGCTGCAGCGGGCTTTCGAAGCGCAGCAGCTCCTCCACCGCAGGGGGCAGCAGCGCCGGTTCCGCCAGCAGACGCTGCCATTGGTCGCGGAAGCTCAGCAGCGCGTGCGCGCCGTTGCCGATCAGGTTGGTCGTGGTTTCGTGGCCGGCGTTGAGCAGAAAGATGCAGTTGTGCAGCAGCTCCACGTCCGTCAGCCGCTCGCCGCCGACCTCACCGGCGATGAGCCGGGTCAGCACGTCGCTGTGCGGGTCGCCGGGGTGGCGGCGGCGTTCCGCCACCAGCCCGCGCAGGTAGTCCTTGAAGTCGGTCACGGCAGCGTGGCCGGCGGCCAGCATCGCGGCGTCCGGCGCCGGCTCCAGCGCGCCCAGGATGGCCAGCGACCAGTCGCGCAAGGGGCCGCGCTCGGCCTTCGGCACGTCGAGCAGGTTGCCGATTGCATGCGGTCGATCAGCCCTTCGACCAGCGCCTCCACGCCGGGCTGCATGCGCGTGATCGCACGCTGGTCCAGCGCGCCCATCAGCAGCCGGCGCACGCGGGTGTGCAACGGCGGGTCGTTGAACACCAGGCTGGTGGTGTGATGCTCGTGCAGCGGCGAGCCGATGCCGAACTTCGGGCCGAACTCGCGCTGCTTGTCCGAGCTGGCCGCCGGCTCGCGGTACAGCGCCAGCACGTCGGCGTGGCGCGTCAGCAGCCAGCTGTTGGGCGACAGCCGGTGCACCGGCTCGTGGCTGCGCAGCGCGTCGTAGGCCGGGTAGGGGTCGGCGACGAAGTCGGGCCCGGCCGTGGCCAGCGTGAACCCGCGCGCGAATTCGCGCGCGGTGTCTTCAGTCGCCGAAGCGGCCATGGCGCCCGGCACCGGAGGCAAAGCGCGAGGCACCGGCCACGCCTTCGGCGGCGACGATCGGGTAGCCGCCGGCGCCTTCGCGCCGCAGCGCCTCGGCCAGCGGCAGGTCCCACTGGTCGTAGGCCGACGCCCGGTCGGCCCGCATGCAGGCCTGTGGAAAGGCGGCGATCTGCCGTGCCAGCGCCTGCGCCGCGGGCAGTGCCTGGCCGCCGTCCACCACCTGCGTCGCCAGGCCCATCGCCAGCGCCTCGTCGGCCGCCACCGGCCGGCCGGTCAG
>JBGAII010000108.1:0-15969 GCA_044225625.1 Rubrivivax sp.
GGTGCACACGCTCAACGGCTCCGGCCTCGCCGTCGGGCGCACGCTGGTGGCGGTGCTGGAGAACGGCCAGCGGGCCGATGGCAGCATCGCGCTGCCCGACGTGCTGTGGCCCTACATGGGCGGATTGAAGGAGCTGCGCGCATGACCGTCGCCACCCGCCTGCTGGAAGCCTACGACGCCGGCTGCCTGACCCGGCTGCCGTCCGACGAGGAGGCCGCCTTCGACGTGCGCGCCGCCTTCGCCGTGGCCGACGAGCTGCGCCGGCGGCGCATCGCGCGCGGCGAGAAGCCGCTGGGCTACAAGATCGGCTTCACCAACCGCAGCATCTGGGACCGCTACGGCGTGCACCAGCCGATCTGGGGGCCGGTGTGGGACAGCAGCACCGCGCTGCTTGGCGGCCCCACGGCCACGGTCTCGCTGGCCGGCCTGTCGCAGCCGCGGCTCGAGCCGGAGGTCGTCTTCGCGTTCGCGCGCGCGCCGCGCGCCGGCATGAGCCTGGCCGAACTGCAGGGCTGCCTGGACTGGGTGGCGCACGGCTTCGAGATCGTGCACACGCATTTCGAAGACTGGCGTTTCACCGCGGCCGACACCGTGGCCGACTTCGCGCTGCATGGCCGCCTGCGCGTGGGCCCGCGCGTGCCGGTGCAGGACTGGAAGACGCTGGCCGAGGACACGGCGGCGCTGCAGGTGGAGCTGTTGTGCGACGGCAAGGTGGTGGACCGCGGTCAGGGTGCCGTGGTGCTGGACGGGCCGCTGAACGCGCTGCGCCTGTGGGTCGACGCGATGGCCGAGTTCACGCCCGACTGGCCGATCCGCCCCGGCGACGTGGTGACCACCGGCACGATCACCGATGCCTGGCCGCTGCTGCCGGGCCAGCGCTGGCAGACCCGGCTCAGCGACGCACGCCTTTCCGCCCTGACGCTGAAGACGGCCTGAGCCCGTCCGCGACGGCTGGCCGGGATGCCGGCCAGCCGCTGCACTACAATGGCGGACTTCGCTTCGACCGTTGCGAACCGAATCCGGAGAGGTGGCAGAGTGGTCGAATGTACCTGACTCGAAATCAGGCGTACGGTAACCCCGTACCGTGGGTTCGAATCCCACCCTCTCCGCCAAGTGTCTAGTGTTCAAGCCCCCGGGCCGCCCGCGGGTGCCCGTGGTAGCCCGTGCAGCGATAGATTTCGGTGTGCCGGTCGGGTTTGCCAAACGCCACGGTGTCGACCTCGTCCACCCGTTCGATGGTGTCGCAGTAGGGGCTCAGGCGCCTGAGGTCGAACTCGCGGCCGGCACGAGCATCGAGCACGAAAATTCCCGTGGCACCTTGCAGGCTGCTCGGCAGCGGGAAATAGTCGAACTGCAGGGCCGGTTCGCCGTAGATGTCCTGCGCATAGGTCCGAGGCTGCCCTGGCAAGTGGAAGCGCAGCATCGAACTGGCCCGGTACTCCGGCGTGAACACGAAGACCTCGTGCCCTTCCGAGCGTGCCAACGCAGCCACCTTGTCGACCCGGCGCGCGATCTCGTCCCAGCCACTCCAGGTGTCGAGCCCGCCGCGCAGCGGCAGTTTCGGGACTGCCGCCACGACGATGGCCAGGGCCAGCACGACGGCCGATGACGCCAGGCCACGCATCAATCGGCGGGTGCCATCGTCCTTGGTCAGCACCTGCTGTATTCCCAGGATCGTCAGTGACCAGTAGGCCGGTGCGAGCCAGTTGATCTTGACCAGCGACCGCAGGCTGACCAGCGCGAACAGCACGATCGGCACGGCCCCGCTCAGCAGCAGCAGGCGGCTGCGGTCGTCCAGGCGCCACGTCGATGCCAGGCGCGCGCCACGCCACAGTGCGCCGACAGCGAGGACGAAGACGTAGGGCGTGACGACGGCGAACTGCGTGGCCAGCATTTGCAGCAGGTAGCCTGGCTTGATGCCGTGCATCTCACCGACACGACGGCTGCTCTGAAAGGCCAGCGAGGCCCAGTCATGCTGGGCGTTCCAGTACAGCACCGGCCCGAAGATCGCCAGGGCCAGCAGCGTGGCGAGCCATGGCTGCGGCTTGCGCAGCCACGGACGCAGCGTCGGGGTACTTGCCAGATAGGCCAGTACGATCGGCAGCAGCAGCGCGCCCGAGTACTTGCCCAGCCAGGACAAGCCGACAAAGGCACCCGCCGCGAGCCACCAGCGCGAGTCGGCGGACTGGGTGGCTCGCCAAACCGACCAGATCGCGCCGATCCACCCGAAGATCAACGGCGCATCGGGCGTCGACGCGACGCCGAGCGCCAGGTACAGCAATGTCAGGTTCAGCGCTGCAAGGCTCCAGAAGGCGAGACGCCGATCACCGTACATGTCGAGGATCAGGCGCGCCCACAGCACGTTCCAGCCCAGCGACCACAGCACTGCGGCGAACTTGATGCCGAACACCGTCTGCCCGAAGGCAGCGGTGGTCAACGCCATGACATAGGCCGACAGCGGCGGGTGGTCGAAGAACGACCAGTCGAGCTCGCGGCTCCAGCTCCAGTAGTAGGCCTCTTCCGGCAGCAGCGGCAGCATTGCTGCGAGGAGCAGCCGCAACGCCGTGAAGCCGACGATCAGCCCGGCAATTGATCGCGGCCGTTCGGAAAGGCGCAGCCACCGGCCTTCCAACTGATGCATGAGGCCGGGCCTGAAGGCCTGTCCGCCGCGCGGCTCGTCACGACGTGCGTCGTGCCCCTTTGCGGAAGGCACGCGCCGGAACGCCGGCCACAGGCCGCGCAGCCAGGATTCGGTGAATACCACCACCACTGCCAGCCAGGCACCGCCCGACGCGAATCCGGCCAGCACATCGCTGGGGAAGTGCGCTTGAACGAACACACGGCTGCAGCCGATGGTGAAGATCAACGTGGTGGCCGACATCAGCACCGCCAGATGCCATCGTCTGGGCAGCGTGCGTATCAGCGTGTAGGCGAGCATGCCGTACACGACGACGGCGCCCGAGGTATGTCCGCTGGGGAAACACAGGCTGTGGCCGGGATGCTCTCCCATCTCGAGCCGCGGGCACGACCGATCGAACAACCGCTTCAGCGCGACGCTGAGCACGCCGTTGCCGATGGCGGAAACCAGCATGCCGACCGCCAGCGCCCTGTCGCCGCGTGCCAGCAGAACGGCTGCAGTGCCGATGCACAACAGGGCCAGCGTGCGAGCGTCTCCGAACCATGTGATCCAGCTGAATTCCTTGATCGCCTGTGCGGACACATGGGTCCTGATGGCATCCAGGAAGACCTGGTCGGCCGGCGCGAAAGCGCCGTTGCGGGTGACGTAGGCGATGCCGCCAAAGCCGGCGAGGGCAACGAGGATCAGGCCGATGCCCAAGGCCAGTGGGGCGCGCGATCGCCGATGCCGGCCCAGTGCGGCTGCGTCCAGGCGATGCCGGCGACCACGAACCGACCAGGCGACACCTTCGCCGGCCAGCAACCCCGCAAGCACCACCAGATACCAGGCCAGCGCGTGCACGCCGAGCGTGCGTGCGACCACCAGCGGGTCGGTCCCCATCATGGAATCGATCAACGCCCCGCGGCCCGCCGTCTTGCGGCTTCCGGTGACGGCCTGGTCGCCCGCTCGTCTTCACATGTCAAGGCTTTGCCTCCTCTCGAACGGCCCAGGCGGTGTCTCGACCCCGGCGCGGGAACGCTGCAGGCCGCGGCGCTCCAGCGACTCGATGCAGACAACCTCGCGCGGCCCGCTTCCGCGCTGTGCATGCAGCACGAGTGCGCCGCGTTTCAAGCTGCAAACCTGCAGATGAACGATGTTAGGAAGGCCGGGCTTAAAGCTGACTTAACTTCTGCCGCGACTTCACGCATGCCGGCGAATGGACTGTCCGGTGATCCGCTGCCGTCCTTACCGGCCTGCGGCCAAGATGCGCTGTCTTAAGCAGCCGCTAAGGCGGCACCGCATACGATCGGCGCGGAACACGACATTGCATGTGTCCGCGCCGAGTTGGCTTGCGATCGCGGACATCGCCGACAGCCGCAAGCTCGGCTTCTTTCGAGGGGAGGCGGCGCTGATGAAGGCTGTGAACGGGCCACGCATCGTTCTGGCGGGCATGGCCATGGCGGGACTGGTCGTCAGTGCCGACTGCCGGGCCAACGACAGCACCGCGAGCGAGATCTCGCACGTATTTGCCGGGATGGCCATCGCCGGCGGCGCCACCGCGGCCGCCGACTACTTCGGCGCCGGGCAGAACCGTGGCTGGATCGGCTTCGGTGTCAGCGTGGGCGTGTCCTTCATCGAAGACTCCGCCCAGGTCATCTCGAACGGCTCTTCGCAGATCAGGGGCTCTTCGCTCGACTTCGCGTCCAATCTCGTCGGCGCGGCGATCGGCGCCTGGGTGACGGACAAGTACTTCCTGGCCCCGGTGGTGACCAAGGACGCCACCGGTCATCAGCGGATCGGCATCGCCATGCGCATGTCGTTCTGAGCAGTGCGCGTGGACGGCCGGTGTGGGCTATAAACATGGCTCCTCGGAGAGCGAAGGGTCACGCGCCCCTCGATGACGTTCCGCTCTCCGCCAGACATGCATCCGACACGGGCCTGCGCGGCCCGTGCTGCTTCAGGAAGCCGCAACGCGATGGCGCTGGTCTATTCCACGGAAAGCGGTCGCATCTGCCCCGGCTGCCGGCGGCCGGTGGCGGCCTGCAGCTGCAAGGCCGCGGTTGCGCCGGCCGCGGGCGACGGCAACGTGCGCGTCAGCCGCGAAACCAAGGGCCGCGGTGGCAAGGCGGTGACGCTGGTGCGTGGGCTGCCGTTGGCCGCCGACCCGCTGGCTGCGCTCGGCAAACAACTGCGCCAGGCCTGCGGCAGCGGTGGCACCGTCAAGGACGGCGTGCTGGAGGTGCAGGGTGACCACGTCGAGCGCGTGATGGCGCTGTTGCAGCAGCAGGGCTGGAAACCCAAGCGCAGCGGCGGCTGAGCGCACCTCGACGGCGTTCTCAGGCCAGCACGAAGCCCTCGTAGCCCTTGCGCGCCACATCGGCGCAGTGCGCCGCGTAGCGCGGGAAGCCATCGGCCAGCGGCATGAACATGCGCGGCTTGCCGGGGATGTTCGCGCCCAGGTACCAGGAATTGCAGCTCAGGAACACGGTGCGCTGCGCGGCGCCGTTGACCACGTCGGACCAAGCGGCCTCCGCCGCCTCGCTGGGTTCGATGGTCGACTTGCCGCTGCGGCCCAGGTGCGTGATGCAGTCGGCGATCCAGTCGACATGCTGTTCGATCGCCACGATGACGTTGGTGAAGGCCGCGGTGCTGCCGGGGCCAGCGATGTTGAACAGGTTGGGGAAGCCGGCGATGCCCAGACCCAGGTAGTTCAGCGGACCGGCGCGCCATTTGTCCTGGATGCTCAAGGCCCCGCGGCCGCGCAGGTCCAGCCGCAGCATCGTGCCGGTCATCGCGTCGAAGCCGGTGGCCAGCACCAGCGCGTCGAAGGTGTGCTCGCGCCCGCCGCTGCGCAGGCCGCGGGCGGTGAAGCCTTCGATCGGCGCCTGGCTCACGTCCACCAATTGCACGTTCGGCCGGTTGAAGGTGGCGTAGTAGCCGCTGTCCACGCACAGCCGCTTGCAGCCGATGGTGTGCGTGGGCGACAGCCGCTGCGCGGTGCTGCGGTCCTGCACCGTCGCGCGGATCTTGCTGCGCACGAACTCGGCCAGGTGGGCATTGGCCTGCAGGTTCAGCAGCAGGTCGTTGAAGGCGCCGAGGATCGCGAAGCCGCCGACGCGCCAGCGCTCTTCGAAGGCGGCCTCGCGCGCCTCGGCCGACACCGCCAGCGCCGACACCGGGTTCGGCGGCAGTTCGCAGCCGAAGCCGCCGTGCATGCGGCGGTTACGCGCGCGAAAGCCTGCGTAGTCGGCCTTGACGCGCGATTCGAAGGCCGGGTCCAGCGGGCCGTTGTGCGCCGGCGCGGCATAGGCCGCGGTGCGCTGGAACACCGTCAGCTCCTTGGCTTGCGCCGCGATCAGCGGAATGGCCTGCACCGCCGACGATCCGGTGCCGACGACGGCGACCCGCTGGCCGCTGAAGTCCACCGGCTCGTGCGGCCAGTCGGCGGTGTGCAGCACCGGTCCTTCGAAGTCCTGCAGCCCGGCGAAGTCGGGCCGGTTCGGCGCCGACAGCGGGCCGCTGGCCATGACCAGGAAGCGCGCCGTCCACTGCCGACCGTCGTCGGCGAAGACCTGCCAGCGTTGCGCGGCCTCGTCGAAGTGCGCGCCGCGCATGCGCGTGTTCAGCACGATGCCGTCGCGCAGCGCGAAGCGGTCGGCCACGTGGTTGGCATAGCGCAGCAGTTCCGGCTGCGGTGCATAGCGCTCGCGCCAGCACCATTCCTGCTGCAGCGCTTCATCGAAGGAGTAGGAATACTCCAGGCTCTGGATGTCGACGCGCGCACCCGGATAGCGGTTGTGGTACCAGGTGCCGCCGACCCCGGGTGCGGCCTCGATCGCCAGCGCGTCCAGGCCCAGTCCGCGCGCCTTGTGCAGCATGTACAGGCCACCGAATCCGGCGCCGACGATCAGCAGGTCCAGGCTTCTCATGCAGGCTCTTCGCAGGGCTGGGAGAAACCGCCAGCATAGCCGCAGGCGGTGGCTGGCCTGAGGGCCCGGCGCGCCGCCGCTGCGGCCGCTTACCCCGTGCCAGAGGACGGCCGGCGCAGCCTGGCTGGCTTCAGCCGCCGTCCGCCGGGATGCGGAAGCGGGCCACCTCCTCGGCCAGCGTGCGCGCCAGCTCGCGCATGTCGGCGGCGGCATGGGCGGTCTGCTCCACCAGCACCGCGTTCTGCTGCGTCACGCGGTCCAGCTCGCCCACCGCCTCGCCCACCTGGCCGATGCCGTGGCTCTGCTCGCGTGCCCCGGTGGCGACGGTGCCCAGCAGTTCGCTGACGCGCTGCGACGCGCCGACGATGTCCTGCATCGCATGGCCGGCCTTGCGCACCACCACCGCGCCGGCCTGCACCTGCTGCACGCTGCCGCCGATCAGCGCCTTGATCTCCTTGGCCGCCTCGGCGCTGCGCTGCGCGAGCATCCGCACCTCCTGCGCCACCACCGCGAAACCGCGGCCCTGCGCGCCGGCGCGCGCCGCCTCCACCGCTGCGTTCAGCGCCAGGATGTTGGTCTGGAAGGCGATGCCGTCGATCGTGCCGACGATCTCCGCAATGCGCGCCGATGCGCCGCGGATGCCTTCCATCGTCTCCACCACCTCGTGCATCACGCGGCCGCCGTCCTCGGCGATGGCGGCGTTGTGTCGGGCGACGCGCGACGCTTCTTCGGTGTTCTCGGCGCCGCTCTTCACCGTGGCGGCAATCTGCTCCATCGAGGCGGCCGACTGTTCCAGCGCCGCGGCCGCATGTTCGGTGCGGCCCGACAGGTCGGCCGCGCCGCTGGCCATCTGGTCGCTGGCGTCGACGATGCGGTCGCTGGCGCTGCGCACGCGCTGCACCATGCTGCGCAGCGATTCCTGCATGCGGCCCAGCTCGCGCATCAGCTGCGCGCTCTCGTCCTGGCCCCAGCCGCGCGGCGCGTTGGTCAGGTCGCCGGCCGCCATGGCGCGCAGGTGGCGGCGCGTCTCGCGCAGGCCGCCGTCCATCACGCGGTAGAAGCTCAGGAACAGGTAGCCGGCGAACAGCTGCACCAGCACCACGATGCCGCCGACCCAGGCCGTCTGGCGCCACAGCGCCGGCCGCAGGTCCTCGGTCGGCACCATGGCGCCGACGACCCAGCCCCAGGGTTCGAAGCGCTGCGCATAGTCGATGCGCTCGCTCCCCGGGTCGACGGTGAAGCCCTCCGCCGCACGCTCGCTCGGTTCGGTGCGCAGCCAGAAGGCATGCTGGCCGTCGGCACGCAGCGCCGGCAGCATGCGCCGCGCCAGCTGCTGCGCGGCCTCCGGCGTCAGCCGGCCCGACTGCTGCTGCGCATCGGCCCAGCCCAGCAGGCCGTGGGCCAGCGCCACCTGCTGGCGCGTGGCTTCCATGCGCGCCGCCAGCGCGTGTTCCGACTGCGTCTTCAGCAGCCAGCCCAGCAGGCCCAGCATCGGCAGCATGAAGGCCAGCGAGATGACGACGGCCTTGTGCGTGAAGCTCAGCTCGCGGAACAGCCGCACGCCGGGTGCCCAGATGCCATGGTGGGCAAAGAAGCCGGGCCGTGCCGCAGGGGCGGGTGGGGCGGCGGGCACGCTGGCGGGCAGGACGGCGGACATCGGGGCCTCTTTCTTCTGAACGGCGGGCCGGCACATCGCGCCGCCCATGGCCGAGCCGGGCCGCGTCAGCCCGGGCTGTCCGCTATTTCGGCTGCAGGCCGCCCGAGCTTGAGCCCGGCATCGCAGCGGCGGCATCGCGCAGGCGCGCCAGCAGGCCGGTGTGCCGGCGTGTCGGTGTGTCCACCGCCGCCTGCAGCACCGCCGCGCCGGCGACCAGCGTGACCTGCCGGCGGGCGCGCGTCAGCGCGGTGTAGAGCAGCTCGCGCGTCAGCACGCGGCTGCGCTGCGCCGGCAGCAGCACCGCCACCGCGTCGAACTCCGAGCCCTGTGACTTGTGCACGCTCATCGCGAAGGCGGTCTCGTGCTCGGGCAGCCGCAGTGCCGGCAGCGCACGCAAGCCGCCGCCCGGCGCCGCGAAGTGCCCCAGCGGCGTGCCGTCCGGTCCGGGCAGCGCCAGGCCGACGTCGCCGTTGTACAGCTTGAGCAGCGGGTCGTTGCGCAGCACCATCACCGGCCGGCCGGGCCGCCAGGGCGACGGGCCGTCGGGCGGGCCCAGCAGCGCATCGGACAGCCACTGGTTCAGCGCCAGCGCGCCGCGCGGCCCTTCGCGCAGCGCGCACAGCACGCGGAAGCGATCGAAGGCCTGCATCAGCCCGGCCACGTCAGCGGGGTCGCGCTGCAGCGCCTGCAGGTACGGCGCGAAACCGTCGCGCAGGCGCTGCAGCGTGGCGTCGGACGGCGCGTCGGCGCTGTCGTCCAGCCACTGCAGTGTGGTGTCCTCGCCCGTCCGAAGCGCCTGCAGCAGTTCGCCGCCCTGGCCGTCGCGCACCCGCGCCGCGGCCTGTGCAATGGCCGAACCGGCGGCAAAGCGGTAGCTGCGCGACAGCCAGACCGTGGTGTCCTGCAGCGGGCTGGGCTCGCGCGCGGGCTCGGGCACGATCCGTCCGGCCGGCCAGCCGCACAGCGCGGCCAGGCCGGCCCGTCCGGCCGGGCTCAGGCCCGGGTCGGCGCTGAGTTCGGCGAAGACCGCGCCCGACTCCACCGCCGCCAGCTGGTCCTTGTCGCCCAGCAGGATCAGCTGCGCCTGCGCCGGCACGGCGTCGAGCAGCCGGGTGGCCAACGCCAGGTCCAGCATCGAGGCCTCGTCGACCACCAGCACGTCGATCGGCAGCGGATTCGCGGCGTCGTGACGGTAGCCGCCGGGCGACGCGCCGAGCAGCCGGTGCACGGTGGCGGCCTCGACCGGGAGCAGCGCGCGCAGCCCGGCCGGCAGGTGGGTGGCGCGCTCGCGCAGTGCCTCGCTCATGCGTGCGGCCGCCTTGCCGGTGGGCGCCGCCAGCGCGATGCGCGCCTGCGGCTGCTGCGCCAGCAGGCAGGCCAGCAGATGGGCGACGGTGGTGGTCTTGCCGGTGCCCGGGCCGCCGCTGATCACCACCAGCCGGCGCTGCAGCGCCAGCGCCGCGGCCAGCTTCTGCCAGTCGACGTCGGCGCCGCGGCCGAACAGCGCGTTCAGCCGCTCGCGGGCGGCTTCGCCGACCACTGCCGGCGGCGTCCCGGCAGCGCGCATCAGGCGCCGCGCCAGCCGGCGCTCGTCGTCGTAGTGCCGGTGCAGGTACAGGCGCTGGTCGTCGTCCAGGATCAGCGGGTACGCGCCCGGCTGGTGCGGCGTGCCGACCACGCCGCTGGCCCGCAGCCGTTCGCGCAGCGCGCCGGTGTCGCCGTCGGGGCGCCATTCGGCCAGCCGCAGGCAGACATGGCCTTCGCTCGTGGCCAGGCACAGCGCGTGGGCCGCATCGTGCGCCAGGCGGGCCTCGTCTGCGCTCGCCCCCTGGCGCCGGGCCCAGCCTTCGACCTGCTGCGCCAGGCCGTCGGCCAGCGCCAGCGCGGCGTCGTCGGGACGCGGATCCGGCGCGTTCATCGGCGCTCCCCGTCGAGCAGCGCGCCCAGCTGCTGCAGCGCCTGCAGCGTCGGACGCTGGAAGTGCACGCCGGTGGGCGTGCCGTCGGGCTGGTGCCAGTGCGGCCGCACGCCGCGCACGAACAGGTAGAACACGCCGCCGAACTGCACATCGTGGCGGTAGCCGGGCAGCCGCTGCTGCAGGTGGCGGTGCAGCGCCAGCGCATAGAGCAGCGCCTGCAGGTGGTAGCCCTGCCGTGCCATCGCCGCGGCCAGCGCCGGCGCGGCGTAGTCGGCCGGCGTGTCGCCCAGATGGTTCGACTTCCAGTCGAGCAGGTAGTAGCGGCCGCCGTGTTCGAACACCAGGTCGATGAAGCCGCGCAGGTAGCCTTCCAGCGTGCCGAAGCCGAGGGCCGGCGCCGGCAGCGCCAGCCGCCGCAGCAGCGCCTGCAGGGCCGACGCGTCCAGGTGGCGCGCCGGCAGGTGGAACTCCAGCTCCACCAGCCGCCGCGCGGCCGGCACCTCGGCCAGGCGCAGGCCGTCAGGCAGCGGCGTGTGCAGCACGTCGTGCAGCAACTGCAGCAGCATGCGCGGGTGCAGCGCCGCGTCGGCGTCCGCCGGCAGCGCCGGCGCGTAGCGCAGCAGCGTGCGCGCCACCGCCTGCGGCCAGCCCTGGGGATCGTCGAAGTCAACCCCTTCGAATACCGCATGCAGGCATTCGCCGGCCACTGCGCCGCGCGGAAAGCGCAGGATGTCGTCGGCCGCGACCGGCCGCGCCGGCTCGACGGCATCGTCGGGCGCCACGCGCAGGTCGTGGTCCACCGCTGCGCCGTCGTGCCGCGTGCCGTGGGCCAGGCTGCTGTAGCTGCCGATCCACCAGCCGCGCGGCAACGCGGCCGGCGGCGGCAGCGCGGCCAGCGGGTCGGCGGCCATCGGCGGCGGCGGCAGGGCGCGGCCGGCGGCGTCCGGCAGCGGGTCCAGTGCCACGTCGGGCGCGTGGCGCGTCGCCCAGTCGTGCCAGGCCGCTGCAATCTGCTCCGGGGTGGCCGGCTTGGCCAGCCATTGCGCCGGGCTCTGGCCGGCACCGGCCACCAGCCAGTGCAGCCGGGCGCGACCGCTTTCGCTGGTCGAGCCGTTCTTGCCCTGGCGCGTGCGGTAGCTGCCGACGACGACGTGGCAGCGGTGCACGGCGCGCGTCAGCGCCACGTAGATCAGGCGCATGGTCTCGGCGGCGCGCTGCAGTGCCGCCCGCTGCTTCAGCGCGTCGAGCGTGTCGCCCTGTGGCGCGCTGAAGTCGAACACCGTGCCGCCGTCGGCGTCCTGGGTCTCCAGCGGTTCCTGGCCATCGCCGCGCTCCGGCGTGCCGTCCCACAGCAGCGGGCAGAAGACCAGCGGGTACTCCAGGCCCTTGGATTTGTGGATCGTGACGATCTGCACCAGGTTGCGGTCCGATTCCAGGCGCAGCTGGGCCGCGTCGTCGCGCCGTGCCGCGCCGCGCTGGGCCTGCAGCCAGCGCAGCAGCGCATCGGGCGCGGCCTGCTGCTGGCTGGCCTCGTGCAGCAGCTCGGCCAGGTGCAGCAGGTTGGTCATGCGCCGCTCGCCGTCGGGGCGGGCCAGCAGCCGCGCGCTCACGCCCTCGGCGCGCAGCCATTCGCGCAGCATCGGGCCGATGCCGCGCCGCAGCCAGCGGTCGCGGTAGCCGGCAAAACGCGCGATGGCATCGAGCAGCGCCGCCTCGTCCTGGGCCAGCGCGGCAATCGCCGCGGCGTCGCGGCCCATCGCCTCGGTGGCCAGCGCCGCGCGCAGCAGCGCTTCACGCTGCGGCTCGAGCATCGCGGCCAGCACGCAGGCCAGGTCGGCCGCGTCGCTGCTGTCGAAGACGCTGGCCTGCGACAGCTCGACGCTGCCCACGCCCAGCCGCGACAGCGCGCGCCGCATCGCCGCGCCCTGCGCGTGGCTGCGCACCAGCACCGCGATGTCGCCGGCCGCCAGCGCACGCTCGCCCAGCCGCAGGTCGCCGCGCTGCGCAGCGGCCAGCAGACGGGCGATCTCGGCGGCGCAGGCCTGCAGCGCCTGCTGCATGGCCTCGCGCTTGAACGGCGGCAGCCCATCATCGCCCGCCGGCAGCTGCCACAGCTGCAGCGCCGCCCGCGGCAGGCCGCTGCGGTCCTCCAGCGGCGGGCGCTGCTTCGTGCCGGCATGCACCGGCGTGTAGGCCAGCCCATCGAGCATGAACGCGTTCGGCTGCGCGCCGAACAGCGCATTCAGCGCGCGCAGCAGCGCCGCGCTGGAACGCTGGTTGGCGGCCAGCGTGTGCTGCTGTCGGGCGTCGGCGCGGCGCGCGCAGGTAGGTCGGCAGGTCGGCGCTGCGGAAGCCGTAGATCGCCTGCTTCGGATCGCCGACCAGGAACAGCGGGGTGTCGCCTTCGTGGAACAGCATCCGGAAGATGCCGTACTGCAGCGGGTCGGTGTCCTGGAACTCGTCGATCAGCGCGGCGCGTACAACTGGCGCAGCCGCCGCGCCAGTGCCGTGCCGGCGTCGGCCTGCAGCCGCTCGTACAGGTTCAGCAGCATGTCGTCGAAGCCGAGCACACGCTGCGCGCGCTTCAGCCTGCGCAGCGCGGCCGGGCCTTCGTCGAGCAGTTCGCGCAGCAGCGCCAGGCGCTGCAGCTGCAGGACCTGCTGGCGCTCTTCGTGGGCATCGAGCAGGCACTGCGCGGCGGCGAAGAAGGGATGGGCTCATGCCGGCGCCGCCCTTCGGCTGGTACGCGTGCTGCCCAGCAGCTCGAGCGCATCGAAGCCGGCCAGCGACTGCGGCAGCTCGGGCAGCGACAGCAAGCGCTGCCAGGCGTCGAGCGCGGGCGACGGCGTCGTCGGCTTGTAGAGCGCGCCGTTCAGGCGCGGCAGCGCTTCGGCCACGATGTCAGAAAGTACAACGGAGTCCCAGTTGGCGCGGGCGGCGGCGAACGCGCCGAGGCGTGTCGCTTCGTCGGGCAGCGCGGGCAGAGCGTCGAGCGCCGCCGGCCAGCGCAGCGTGGCGAGCGGTTTGGCCAGGCGGCGCTGCGCAGCAGCTTGTCCAGGCTCTCGGGCGAATCCTTGCGCTCCAGCAGATACGCGGCCAGCGGCGCCGGCAGCGCAGCGACGCGGCGGCGCCAGAAGTCGCGCACCACCTGCAGGCGCAGCGCACTGTCGTCGGCCAGCGCCTCCAGCTGCAGTGGCATGCCGCTGCTGAACGGCGCTTCGGCCACGCTGGCAGAAGCCATGGATCGTCAGGATCGCGGCTTCGTCGAACTGCTGCAGCGCGAGTTCGAGCCGCTGGCGCAGCAGCTCGTCCGCCAGCCCGGCGGCACGCAGCTGCTGCAGCAACGCGTCGATGAAGGCGTCGGGTGCGGCGGCAGGGCCGCGCAGGTGCTGCAGCGTCTCGGCGATGCGGCTGCGGATGCGGTCGCGCAACTCGGCCACCGCGGCCTTGGTGAAGGTGACGACCAGGATCTGCGCCACCGGCAGACCGCGCTCCAGCAGCAGGCGCAGGTACAGGCCGGCCAGGCTCCAGGTCTTGCCGGTGCCGGCCGAGGCTTCGATCAGCCGCGTGCCGTCCAGCGGGCAGGCGAAGACGTCGAAGTCCACGTTGTCCGCCGACGGGCCTGTGGGCTGCGCGCTCACTGGACCACCCTGCGCACTGCGTGCTCCGTGATGAGCGTTTGGGGACGGCCCGGCGCGCTCATTGGACGACCCTGCGCACGACGTGCTCCTGAGCACCAGGGAGCGGCCCGGCGCGCATCGACGAACTCCTGCACCGCGTGCTCCGCGATGAGCGCTGGGGAACGGCCCGGCGCGCTCATGCCGCCACCTCCGCCAGGTGTTCGAGCAGCGGGTCGTAGACCGTGTGCGCCAGCGCGACGAAGCCCGCGTCCAGCGGCTCCTCGACGCCGCGCAGCGCCAGCCGGTAGGCCGCGTCGTCGTGTTCGCCGCCGCCGCCGTAGCGTTGCCAGGTGCTGCGCGCCGCAGCTGCTCTGCGTCAGCAGCGCTCCAGGCGCTGCGCGGAAGAAGCGCAGCGGCTCGCACAGGCCGCGCCGGTACAACGCGACCAGCTCGCGCAGCCGCGCCGCGGCGTCGGCCACGGGGTCGAAGCCGAACGCCCCGTCACGCGCCACCCAGTGCGTGCGCCGTGCCACGCCGCCCGGCGCCAGCGCGCACAGCGCCAGGTGCTGCAGCCAGGCCTGCAGGTGGTCGGCGGCGCCGGCGTCGCCATAGCGGCCGCCGACCTGTCCCGGCGGCCGCAGCGCGCCGAGCACGGCCTGCAGCCGCCAGCGTTCGCCGTCGATGTCCCAGGCCAGATCCAACGTCTGCGGCGGCAGCGGGTCGCCCACCGCCGCTGCGTCCAGCCGGCGCTGGTAGCCGAGCAGCCGCAGCAGCTCCTCGTCCAGCTGCACATCGCCGAAGGGACCGCCCGGCAATTCGACGCCGGCCTGGGCCAGGCTGCGCAGCGTGCTCAGGTCCGCGCCGTCGCGCAGCGCGGGCAGCAGGCGCTGCGCGACGCGGCGCAGCGCGCGGTTATCGGCACGCAGCGGCTCGTCGTCCTCGAGCTCGTCCTCGGCCAGCGGCAGTGACGTCCAGGGCGCCCCGCAGCAGCGCGCGGCAGGGGTTGCGCAGGAACGCGGCCAGCGTGTCCAGCGACAGCTCGCGCCATTCGGGCCCGGGCGAGGGCAGCGGCCCGCCGAAGAACGGTGCCTGCAGCTCGTGCACGGTGGCGTCGTCGGCGGCTTCGGCCTCGTCGTCGCGCAGTTCGGCATCGGCTGCCGGCAGCGCGGCCCGCAGGCCGGCGCGCAGCGCCGCGGCCAGTTCGCGGTCGTGGATGCGCAGCCGCGGGTCCGCGTCCACGCGGAAGGCCACCTGCGCGAAGGCCTGCAGCGGATGTTCGACCACCAGCCGCGCGCGCGCGGCTGCGAGCGACGCGGCCGAGCCGGGGTCGTCGGCGATGGCCGGCAGCAGCAGGTCCAGCAGTTCGGACACCAGCACCGACGGCGGCAGCGCCGCGTTGTCGCGCACGCTGCGGCCGGTGTGGCTGAGGTACAGGCTGTCGCGTGCGGCCAGCAGCAGGTCCAGCATCAGGCCGCGCTCGTCGTCGCGGCGGTTGCGGTCGCCGCGGCGCGGCTGCCGAGCCATCAGGTCGAACTCGGCGGCACGGCGCACCGAGGGGAACGGCACCATCGTCCAGGCCGATCAGGCAGACGACGCGGAAGCGCTGGCAGGCCGGCGCAATGCGTTCAGCGACGCGAAGTTGATGCTGCCGCCGGCCGCGCCGCCGCGCGCCGGGTCGTCGAGCCGGGCCTGCAGTGCCGCGCGCAGCACCGGCAAGGCAGCGCGTCGTCGACACCGCCGCCGCGCATGTCGTCGACCAGCTGCTGCACCGTCTGGCGCAGCGCGCGCAGTTCGTCCAATGCGGCGCCTTCGGGCGCCATGAAGTCGTCGAGCGCGCGGTTCAGCGCCAGTGCCCAGTCCTCCGGCCGCTTCGGCTGCAGCAGATCGTCGCGCAGCCGCTGCAGGGACTGCGCATAGCGCCACAGCGCGCCCAGCGCCAGCGCGGCGGAGCCTTCGATGCCGCCGGCACCGAGGCGCTGCACGAAAGGCTGGCCCTGCTGCGCGGGCAGTGCATAGCCGAGGAACAGGCGCTGCAGCGCATCGTCCAGCGTGTGGGCCTCCGTCTCGGGCAGGCCGTGCACGGCGCGCTGGCGCGCATCCAGCGCCCAGTGGAAACCGGCCTCGCGCAGGGCCGCATGCAGCTGCGCCAGCGTGTCCTCGTCCAGGCCGAAGCGGCGCGCGACCACATGGCTGCTGCAGCAGGCCGAAGACCTCGCTGGCGGTGCAGC
>JBGAII010000109.1:0-5391 GCA_044225625.1 Rubrivivax sp.
CTCGGCTTCTTTGAACAGGCGGTCGAGCAGCGGCGCCAACGGCGCGGAAGTCAGTGTGGTCATGAAGTCATTCCGTTGCAAGAAGCGAGTGACGGAATAATATGAAGAAACATTCACGTTTCCTATTCGCGTTCTGACCCAAGCGCCATGCCCACCCGCGCCACAGCCCCCCTCTCCTCGCGCAGACAACCCAAGCAGGCCCGCTCGAACGACCTGGTCGCCGCGATCCTCGAAGCGGCCCTTCAGGTTTTGGCCAGGGAAGGCGCGCGCCGCTTCACCACCACGCGCGTGGCCGAACGCGCCGGTGTCAGCGTCGGCTCGGTCTACCAGTACTTCCCGAACAAGGCCTCCATCCTGTTCCGGCTGCAGAGCGACGAATGGCGTCAGACCACCGAGATGCTCAGCCGCACCCTGCAAGACGCGCGCGACCCGCCGCCGAAGCGCCTGCGTGCGCTGGTCCATGCCTTCATCCGATCGGAGTGCGAAGAGGCAGAGGTGCGCACGGCATTGGCCGCAGCCGCGCCGCTGTATCTCGACGCACCGGAGGCGCATGAGGCTCGTGCCTCCGGCGACCGTACGATCCAGCGCTTCATGGCCGAGGCGCTGCCGAATGCTTCGAGAGCCACGCGCGCACGGGCGGGCGAGTTGATCACGACCACACTGGGCGCCGTCGGCAAGGAGTTTTCAGAAACGCCGCGCACTTCCAGGGAAATCAAGGCCTACGCCGACGCCATGGCTGACATGTTCTGTGCCTATCTCGGCAGTCTCTGAACGCTTGGCCAGCTTTCTGTTCGCCCCCAGGTCACACGTAACCAGTCGAGCACCGGTACCCGCTTGTGGCCGACTGCGACCCTTCGAAACCAGCCCGCACCATCGACCCATCGCCGGCCGCGGAGACTGCTTCAGGCCACGGGCCGCGAATCCGTTCGAACCTCAGACCTCGATCACCAGCCGGCCACCGCGCGCGCGCGAGCAACACGGTGTGAAACAGTCGTTGCGGGCGCGGTCGGCTTCGGTCAGGTACTGGTCGCGATGGTCCGGCACGCCCTCGACCACGCCGGTCAGGCAGGTGCCGCACACGCCTTCGTCGCAGGACGACAGCACGTCGACGCCGATTCGCCGCAGCGCCGCCAGTGCCGTTTCGCCGGCGCCCACCAGCACCGACACGCCGCGGTTGGCGACCACGATCTCGAAGGGCTGGTCACCTGTCACGTGCAGCTCGCTCTTTGCGCCGAACAGCTCGTGGTGGCGCTGCGCGTCCGGCCAGCCCAGCGCCATGGCCGCCGCATGCACATGGTCGATGAAGCCCGCCGGGCCGCAGACGTAGAGATGGTCCTGCGCGCCGGCGCGGCCGATGGCCGCTTCGGCATCGAAGCGCTGCGCGGCCGGCCCGTCGTCGTGATGGATGTGCACCGCGTCGGCAAAGGGCGCCTCGCGCAGCCGGTCGGCAAAGGCCGTGCGCTCGGCGCTGCGGGTGCAGTAGTGCAGCTCGAAGGGACGCCCGAGCCGCTGCAGTTCCTCGGCCATCGCCAGCAGCGGCGTGATGCCGATGCCGCCGGCCAGCAGCAGCACGCGGCCGCCGTCCGCTGCGATCGAGGCCGGGGCGAGTGGGAAGTGGCTGCGCGGGCTCGAGGTGCGGACCGTGCAGCCGACCTGCCAATCGGCATGCACCGCCGCGGAGCCGCCGCGCGACGCCGGTTCGCGCAGCACCGCGATCTGATAGCGGTGGCGCTCGGCGGGCGAATTGCACAGCGAGTACGAGCGCACGATGCCGCGCGTGCATTCGACCAGCAGGTGGCTGCCGGCCTCGAAGGGCGGCAGCGGGCGCCCGGCCGGGTCGATCAGCTCGAAGGACTCCACGTCCCGCGCCTCGCTGCGGCGGCGCCGCAGGCGCAGCACCAGATCCAGCGACGCGGTGTCGCGCGCAGGGGCCTGTTCGGAGCTGGAGTTCAGCACATGGGCCTCGACGATCGGACCGCCCCGCTCAGCGGCGCACCGGGATGCTCTCGTAGTACGGAATCACGATGTCGCCTTCGGTGATCGGCTTCAGCATGGTGTTCATCCGCGGGTGCATGCAGGCCGGGTCGGTGCGCACGTCCAGCAGCGCCGCACGTCCACTGGCCAGCGCCCGCTGCATCGCCGGGCCGACCTCGGCCGCGCGCGTCACCGTCTCGGCATAACAGCCGAAGCCTTCGGCGATGCGCGCGTAGGAGGTCTCCTCGCTGAGGCGGCTGATCGCGTCGTAGTCCTCGCCGTACAGCAATTGCTGGCCGTGCAGCGACATGCCCCAGACGCGGTTGTTCATCACCACGGTGACGATCGGCAGGCGGCGGCGCACCATCGTGTCCAGGTCCTGCAGATGGAAGCCGACACCGCCGTCGCCGGCGATCTGCACGACGCGCCGGCCGGGCCGTGCCATCTGCGCGCCGATGGCGAAGCCCATGCCCGAACCCAGCAGGCCCAGATAGCCGTTGTTGATGTACTGGCCCGGGCCGTTGACGCGCACCGCATGCGCCGCCCACAGCCCCGATTCGCCGCCGTCGAGCACGTAGCTGGCGTCCGCGCCGGCCACCTCCACCACCGCACGCACGGCGTGGAACGGGTGGATGCCGCCCGGCAGGTCGGTGTCGGTGATGCTGCGCTCGTAGCTGCGCTTGGCATCGGTGGCGCGCTGCGCCCAGGCGCTCCAGTCCGGCCAGGCCTGGCCCTGCGTGGCGGCCAGCAGCGCCTCGAGCATGCTGCCGCAATCGGCGGCGATGGGCACGTCGACATCGCGGATGCGGCCGATCTCGCCGCCGTCGGCCAGCACCTGCACCAGCCTGGCGGCGCGCGGCACCACCAGCGGCCTGCGGCCACCCAGCGCCATGCCCAGCTTGGCGCCGAGCAGCAGCATCACGTCCGGCGCATGGCCCTGGGCCTGCAGCGCCGCCAGGTTGCCGGCCTCGTGGCCGTACAGCGGGTGGTCCCAGGGCAGCATGCCGAAGGCCCGGCCATTGACGAACACTGGGATGCCGCTGGCCTCGGCAAAGGTGCGCAGCCGGCCCTCGCAGCCGGCGAAACGGGCTTCGCCGCCGCAGACGATCACCGGGCGCTGCGCCCCGCGCAGCAGCTGCAGTGCGGCGTCCAGCTCGCTCGGTGCCGGCGCCGGCCGCGGGTGCGTCGCCAGCCCGGCCGGCGGCGTGACGTCGATCTCGTGCACCGGCACGTGCATCACGTCGATCGGCACTTCGATCAGCACCGCGCCGCGCCGGCCGGTGGTGGCCTTGCGGATGGCCATCGCCAGCAGGTCGGGCACACGTTCCGGCTGGGTGATGCGGTGCGCCCACTTGACGCCGGGCGTGGCCATCGCAATCTGGTCGAAGCCGCCCTGCAGCGAGCTGAACTCGGCCTCACGCAACGGCGGCGCGCCGACGATGAACAGCACCGGCACACCATCCAGCTGCGCGTTGACCATCGCCGGCAGCGCGTTCAGGTAGCCGGGCCCGGCGGTGACCACGCACACACCCAGCTGCCCGGTGCTGCGCGCATGGCCTTCGGCCGCGTGGCCGGCCGTCGCCTCGTGGCGGAAGTCGACCAGCTCCAGTTGGTGCTGCCGGCAGCCGCGATAGAAGGCCTCGAGGTGCCCGCCGTGCAGCGCAAACACACGCTGCACGCCGGCGGTCTTCAGGGTGCGGGCGATCAGTTCGCCGGCATCGGTACGGGTTTCGGTGTTCATGCGGAGATCTCGAAGAGGGTCTTGATGCGGCCGGCCGGCGCCTGGCCGGCCAGCACTTGGGTGACGGCCGAAGCGGCGCTGTCGAACGGCAGGATCTGCGCCCACGGCGCGTCGAGCGTGGCCGCCAGTTCGACGGCTTCGGCAAACTCGGCCTCGGTGTAGGCAAAGCAGCCGGCCAGCGTGCGGTCACCGACCACCAGCGCCGAGGCCGACAGCTGCAGCACGTCGTCGTGCAGGCCGAGCAGCGCCACGCTGCCGCCGGGCTGCGTGCAGGCCACGGCATCGCGGCGTGTCGATGCCGTACCGGCCGCGTCGAACACGGCCTCGAACTGGCCTTCCAGCCGCTCGGCGGTGGCCGCCGCGCCAGCCGCGCGGGCGTGCGCGCGGCGTTCGGCCACCGGATCGATCACCGTGACCTCGCGCAGGCCACGCGAGCGCAGCACGTGCAGCAGGCTCATGCCGACCGCGCCGGCGCCGATCACCGCCACCGCGCCGGTCGGCCGGCCGGCGCGATGCCAGGCATGCACGCCGTTGGCGACCGGTTCCACCAGGGCGGCCTGCGTGGCCGTGAGGCCGGGCGCCGGCACCGCGTTGCGGCGCGGCAGCACCACACGCTCGGCAAAGCCGCCGCTGGCGCGAAAGCCCAGCACGCGGCGCTGCTGGCACAGGTGGGTGCGGCCGGCATCGCAGGCGGCGCAGGCGCCGCAGGACAGCATCGGGTTGACGACCACCGGCGTGCCGTCGTCCAGCACGCCGCCGAATTCGTGGCCCATGATCAGCGGCAGCGGCAGGTTCGGCACGCCGCCGTGCATCGCGTGCACATCGGATCCGCACAGGCCGGCCACGCGCACATGCACCCGCACGTCGCCATCGGCCGGCTGCGGTTCGGGCCAGTCCGTCAGCTTGACGCTGCGCACCCCGTCGACGATCAGTGCGCGCATCGGCTACCCCACGTGAAGTTGAGTCAGGAAATCCGGCCCCGGATAACCGCCGGGCCGGCGCTGGTTCAGGCTCGGATAGCTGCGGCTGCGCATGCCGCCGTCGATGTAGACGGTTTCGCCGCTCATGTACGCGGCTTCGTCCGAGGCCAGCCAGGCCACCAGCGAAGCCACTTCATCGGGGCTGGCCGTGCGTCCGGCCGGCACGTTGTCCAGAAAGCCCTTGCGCGCGCTGTCGTTGGCCAGGAAGCCGGCCATCGCCGCGGTGTGCGTGACCCCGGGCCCGACGCCCAGCACGCGGATGCCGCGCGGCGCCAGCTCCAGCGCCGCGACTTCGGTCAGCATCACCACGCCGGCCTTGGCCGCGCAGTAGGCGGCCAGCCCTTCACCCGGCCGCACCGCGTTCACCGACGCGATGTTGATCACCACGCCCGGCCGCGCCGAGCGCAGCATGGCCCGCGCTTCATGCTTGGTGCACAGGAAGGTGCCGCCGAGGTCGACGTCGATCACGCCCTTCCACTGCGCGTGGTCCATGTCGATCACTTCGGCGGAGGCACCGTAGCCGGCGGCATTGACGCCGATGTCCAGGCGGCCGAAGTGTTGCAGCGTCTGCGCCACCGCACCGGCGACCTCGGCTTCCACCGCCACGTCCGCCGGCAGCGCCAGGGCCGCCGGGCCCAGCGACGCCGCCACCTGCTGCGCCGCGTCGAGCTGGCGGTCGACGACCGCGACGCGGGC
>JBGAII010000109.1:5425-15327 GCA_044225625.1 Rubrivivax sp.
GGCGGCGGACCACCGCCGCACCGATGCCGGAGCCGCCGCCGGTGACGAAGGCGACCCGGCCGTCGAAGCGGGCCTTTGTGCTCACGGCGGGCAGTTCAGCACCGGGGCCGGAGCGGCCTGGTCCGGCGGAACGATGGCGCGCAGCGCCATGCGTGCCTTGCCCTCACCGGCGGCTTCGACCTGCAGCAGCGCCATGCGGCGCGTCAGCTGATGGTCGGCGGCGCGCATCTCCACGTCGCCGATCACCGTGCTGGTCTTCAGCCCGGCCAGCGCCTTGCGCAGCGCCGCCGGGTCGGTGGCGCCGCCGGCCTTTTCGACGGCCGCCTTGATCAGTTCCACCGCCTGCCAGGTGTCGGCCTCGATGTAGCTCGGGGGGCGCTTGAAGCGTTCCTGCCACAGTTTGACGAAGGCCTCGGTCTTGGCACCGGTGAACTCCGGCGCAAAGCCCTGCGACGAGAACACACCGACCACGGTGTCGCCCTGCGCCGGCAGCACGATGTCGGCGGTGAACGAGGTCGACACCACCACCTTGTACTTCGGGAACAGGCCGAACTGCTTCTGCTGCTTGGCGAAGTTGTTGCCGCCGGTGCCCGGGAACAGCACCGCCAGGCCCTCGGTGCGCTTGGCGTCGAGCTGCGAGATGTACGAGCCGAAGTCGGCCGTGTCCATCGGCGCGAACAGCGTCGTGTTCAGCGTGCCGCCCATGCTCTCGACCAGCGCCTTGAAGCTCTTGGCGAAGTCATGCCCGTAGGCATAGTCGGCGGCCAGCAGCGACCAGGTCTTCGCCCCCGACCGGCGCACCTCGGCGGCCAGCGTGTTGATGTTCATCGCATCGTTGAAGGTGCTGCGGAAGTAGTTGGCATTGCAGGCCTTCGTCGTCAGGTCATTGGCCTGCGAAGTGCTGTCCAGATAGATGGCATTCAGCGCCTCCATGCGCGGCGCCACCGCCAGCGAGCCCGCCGACGTGATGAAGCCGAACACCACCACCGCCTTCTCCTGCTGCGCCAGCCGCGTCACGGCCTGCAGGGCGCCGGCGGGGGTGGGCGCATAGGCCTGCTGCACCAGCTCGAGCTTGCGGCCCATCACGCCGCCTTCGGCATTGATGCGCTCGACCGCCAGCTTGGCCGGCTCCAGGTAATGCGGCAGCAGGAAGGCCAGCGTCCCGGAGTCGGCCGTCAGCAGGCCGATGCGGATCGGGTCGGTGCCCTGGGCAGCGGCATTGAAGCTCAACGCGGCTGCCGCCACGGCCAGCCATCTTCGAATCGTCATGTGTCGTCTCCTGTTCAGACTGTGGATCGTTCAGAACGCCAGTGCGGCGCGGTGCTTGTCGCTGTCGATGTCTTCCACCCGGCCGCGGTCGATGACCTCGCCCTTGGCCATCACGGC
Source organism: Rubrivivax sp. (assembly GCA_044225625.1). Taxonomy (GTDB): domain Bacteria; phylum Pseudomonadota; class Gammaproteobacteria; order Burkholderiales; family Burkholderiaceae_C; genus Rubrivivax. Next base: position 6,812 of record JBGAII010000109.1, read on the forward strand.
AAAACGTTCGCAGACGCGGCGCACCAGGTTCAGGTGCTGCTCGACGAGCAGCAGTCCCGTCCCTGCCGAGCTGATCTGCTTGAAGACGCGCGCCAGGTCGTCGACCAGCACCGGCGACAGGCCTTCGGTCGGTTCGTCGAGCAGCAGCACGCGCGGGTTGCCCATCAGCGCGCGGCCCACGGCCAGCATCTGCTGCTGGCCGCCGCTGAGTGCCGTGCCCGGCTTGTCGCGGCGTTCCTGCAGCACCGGGAACAGCGCATAGACGGTGGCCAGCGTCCAGTGCCCCTTGCGACCGGCTGCGGCGCCGAGGCGCAGGTTCTCTTCGACGGTCAGGTGCGGCAGGATCAGCCGGCCCTGCGGCGAAATCGTCGCACCCAGCGACGGTGCGGCGTAGGACGGCCGGTCGAGCAGCGACTGCCCGCCGAGCCGGATCTGCCCGCCACGGATGCGCGTGCCGCCGAAGAAGCTGTTCAGCAGCGTGGACTTGCCGGCGCCGTTCTTGCCGACCACGGCCAGTGTCTCGCCTTCGTCGACCTGCAGGCTGACCTCGCGCAGCACCACCGCCTTGCCGTAGCCGGCACTCAGGCCTTCGATCTGCAAAAAGCTCATGCCGCGGTCCCCAGGTAGGCCGAGACCACACGCGGGTCGGTGCGCACCTGCTGCGGCGTTCCGGTCAGCAGCAGCAGGCCGAGGTCCAGCGCGGTGATCTGGTCGCAGAAGCGGAACACGGCGTCGACGTCGTGTTCGACGACGATCGCGGTGACGCCGCGGTGCTGCACCAGCGTGCGCAGGTGTTCGAACAGCGCCACCGTCTCGGTGGTCGACAGCCCGGCTGCGGGTTCGTCGAGCAGCAGCAGCCGCGGCTTGCCGATCATCGCCAGCGCGATGTCCACGCGCCGCTGGTCGCCGTAGGCGATGCTGTCGGCCACCTGGTCGTAGACCGCGCGCAGTTCGAAGGCATCGACGATCTCGCCCAGGTCCGGTTCACCCAGCTGCGAGGCCACCAGTTCCAGCTGCTCGCGCACCGTCAGGCCCGGGAAGATGCTGGTGCGCTGGAACGAGCGCGCCATGCCGAAGCGGCGGCGCCAGGTGACCGAACGGGTGGTGATGTCGGTGCCGTCGACGATCACGCGGCCGCTGGTCGGCGGCCGGCGGCCGCTGATCGCGTCCATCAGCGTCGACTTGCCGGCGCCGTTGGGCCCGATCACGCCGTGCAGCACGCCGCGCTGCGCCACTTCCATGTCGATGTTCTCGAGCGCACGGACGTTGCCGTAGGCCACGCTCAGACCTTCCACGCGCAGCATGTTCAGCTCCGTCCCTGTCCCGACAGCGCGTGGCGCAGCCGCGCGCCCAGCGCTTCGACCGCGCCGATCGCCCCGCGCGGGAAGAAGGCGATGGCGACGACGGTGGCAATGCCCGTCAGCAGTTCCAGGTGGCCGGTGGTGCCGAACAGGTCCTGGCCCCAGGTGTAGAGCAGCGCGCCCAGCACCGGGCCGGCCACCGACGATGCGCCGCCGACCAGCGTGGCCACCAACGCGTTGCCGCCCGTCGCGAAGTCGAGCAGTTCGGGCGACGCAAAGGCCGAACTCAGCGCACCGAGCACGCCGGCGACCGAGATGACCAGCGCCGCGAGCACGAAGGCGGCCAGGCGCGGCCAGTAGGTGTCGAAGCCGGAGAAACGCATGCGCTCCTCGTTGGCCTTGATCGCGCGCAGGATCTGGCCGAAGCGCGAGCGCCCCACCCACCACAGCAGCAGCATCGTCGCGCACAGCGCGAACCAGGCCAGCGGCCAGAACGACGCGGACTTCGCCAGCTCCGCGGCGCTGAGACCGAGGAAGCTGCCCGAGAAGGTCATCGACAGGCCGTCGTCACCACCGGTCAGCGGCCGCAGCACCTGCAGCGTCGCCACCGACTTGAGCATCTGTGCCAATGCCAGTGTCAGCATGGCAAATGGCAATGGACGCGCACGCACCACCAGCGCACCGACCAGCAGCGCGAACAGGCCCGAGCCGAGCAGCGCCAGCGCGACGGCCACGCCGAGGCTCAGTCCCAGATGCTGCACGCCCATGCCCAGCAGGTAGGCCGGCACGCCGATGAAGGCGGCGACGCCGAACAGCACCAGGCCGCACTGGTACATCAGGAATCCGAGGCCGAGCGCGGCGATGCCGAGAATCACGCCGTTGGCGAGCAGGCTCAGGTAGAACGGGCTGGTGACCAGCTTCGGCAGCATCGCGCCGCCGACGGCGACGGCCACGAGCAGCAGCGGCACGATCCAGCGCGCGGTGCCGCGCTGCGCGGCGGACGGCGATGCCTGCGACGACATGACGGCGGACATCAGGCCACCCGTCCGCGGCCGAAGCCCTGCGGGCGCCACAGCAGCACGAAGAACAGCAGCAGGTACGGCGCGAGCACGGCGACCGACGGCATCACCACCGTGCCGATGACCTGGATGAAGGCATAGACGACCGCGGCCGCGATGGCGCCGCCGATGCTGCCCAGGCCGCCGACGACGACGACGATCAGGCAGCTGATGAGGATGGCCGCGCCCATGCCAGGGTCCATCGACAGGTACGGCCCGGCGAGCACGCCGGCCAGGCCGGCGAAGGCGGTGCCCAGGCAGACCACCAGCAGGCTCAGCCGGTCGGTGTTGACGCCCATCATGCGCGCGATGTGCGGCTGCTGGCTGACGGCGCGCACGTACATGCCGCTGGTGGTGTAGCGCAGCCAGGCGGCCAGCGCCAGGCAGGTGCTGAAGCCGACGGCGATCAGGAACAGCCGGTACACCGGATACGGCTTGCCGAACAGCGACCACGAGCCTTCGAGCACCTGCGGCGCGTCGACGGTCAGCGGCGAGGCGCCCCAGATCTTGACCACCATCGGGCCGATGATCAGCGCGACGCCGAAGGTGATGAGCGCGACGTCCATGTGCGAGCGGTGCTGCAGCGGGCGCAGCACGGCCAGCTCGAAGACCGCGCCGACGGCCGCCAGGCACAGCGGTACGCACACCAGTGCCCACCAGAAGCCGAGCTTGCCGCCGACGGTGTAGCCGAGGTAGGCGCCGAGCATGTAGAACGCGCCGTGCCCGAAGTTCATCACGTCGCGCAGGCCGAAGATCAGCGCCAGGCCGGACGCCAGGATGGTCAGCAACGAGGCCAATGCCAGCGCATTGGCGAGTTGCACGACGCTGAAGAGGGCGGAGAGTTCCACGGGCTGTTGTTGTGTTGCGATCGAACGAAGGGTTCGTCGTGGCCGCGCACGTTAGCGGCGCGGACCACTACAGTCAATGGTCCAACCACTGAATTCCGAGGGGGCTAGGGTAAACCTGAGGCCGGCAAGACGGCTTATGCCGAATTGCAATCAATCGTCTAGGCTTCAGGGGCAGCGAACGGCGCATAGCAGCCGCTCATGCGTGCTTGCCTCGGCGCGAGCCGAGGACGGCGGGGAAGCGAATCCTTCCATGTCCCCCGCCCGGTCTTCGACCGTGCTCCTCCTTTACTTCCAGGATTCGCTTCCCCGCCATCCTCGGCCGGAGACAGCGTGGGTTCTCGTGACGAAGGAATACATGCAGTGCGTGGTCTTTGCCTCCGCGAACAACAGCGTTGCCGGGGCCACGGGCGGACCGCCGGCAGGGCGCCTATGCGACGCCGAGGAGCGCAGGTTTCACGGCCAGCGCGCGCAGCGCGCCTCCACTTCTGACTTCGTCGCGACTGTCTGAACGTAGCGCGCGATCAGCGCGCGACGTGTGTTGGCGACGAGGCCATGAAGCCGAGCACCGCAGGGCACCCCGCCCACCGGGCGGGGCGTCGCATTAGGCCTGCCGGCGGTCCGCCCGTGGCCCCTCGCCACAGCCTCAGCAAACAAGCAAGCAACGATCGGCTGCCATGCGCCGGCAGCCGACAGCGATCTTCCATGCGACCGATTGCAAACGGGTATCAATCCCAGAGCGACAGCGAATCGAGGTCGATCACCTGCTGCGTGACCAGGTCCATCATGCGAATGAACATGCGGTCGCCGCGCTCGAGCGCGACGGCGGACCTGCGGCAATCGGCGTACAGCAGACGCGGGCCGCGTACTTGCGGTAGTCGCGCCAGCAGTCGTCGAAGGCATAGCCGCGCACGCCACGGCGGCACAGCGCGTCGTGGTAGCTCGCCACCAGGTCGGATTCGACCTGCCGGCGTTCGTCGGCGCCCAGGGCGCCGCCGACGAAAAACGCCGCGTCGAACAGGCCGCAGCCGGCATTGATGGTCTGCCAGTCCAGCGTGGCCATCGTGCCGGCTTCGCCGCAGACATCGAACAGCACGTTGTCGAGCCGGAAGTCGCCGTGCTGCAGCATCCAGGGCGACGTGCGGTCGCTGACGATGCGCCCGTAGCGCGGCACGAAGCGCTCCAGCGCCGCGACCGCCGGCGGCGCCAGCAGATCGCCGAAGCGCGCCAGATAGCGGTCGAGCATCGCGGGCAGCGCCGCCGCGCCTGCCGGCCCACGCGCTCGGGCACCCCGCGCAGCCACGGCAACGCCTCCAGGCCGCTGGCCTGCCAGTAGGCCGCATGCAGGCCCGCGATCTGCTGCAGCGCCAGCCGGCATTCGTCGACCGAGCAGCCGGCGAGCTGGTCGCCCTGCCGCGCCGGATGCAGGTCTTCCATCAGCAGGATGTAGTCGTGGCTGTCCGGGTCGATGTCGGCGACATGCACGCGCGGCGTGCGCGTGCCGATCGTCGGCGCGATCTGCTGGTAGAAGCGCACCTCGCGCAGATACAGCTCGCTGGCCACGCACAGCGCGCGCGGCGAGGCTTCGGTGGCGGCGAACTTCGCCACCACCGCGCACGGCCCGGCCGCGTCGTCAGGCTCCAGCTCGAGCGCGAAGCGCACGCTCTGGCCGAGCAGGCCGTTGCCGACCGGGCTGGCCTGCAGCGCCGCCACCTCCGCGCCCTGCAATGCACCACTGCGCTGCAGCACCTCGGTCAGCCATGCGGCGGACACCTGCTCGGGCTGACAGGGAAACGAGCGATCGGCGTGATGTGTGTTCACTTCAGCCTCCACACGGGGTGCGTCGAGCGCGAACCTCAGACGAAGCGCTCGCCCCGCTCAGCCATCTGCAACAACAGCGGCGGCGGCGCAAAACGCTCGCCGTAGCGCTGCGCCAGTTCGGCGGCGCGTTCGGCGAAGCGCTTCGCGCCGATGCTGTTGATCAACTGCAGCGTGCCGCCGGTCCAGCGCGGGAAGCCGATGCCGAGGACCGAGCCGATGTTGGCGTCGCGCGCGGCCTCGATCACGCCCTCTTCCCTGCAGCGGATCGCCTCGATCGCCTGGATGTACAGCAGCCGGTCGCGCAGGTCGGCGTCGGGCACCGGCTTGCCGCCCTGCGGGAACTGCGCCGCCAGGCGGGCCACAGCCGCTTGCGGCCGTCGGCCGGATAGTCGTAGAAGCCGCCGCCGCCCGCGCGGCTGGGCGCGCTCAGGTCCACCGCCATCGTGCGGATCACGTCCCAGCCCGCATGCTGCGGGATCGGCTGACCCTCGGCCGTCAGGTCGGCGATGGTCTGCTGACGCACCGACCAGGTCAGCGCCATCGAGGTTTCGTCCATCACCGCCAGCGGCCCGACCGGCATGCCGACGGCCAGCGCGGCGCTTTCGATGCGCGCCGCGTCGAGACCCTCGCCGAGCATCGCCGCACCTTCCTTGGTGAAGGTGCCGAAGACGCGGCTGGTGAAGAAGCCGCGGCTGTCGTTGACGACGATCGGTGTCTTGCGCAGCTGCTGCACGAAGTCCACCGCGCGCGCCAGCGTCTGCGGCGAGGTTTCGCGGCCCTTGATGATCTCGACCAGCGGCATGCGGTCCACCGGCGAGAAGAAGTGGATGCCGATGAAGTCCTGCGGCCGGCTCACCGCCGCGGCCAGGCCGGTGATCGGCAGCGTCGAGGTGTTCGAGCCGATGAAGCCGCCGGGTGCGAGACGCGTCTCGGCCTCCTTCGTGGCCTGCGCCTTCACGTCGCGCTTCTCGAACACCGACTCGATGATCAGGTCGCAACCCTGCAGATCGTCGGCGTTGCCGGTGGCCTGCACCAGCGCCAGCGCGCGTGCCATCTTCTCGGCGGTCAGCTTGCCCTTCTCCACCGACTTGGCCAGCGTCTTCTCGATGCGGGCCTTGCCCTGCGCCGCGGCGTCGGCGCTGACGTCCTTCAGCACCACCGGAATGCCGCGCTGCGCGGCCACCAGCGCGATGCCGGCGCCCATCATGCCGGCGCCCAGCACGCAGCTCCTGGCCGGCGGCACGCTCCTCGGGCCGGCCCTTGCCGTTCTTGATCTCGTTCATCTGGAAGAAGAACGTGGTGATCAGGTTCTTCGACACCGGGTGCGTGGCCAGGTGCACGAGGTAGCGGCTCTCGATGCGCGACGCGGTGTCGAAGTCGACCGCCGCGCATTCGACCACCGCCGACATCGCCGCCTCGCGCGCGGGGTACAGCCCGCGGTGCTTCTTCATCAGCGCCAGCGGCGCGCCGCGCAGGAACAGCAGCGGCGCGACGGTGGTCGCCGTGGCGCCGGGGATGCGGAAGCCCTTGACGTCCCACGGCTGCTGCGGCTGCGGGTGCGCGGCAATCCAGGCCCGCGCCTGTGCCAGCAGGTCGGCGGCGTCACGCGCCAGGCCGTCGACCAGCTTCAGCTCCAGCGCGCTGCGGAGCGAAGGTCGTGCCGTCGACCACCAGCGGCATGGCCGCCTGCACGCCCAGCATGCGCACCATGCGCACCACGCCGCCGGCGCCCGGCAGCAGGCCCAGCGTGGCCTCGGGCAGGCCGAGCGCGATGCCGGCGTCGTCGATGACGAAGCGCGCATGGCAGGCCAGGCAGATCTCGAAGCCGCCGCCCAGCGCGGTGCCGTTGATCGCGGCCACGACCGGCGGGCCCAGTGTCTCCAGCCGGCGCAGCAGCGCCTTCATGCCTTGAGCGCGCTCGAACATCGCCGCCGCGTCCTCGGGCTTCGCGGCCAGCAGGCTGTTCAGGTCGCCGCCGGCGAAGAAGGTCTTCTTGGCCGAGGTGAGGATCACGCCGCGCAGGCCGTCGCGCCCCTGCGCCAGCCGGACCACGCAGGCGGCCAGCCAGCGCGGCTCCTGCGCCAGGCGGTCCACGGTCGCGGCGAGCGCGCTGCGGAACGCCGCATTCATGGTGTTCGCCGACTGCCCCGGCATGTCGATGGTCAGCGTGACGATGCCCTGATCGTCCTTGTCGTAGCGGATGGCTTCGCTCATGGTCGGGTCGGTCCTCACAGGCGTTCGATGATCGAGGCCACGCCCATGCCGTCGGCGGCACAGAGCACGACCATGCCGCGCTTCAGCTGGCGGCGTTCCAGTTCGTCGAGCACGGTGCCGATCAGCATGCCGGTGGCACCCAGCGGTGCCCCATCGCGATCGCGCCGCCGTTGACGTTGACCTTGTCGACCGGCAGCTTCAGCTCGCTCATGAAGCGCAGCACGACGGTGGCGAAGGCCTCGTTGATCTCGTACAGGTCGATGTCGTCGGCCTCCAGCCCGGCCTTGGTCAGCGCGATGCGCGCCGCCGGCGCGGGCGCGTCGAGCATGATCACCGGCTCGCTGGCGGTGGCGGCGACCGAGACGACGCGCGCGCGCGGCGTCAGGCCGAGCGCGCGGCCCTTGGCTTCGCTGCCGATCAGCACCAGCGCCGCGCCGTCGACGATGCCGGACGAATTGCCCGGCGTGTGCACGTGCTCGATGCGCCCCACCTGCGGATAGCGGGCGATCGCCACGTCGTCGTAGCCGGCCTCGCCCATCGCCTGGAACGACGGCTTCCCCAGGCCTTCCAGCGTGGTGTCGGGGCGGATCGCCTCGTCCTCGGCCAGCAGCGTCAGGCCGTTGAGGTCGCGCACCGGCAGCAGCGAGTGGCTGAAGCGGCCCTCGGCGCGCGCCGCGGCCGCGCGCTGCTGCGACAGCAGGCCGTAGGCATCGACGTCCTGCCGCGTGTGGCCGTCCAGCGAGGCCATCAGGTCGGCGCTGACGCCCTGCGGCACCAGCCGCAGCTGGAAGTTCAGCGCCGGGTTGTTGTCGCGCGCGCTGGCGGCCGCGCCCATCGTGACGCGCGACATCGACTCGACGCCGCCCGCGACCACCAGATCGCTCCAGCCGGCGCGCACCTTGGCGGCGGCCAGGTTGGCCGCCTCCAGCCCCGAGCCGCAGTAGCGGTTGAGCTGCAGGCCCGGCACGCGCCAGTCCCAGCCGGCGGCCAGCGCGGCGAGCTTGCCGATCACCGCGCCCTGCTCGCCGTGCGGCTGCACGCAGCCGATCAGCGCGTCCTCGACCTGCGCGGTGTCCAGGTCCAGCCGGCGCTGGAAGTCGCGCATCAGGCCGCCGAGCAGGTTCACCGGGTTGACCTCGTGCAGGCTGCCGTCGTCGCGGCCGCGGCCGCGCGGCGTGCGCACGGCGTCGAACACCGTAGGCTTCCATGCCGGGGATGCGGCCCGCCGAGACCGTCTGCTGTCCGGCTTGGTTCAACCATAATATCAAGCTTCGTCC
>JBGAII010000110.1:0-15762 GCA_044225625.1 Rubrivivax sp.
AAGGGAAGGTACAGGTCTTCCAAGACCTGCTTGGTTGGCGCCGCCTCGATGGCGGCACGCAGTTCGGACGTGAGCTTGCCCTGTTCTTCGATGCTGGCCAGCACCACCTCGCGGCGCTGCTGCAATTCGCGCAGGTAGGCCAGCCGTGTCTCCAGTTCGCGCAACTGGGCATCGTCGAGACCGGCGGTGGCCTCCTTGCGGTAGCGCGCAATGAAGGGCACGCTGGCACCGCCGTCGAGCAGTTCGACGGCGGCCTTGACTTGTGCCGGGCGGGCGCCCAGCTCGTCGGCAATCTGCAGAAGGATCGGATCCAAGAGAAACAGGCCCGCGTCGGGCAGTCGTGAAAAGCGGCGCAGTGTGCCATGGCCGAAGGTGTGGCCCGGACGTGCAAAAAGTCGCAGGCAACGAGCTACCGGCAATGGGAACATCGAGTGGCGGCGCCGAAGCCTAAAGCCGCCCTCAACCACGCCGATAGACCGCCCATGGCGCATTCACCATCGATCGACTCTGCCTGGGCCGCGCCGGCCTGGACGGTGACCCGTTGAGCCGCGGATGGATCTGCCCACGAGCCTGAATCCCACCGCGCTGCCGCCGGCGGCGGGCCTGCTGGTCATGCTGCTCGCGGCCTACGTGGGCATCGACATGGGTCAGCGCGCGCAGCAGCGTGGCGGCGCGGAACGGCTGCCATGGCTGCTGTCGGCCGCTGCGGCACTGGCCGCCGGCATGGGCGCGGCAGCAATGCTCGGCGTGGCCGACCTCGTCACCGGACTCGACGCCGCCTTCGACCTGCGTTGGACCGTCGGCGCGGCCATTGCGACCTGCGGCCTCGTTCTGCTGGGGCTGCGCTCGGCGCACGTCCAGGCCGCCTCGTCGTGGCAACTGACGGCCGCCGCAGCCACGCTGGGCGCGGCCGCGTTGCTGCCCCAGCTGATGATGCTGCAGGCGCTGCGCCTGCAACCCGGCATGTCCTGGCACCCGCTGCTGCTGCCGCTGGCCTGGCTGGTATCCAGCGCCTGTTTTGCCTGGGGCCTGTACGCGACGCGCGGCATCGACGGCAGCGAGGCCTCGGTCCCACGTCATGCGGCGGGCGCGTCGATCATCGGCGCCGGCGTGCTCTCCGCGCAGTGGCTGGTGATTGCCGCCACACGCCTGCCCGCCGGCCTGATGCCCCCGCGCACCGGCGACATCGGTGCCGGTACGCTGGTGACGCTCGCCTCCGTCGGCGCAGCCGAGCTGCTTCTGTTGATGCTGCTGGCCTGCGCCGTCGAACGCCGCCTGAGCGGCCGGCTCGCCCAGGCGCGGACCGAACTGCAGGCCCATGCGGTGCGCGACGAGCTGACCGGATTGCCCAACCGCATCGGCTTCGAACAATCGCTGGCACAGCTGCAGCGCAGCCTCGAGCCGCACGGCGGCAAGGCCGCGCTGTTGCTGGTGGCACTGGACGGCTTCAAGCAGGTGAACGAGGTCTTCGGCCATCAGTGCGGCGACAAGCTGTTGCAAAGCGTGGCGGCACGGCTGAGCGCACTGCACGACACGATGACGCTGGCCCGCCTGGGCGGCGACGAATTCCTGCTGCTGCTGCACGGTGAACAGGCGGCGCAGGACGCCGCGGCACTGGCCACCCAGGTCATTGCGGAGCTGTCGCAGCCCTGCGTGGTGGAAGGACGCGAACTCGGCGTCGGCTGCTCGATCGGTCTCGCGCTGTACCCGCAGCACGGCACGCTGGCAGCGCTGGTGACCAAGGCCTCGGTGGCGATGCGGGCGGCCAAGAGCTCTGGCGGCGCCACCTATTCGGTCTTCGACCCGCGCATGATCATCGACCAACGGGAGCAGGCGGAACTGCTGCGCGACCTGCGCATGGCGCTCGGCCGCGCGCAGCTGGAGCTGTACTACCAGCCGAAGATTCATGCGCCGAGCGCGCAGATCACCGGTGTCGAGGCCCTGCTGCGCTGGCACCATCCGACGCGTGGAACGATCAGCCCCAACATCTTCATCCCGATGGCCGAGCGCAGCGGCTTGATCAATGCGCTGGGCGCCTGGGTCATCGACGAAGCGTGCCGCCAACTGCGCCAGCGCGATCTGCCGCAGCACATCGCCTCCGCGCTGAAGCGGCACCAGATCAACCCCGACCTGCTGACCTGCGAGATCACCGAAACGGTGGCCATGGAGGACACCGACGCGACGCTGCGCTTCTTCCACGAGCTGGACGCCGTGGGCGTGCACATCGCCATCGACGATTTCGGTTCCGGCTATTCCAGCCTGGCCTATCTGCGCAAGCTGCCGGCCGGCGAACTGAAGATCGACCGCGCCTTCGTGCTCGACCTGGAGCATTCGGAGGAGGCCCGCAAGATCGCCGCCGCAGTGGTGCAGCTCGCGCAGGCATTGAAGCTGAAGGTGGTCGCCGAAGGCGTCGAGACCGAGGAGCAGTATCAGATCCTGCGCCAGCTGGGCTGCGACGAACTGCAGGGCTTCCTGTTCGCCAAGCCGATGTCGGCCAAGGCGTTGGGCCTGTGGGCCATGGCCGACGAGGGCCCGCGGGCGATCCAGTTCAGCGAATCGTTGTTCAGGGAAACGCAGGCGATGGCGTTGTAGCCAGGCGGCGCAGTACTCCGGCGCCGGCCACGCGCCCACTGGCCATGCTGGCCGTCAGCAGGTAACCGCCGGTCGGCGCTTCCCAGTCGAGCATCTCGCCGGCACAGAAGACACCCGGCAGCGCCTGCAGCATCAACTGCTCGTCCAGCGCCTCGAAGCGCACGCCGCCGGCGGTGCTGATCGCTTCGGCCACCGGGCGCGGCGCATGCAGGCGCAGCGGCAGGGCCTTGATGGCCGCGGCCAGCCGCAGCGGGTCGTCCAACGTGGCGGCATCGAGCAGTTCATGCAGCAACCCGGTCTTGGCGCCGGTGAGGCCGAGCCGCGACTTCAGATGTGTGGACCACGAGCGCGCACCGCGCGGGCGCGCCAGCTCCAGCTGCACCGCGTCGCGACTTCGCGCCGGTAGCAGATCGATCCGAAGCGTCGCCTGCCCTTGCGCCTCGATGCGGTCGCGCAGCAGCGCTGCCGCCGCGTACACCAGGCTGCCTTCGATGCCGTATTGCGTGATGACGCATTCGCCGAGCTGGCGCCACGGCGGCCCGTCGACACGGTCCACCTCGATGGCCACCGACTTCAATGGCGCGCCGGCGTGGCGGCCGGAGAAATGCGCGGTCCAGCCGCCGCCGTCGCGGCCGTGGACCTCGAAGCCGCAGTTGGCCGGCCGCAGCGGTGCCAGGTCCACGCCGGACTGCTGCAGCAGCGGCCACCAGCTGCCGTCGGAGCCGAGGCGCGGCCAGCTGGCGCCGCCAAGCGCCAGCACGACCGCTTCAGCCTCGACCCGCAGCGGGCCGCCTGGCGCGTCGAACTGCAACGTCGGCAGATGGCCGGTCCGCGGCGCCCAGCCGACCCAACGGTGCCGCATGTGGAAGCTCACGCCCTGGGCGCGCAACCGCTGCAGCCAGGCGCGCAACAGCGGCGCCGCCTTCATGTCGCGTGGGAAGACGCGGCCGGAGGTGCCGACGAAGGTCTCGATGCCCAGGCCGGCCGCCCACTCGCGCAACGCTGCGGCGTCGAAGTGCTGCAGCAGCGCGCCGACCTCGCGCTGACGCGCGCCGAAGCGCGTGCCGAACAACCCGGGCGCCTCGCCGTGCGTCAGGTTCAGCCCGCCCTTGCCCGCCAGCAGGAACTTGCGGCCCACCGACGGCATGGTGTCGTAGAGGTCGACCGCTGCCCCACCTGCGGCCATGACCTCTGCCGCCATCAGCCCGGCCGGACCGCCGCCGACGACCGCGACGCGGGGCTTCGGCGCAATCACCTCGGGCCTCGCCAGCGGCGCGGTTCAGTCGGCCGCACGCAATGCGGCGCGCAGCTCCGCACCGACCTCCGGCCGGGCCGCGAACGGGTCCGATGGATTGCGGGGCGCGAGCAGGTCCTCCAGCCGCGACTGCACCGAGGCCAGCGCCTGCGGATGGCTGTAGATGTAGAAGCGCTGGTCGCGCATGGCGTCGAAGACGAACTGGGCGACCATCGCCGCGGTCACGCGTCCGCTGCCGACGGCGCGGGCGCCCATCGCCTGACCGATCCGCTGGCTGCGGGTCGGCCGTCCGGCCGACAGCTCCACGGGCCGATTGCGCTCGCTGTCCATGATGCCGGTGCTGACGAAGAAGGGACACAGCACGGACGCGCTCACCTGATCGGTGACCAGCCGCAGGTCCTGGTACAGCGTCTCGCTCAGCGACACCACCGCATGCTTGCTGACGTTGTACACGCCCATGTTCGGCGGGTTCACCAGACCGGCCATCGACGCGGTGTTGACGATGTGTCCCTCGTAGGCCGGGTCGCGCTGCGCGGCCTCGAGCATCATCGGCGTGAAGCTGCGGATGCCGTGCACCACGCCCATCAGGTTGACACCCAGCACCCACTGCCAGTCCTGCAGCGAGTTTTCCCAGATCAGCCCACCACCGCCGACGCCGGCGTTGTTGAAGACGAAGTGCGGTGCACCGAAGCGCGCCTGCGTGGCGGCGGCAAGGGCTTCGACCTGGTCGGCCTTCGACACGTCCACCTGCTGCGCCAGCACCGGTGCACCCCGGCCGGCAACCTCGTCGGCCGCGACCTGCAGCGCATCGGCCTGCACGTCGGCCATCACCACGTTCATGCCCTCGCGCGCGGCGATGCGCGCGGACTCCAGACCAAAGCCCGAAGCCGCACCGGTGATGACGGCCGTCCGGCCCTTGAAGCTCTTCATCTCAATCCTTCTTCTCTGCCCTGACCTGGAAACCGAAGCGCGGGAAATGGACGTGCACGGTCCCGGCACGTGGATCGGTGCGCCGCAGCACCGTCTCCAGCGGCGTCAGCCCCACCAGCGTGCCGGCCACCGGATCGGTGCCGTAATCGGTGGCCGACACCACCACGGCCTGGCCGGCCTCGAAACCGAGGCCAGGCTCCACCGTCGCCGGCGCCCAGGTGCCCGCGCCGGCCGCCACGGCCAGCGCGTCGCTGCTGCTCATCGCACTGGATTCATGGTGGCCCATGGCGCACACCCGGTCGAGCCACGGCCCGATCGCCGGGTACTCGTCCAGCAGATGCGCGACCGGCCGCGCCAGGCGGATGAACCACAGGCAGTGCGCGGCGGAGAAATCGGCGATGCTGGGCGCGCTGCCGAGCAGCCACGGCCCGCCGCGCTGGAGCTGCGTGGCCAGCACCGACAGATGCTGACGCAGCTGCGCCGTGGCATCGGCCAGGGTCGGCCGCGGCGCATTGGCGCGCATCGCCGCACGGTCGGCGGCAAAGGCCTTGAGCACCTCCGGTGGCTGTTCGCCGAGGATCGCCGCCGCGCCGGCCGGCTGCATCGCCCAGCTGACCGCGGCGGCGAACAGCACGCTGTCGGCCCACTGAGCCAAGGGCACGGCCAAAGGCGCAAAGGACGGATACAGCGTCGGCACCGGCTGCCGCGTCTCGAGCACGCGCGCAATCAGTGCGGTGTCGCAGTACACGTCGGCGCCGGCCTGCAGGATCGGTGTCTTGCGGTAGCCGCCGGTCAGCGCCACCACGTCGGGCTTCGGCATCACCGGCGGAATGGTCACCGAGCGCCACGGCAGGCGCTTGTAGCCCAGCATCAGTCGCGCCTTCTCGGCAAAGGGAGACATCGGATAGTGGTGCAGGATCAGCTCGCTCACGATGGACTCCAAAGCATCTGTCGGTGGGGAATGCCGTCTTCCAGATAGTCGTCGCCCTCGGCGACGAAGCCGAAGCCGACGTAGAAATCGTTCAGCCGCGCCTGCGCACTGATGCGCACGCCCTGCCCCGGCCACTGCGCGGCACAGCGCCGCAGGCCCTCGCGCATCAGCGCGCGACCGAGCCCGGTGCGACGCACCTCCGGTGCGGTGATCACGCGGCCGATCGACGGCTCGGCGTACTTGATGCCCGGCTCGACGCCGCGCAGATAAGCCTGCAGCACGCCGGCCTCGTCGCGACCCTGCAGGTGCCAGCTGTGCAGATCGGCGCCATCGGGGTCGAGATACGCCCCCTGCTCCAGGATGAACACGCGGCAGCGCAGCGCGAGGATGTCGTACAGCGCATGCACGCCCAGAGCCTCGAAGCGCGTCCAGCTCCAGCGCACGTCAGATCAGCTTGACCAGCTGCTTGCCGAAGTTCCTGCCCTTGAGCAGGCCGATGAAGGCCTCGGGCGCGGCTTCGATGCCGTGGGCCACGGTCTCGCGGTACTTGAGCTTGCCGCCGGCCACCGCGGCACCCAGCTCCTGCAGCGCCTGCGGCCAGTGTTTCATGTGCTCGCTGACGATGAAGCCCTGCACCTTCATGCGGTTGACCAGGATCAGCTGCGGTGCCTGCAGCGGAATCGGCTCGCCGTTGTAGCCGGCGATCATGCCGCACATGGCCACGCGCGAGAACGCGTTGGCACGCAGCAGCACCGCGTCGAGGATCAGGCCGCCGACGTTTTCGAAGTAGCCGTCGATACCCTGCGGACAAGCGTCCTTCAGCGCGCCCGACAGCGACTTCAGGTCGGGATGCTGCCGGTAGTCGATGCAGGCGTCGAAGCCGAATTCGTCGACCACCGCCTTGCACTTGTCCGGCCCGCCGGCCAGGCCGACGACGCGGCAGCCCAGGCCCTTGGCGAGTTGACCGACCACGCTGCCCACCGCACCGCTGGCGGCACTGACCACCACCGTCTCGCCGGCCTTCGGTTCGATGATGGTCATCAGCCCGACCCAGGCGGTGACGCCCGGCATGCCGACCGCGCCCAGGTAGGCCGACAGCGGCACGCGGCTCGCGTCGACCTTGCGCATCATCGGCAGATGCGCCGCTTCGGCCAGGAAGTACTGCTGCCAGCCGCCCGGCGCCACCACCTTGTCGCCGGGCTGGAAAGCGGCATTCTTCGACGCCACCACCTCGCCGACCGTGCCGCCTTGCATCACCGCATTCAGCGGCTGCGGCTGCGCATAGCTCTTGCCGTCGTTCATGCGGCCACGCATGTACGGGTCCAGGCTCATGAAATGGTTGCGCACCAATACCTGGCCGTCCTGCGGCTCGGGCACTGCAGCCTCGACCAGCTTGAAGTTCGCTGCGCTGGGTTCGCCGCTGGGGCGCGACACCAGATGCCACTGCTTGTTCACTGCTGCCATGCGTGTCTCCTTGGGGGTAGTGCGCTGAATCATCGCGCAGCCACCGCGGAACCGGCTTTGCCGGGCCGTGGGTGGCGCCCCCTTGAGGGGGAGCGGCGAAGCCGCTGCGGGGGTGGGTTCATCAATCGGATGCGTCGGGGGACTGGATGCGCCGCCCTTCGACCGGCAGGCCAGCCAGGAACTTGAAGGTGCCGGTGGCATGCGCCAGCCGCTCGCCCGCGGCGCTGTACACCGTGCCTTCGCAGAAGCACAGCGAGGCGCTGCGCTGCAGCAGCTTGCCGACGCAGGTGACGCGGCCGCGCGCCGGCTTCATGAAGGTGGTCTTCATCTCGATCGTGACCACGCCGCGCGGGTCCGGCCCCTCCTCGGGCTTGCGCGGTGTGCGCGTCGCATGGGCCATGGCCACGTCGAGCAGCGTCATGACCACACCGCCGTGGGCCACGTGCCAGGAGTTGTGCAGCTCGTCGCGGATGTCGAGCGCGATCTCGCTCTCGCCGTCCTCGAAGCGGATCAGCTCCGCGCCGAGCAGGTGGATGAAGGGGATGTGCCGCGCGAACTGCATGCCGGTTCAGCCGCCGCCGTGCACCGCACTGACGCCACCGTCCACCGCCAGGATCTGCCCCGTGATGTGCTTGCCCGCGGCCGATGCGAACAGCAGCGCCGCCCCCTTCAGGTCGTCGTCATCGCCGATGCGCTTCAGCGGCGCCTGCGCCGCCAGCTTGTCGGTGCCGAACTCGGCGATCACGCCCTTCGTCATCTTGCTCGGGAAGAAGCCCGGGGCCAGCGCGTTGACGGTGATGCCGTAGGCGCCCCACTCGCCGGCCAGCGTGCGCGTGAAGTTGACCACCGCGCCCTTGCTGGTGCCATAGGCGATGAACTTGACGTCGATCGAGCCGCTCAGGCCGGCGATCGAGGCGATGTTGATGATGCGGCCCTGGCGGCGCGGGATCATGCTCGCCTTGCCCACTGCCTGGCACATCAGGAAGATGCCGCGGATGTTCAGGTTCATCACCTTGTCCCAGGCTTCCAGCGGGTAGTCCTCGGTGGGCGCGCCCCAGGTGGCACCGGCGTTGTTGACCAGGATGTCGATCTGGCCGAGTTGCTGCATCGCCGCGTCGCAGATCTTCTGCACCTGCACCGGGTCGCTGGCGTCGCCTGCCACCCACTTGGCCTCGATGCCCTTCGTCTTGAGGTACGCGGTGGCCTCCTCCAGGTCGGAAGCCTTGCGCGAGCTGAGCATCAGCCTGGCACCGGCTTCGCCCAGCGCTTCGGCGATCTGCAGGCCCAGGCCGCGCGAGCCGCCGGTGATCAGCGCGGTCTTGCCGCTCAGGTCGAACAGTTTCTGCACAGGTGTGCTCATCTCAGGTCTCCACGGGGTTTCAGGGTCGGCGCGAACGCAGCCAGATCAGCACGGCACCGGCCGCGACGAGGCCGGCACCGAGGGCCATCAGCGTGATGCCGGCCGCCAGATGGTGCTCGGTGAACCAGATGCCCAGGCCGAACACGAACAGCCCGGCATAGATGCAGATCCAGACCAGCACTTCGATCGTCTTGTTGGTCATGGTTCAGAACCAGCTCTCGCGCATCTCGCGGCACAGTGGCTGGCGCGCCGCCACCGGCAGCAGCCAGGCGTCGATCTTCGGCAGCTCGTAGGCGTAGAAGTAGCGCATCGCCGCCAAACGGCCGTGCAGCGCGTCCAGCATGACCGCGTCGGCCTGCTCGCGGCCCAGCCGCTGTTCGCAGGCCGTGGCCACATCCAGCCACAGCCAGGCCAGCACCACATGTCCGAAGGCCTGCAGGTAGGGCGTGGCATTGGCCAGGGCCTGCTCGGGCGCGGCCTCGGCCCACGCCGCGCGCGTCGCCGATTCCAGCGCCTGCAGCGCCGACTGCAGCTGGCGCGACGGGGCACGAAGCGTGTCGTGCTCGGCCGCGGCGCGCATCGTGGCCTGCATGCGCGCGGCCAGCAGCTTGAGCGCCGCGCCGTCGTGCATCAGCACCTTGCGGCCCAGCAGGTCCAGGCCCTGGATGCCGTGAGTGCCCTCGTGAATCATGTTCAGGCGGTTGTCGCGCCAGTACTGCTCCACCGGAAAGTCGCGCGTATAGCCGTAGCCGCCGTGCACCTGGATGGCCAGCGAGTTGGCCTCCAGGCACCACTCGCTGGGCCAGCTCTTGGCGATCGGCGTCAGCACCTCCAGCAGCAGGCCGGCGTCGCCCCGGGCCGACCGGCCCGTTCGCGGATCGACGCGTTCGTCGCCGCTGTGCAGCTCGTCGACCAGGCGTGCGCAGTACAACTCCAGCGCCAGGCCGCCTTCGACATAGCTCTTCTGCGCCAGCAGCATGCGCTTGACGTCGGCATGCTGGATGATCGGCACCTGCGGCTGGGTGGCGTCCTTGCCTCCAACCGCCACCGGCCGGCCTTGCGGCCGGGTGCGGGCGTAGTCCAGGCTGGCCTCGTAGCCGGCCATGCCGAGCATCACGGCGCCCAGGCCGACACCGATGCGCGCTTCGTTCATCATGTGGAACATGCAGCGCAAGCCCTCGCCGGGAGCACCGACGCGGTAGCCGATGGCACCCGCTGCGCCGCGCGGGGCGAAGCGGCCTTCACCGAAGTTCAGCAGCGTGTTGGTGGTGCCGCGGTAGCCGAGCTTGTGGTTCAGGCCGGCCAGGGCCACGTCGTTGCGTTCGCCGGTCAGCCGGCCGTCGGCATCGACCAGTTGCTTCGGCACGATGAACAGCGAGATGCCCTTCGTGCCAGGTGTGGTGCGGCCCTCGTCGTCGGCGATCTTGGCCAGCACCAGATGCACGATGTTCTCGGTGAGTTCGTGCTCGCCGGCGGAGATCCACATCTTGTTGCCGCGCAGCCTGTAGCGCGGGCCCAGCGGGTCGGCTTCGAAATCGTCGCCATCCGGGACGGCGCGCGTGGCGACGTCGCTGAGGGACGAGCCGGCCTGCGGCTCGCTCAGGCACATGGTGCCGAACCAGCGCCCGCTGAACTCGTTCCTGGCGAAGACGTCGCGCTGCAGCGGCGTGCCATGCGCCATCAGCAGGTTGGCATTGCCGCTGGTCAGCAGCGCATAGCCGGCCATCGAGATGCTGGCCTTGTGGAAGAAGGCGTTGGCCGCCATCTCGATGATGCAGGGCAGCTGCATGCCGCCCACATCGGCATCCTGCGCCGCCGCCAACATGCCCGATTCGGCATAGGCCAGCACCGCGTCGCGCGTGGCGTCGGGTAGTTGCACGCGCTCGCCGTCCGCACCTGCAACGATGTGCGGCTCCTGTGTGTCGGCCAGGCGATTGAAGGGCGCAAACTTGTCGCGCGCGATGCGCTCGCAGGTGTCCAGCACCGAAGCAAAGGTCTCGGCGCTATGGTCGGCAAAACGCGGCCGCTGCGTCAGCGTCGCGGCGCCCAGCCAGTCGAAGAGCAGGAAGTCGAGGGTGGATCGCATCGCAGAGCTTCAGTCGGCGCGGTTCGCAACCAACGCCATCGTGGCCGAGGCCCGCGCAACGTGCACGCGCCGCTCTCCCTGCAACGCGTAGACGTCGGCCTCGGTGAAACAGATCTGCCGGCCGGGCTTGACCACGCGGGCCTCGCAGAGCAGCGCGTCGCCCTGCGCCGGTCGCAGCAGTTGTGTCGACAGCTCGGCCGTCAGCACGAAATGGCCTGCGGGCGCCATCGATTGGGCGGCCGCGCCCATCGAATGGTCAGCCATGGTCACCATCACGCCGGCATGGACCACGCCGGTGTGCTGCTGATGGCGGGGCTGCAGCGTCACACGGCTGCTGACGCGGCCTTCGCCGGCTTCGATGGGCACGATGCCCAGGTCGTTGATGAACGGCGCCCGGGAAAAGATGTCGGTCAGCCGATCCAGGGCGAGCTTCACGCCGCAGCGCTCCTCAGCGCAGGCCGAAATGCCGCAGCGCCGCCTCGGCCACCGGCCCGCCGCGCTCCTGCACGAAGTGGCCACCGTCGGCCACCTCCAACGGCTCGGGGCAGCCGCGGATCAGCTTGCGCAGCGACTGCATCGCCGGCGGACCCAGCACCGGGTCCTGCATGCCGATGGCCATGAAGCTGTCACCTTGCCAGCGCTCGCTCCAGAAGCGCGCGGCCTGGCGGCTGAGCTCGGCGCCGGGCGCGTCCTCGCTGTCCGGCACCAGGTTCGGAAATCGGCGCACGCCGGCCTTGTAGCGCACGTCGGGGAACGGCGCGTCGTAGGCCGCGGCCTCCTCGGCCGTCATGCCCGGGTTGCCGCGCTGGAACAGCTTGCCGATGGCCATGTCCGGCTGGCTGTTGGCATAGGCCCGCCACTGCTTGAAGCCTTCGGTGACCGTGCCGGTACCGAGGCCGGTGTTCATCACCAGCAACCGGGTGTAGCGCTCGGCTTGCTGCAGCGGCAGCGTCAGCCCGAGCAGGCCGCCCCAGTCCTGCACCACCAGCATCACGTTGCGCAGGTCCATCTGCTCGACGAAGCGCAGCATCGAATCACGATGCCGGTCGAAGGTGTACCAGGCATCGTCTTCAGGCTTGTCGGAACGACCGAAACCGAACCAGTCCGGCGCCACCACGCGCACGCCGGCGGCCGCGAAGACCGGAATCATCTTGCGGTACAGGTAGCTCCAGCTGGGCTGGCCGTGCAGACACAGCGCGGTGACGGCCGCATCGCGCGGGCCTTCGTCCACGTAGTGCATGCGCAGCCCGTCGACCTGCAGGTACTGCGGCGCATAGGGCCAGCCCGGCAGGCCGGCGAAGCGTTCGTCGGGCGTACGCAGCACGTTCATGCTCAGTACGATGTCAGAGGACTTCGAACACGCCTGCGGCACCCATGCCGCCGCCGACGCACATGGTCACCACCACGCGCTTGGCGCCGCGGCGCTTGCCTTCGATCAGCGCATGGCCGGTCAGGCGCTGGCCGCTCAGGCCGTAGGGGTGGCCCACCGCGATGGCACCGCCGTTGACGTTGAGCCGGTCCATCGGAATGCCCAGCTTGTCGGCGCAGTACAGCACCTGCACCGCGAAGGCCTCGTTCAGCTCCCACAGGTCGATGTCGGCGACCGTCAGGCCCAGACGCTTCAGCACCTTGGGCACCGCGTAGACCGGGCCGATGCCCATCTCGTCGGGCTCGCAGCCGCCGACCGCAAAGCCGAGGAAACGACCCAGCGGCTTCAGGTTCTTCTGCTGCGCATAGGTGTCGCTGACCACCACGCAGGCACCGGCGCCGTCGCTGAACTGGCTGGCATTGCCGGCCGTCACCACGCCGCCGGGGATCGCCGGACGGATGTTCCTGATGCTGTCCACCGTGGTGCCGGGGCGCAGACCCTCGTCGGCACTGATCGTCACTTCCTTGGTACGCAGGCCCAGCTGCGCATCGGCCACGCCGGCCGTGACGGTGCAGGAGATCATCTCGTCATTGAACTTGCCCGCCTCCTGCGCGGCGCAGGCCTTCTGCTGGCTGGCGGCGCCGTACTCGTCCATGCGCTCCTTCGGGATGCCGTAGCGCTTGGCCACGTTCTCGGCGGTCTCCAGCATGCTCATGTAGATCGCCGGCTTGTGCTCCACGAGCCAGCTGTCGGCCAGCATGTGCTTGTTCATTTCCTGCTGCACGCAGGAAATGCTCTCCACCCCACCGGCCACCAGCAGGTCGCTTTCGCCGGCGATGATGCGCTGCGCCGCCATCGCAATGGTCTGCAGGCCGCTGGAGCAGAAGCGGTTGACGGTGGCGCCGCTGACCGAGATCGGCAGCCCGGCGCGCAAGGCGGCCTGGCGGGCGATGTTCATGCCGGTGGCGCCCTCGGGGTTGGCGCAGCCCATCAGCACGTCGTCGATGGCTCCGGGGTCCACGCCGGCGCGCTCGACCGCGGCCTTGATGGCCATGCCGCCCAGCGTGGCACCGTGGGTCATGTTGAAGGCGCCCTTCCAGCTCTTGGCCAGGGGGGTGCGGGCGGTGGAGACGATCACGGCGTCGGTCATGGCGATTCCTTCATTGCAATGCGGGCGCTACAGCCGCGCCCGGGCGGGTGAATGGGGTGTGCTGCGGCTCAGGTGAAGCTCTTGCCTTCGGCGGCCAGCTTGGCCAGCAACGGCGCCGGCTGCCAGAAGGCGCCGTCGTCGCGCGGGTTCTGCGCAAAGCGCTTCATCGCCTGGACGACATTGAACAACCCCACCGTGTCGGCATAGCACATCGGGCCGCCGCGCCAGACCGGGAAGCCGTAGCCGGTGAGGTAGATCATGTCGATGTCGCTGGCCTTGCTGGCAATGCCCTCTTCGAGGATGCGGGCGCCTTCGTTGACCAGCGAGAAGACCAGGCGCTGCACGATCTCTTCGTCGCTGATCTTGCGCGGCGTGATGCCCAGCGAGGCACGGTGCTTCTCGATCATCTCCACCACCACCGGGCTGGGGATGGCATCACGCTTGCCGGCGACGTAGTCGTACCAGCCGGACTGCGTCTTCTGGCCGTAGCGGCCCATCTCGCACAGCAGGTCGGCGGTCTTGCTGTACTTCAGGTCGGGATACTCGACCGCCCTGCGCTTGCGGATCGCCCAGCCGATGTCGTTGCCGGCCAGGTCGCCCATGCGGAACGGCCCCATCGCGAAGCCGAACTTCTCGATCGCCTTGTCCACCTGCGCGGGCGTGCAGCCCTCGTCCAGGAAGCCGGCCTGGCGGCTGCTCGCTCGATCATGCGGTTGCCGATGAAGCCATCGACACGCCCGAGACCACCGCGGTCTTCTTGATCTCGCCACCGCCATCACGGTGGCCAGCACGCCCTGGCGGTCTTCTCGCCGCGCACCACCTCCAGCAGCTTCATCACGTTGGCCGGGCTGAAGAAGTGCGTGCCGATCACGTCCTGCGGGCGCTTGGTGAAGGCCGCGATCTTGTTCAGGTCCAGCGTGCTGGTGTTGCTGGCCAGGATGGCGCCGGGCTTCATCACCTCGTCCAGCGTCTTGAAGACCTTCTCCTTGACGCCCATCTCTCGAACACCGCCTCGATCACCATGTCGGCGTCCTTGATGTCGTCGTAGGACAGCGTGGTCTTCAGCAGGGCCATGCGCTGCTCGTACTTGTCCTGCTTGAGCTTGCCGCGCTTGACCTGGGATTCGTAGTTCTTGCGCATCACGCCGATGCCCCGGTCCAGCGCGTCCTGCTTCATCTCCAGGATCGTCACCGGGATGCCGGCGTTCAGGAAGTTCATCGAGATGCCGCCGCCCATCGTGCCGGCGCCGATGACCGCCACCTTCTCGATCTTGCGCTGCGGCGTGTCCTCGGGCACGTCGGGGATCTTGCTGGCCGCGCGCTCGCCCAGGAAGGCATGGCGCAGCGCCTTGCTTTCCGGCGTCATCATCAGCGCGAGGAAGGTGTCGCGCTCGAAGCGCATACCGTCGTCGAACTTCATCTTCACCGCGGCCTCGACGCAGTCCACGCACTTGGCCGGCGCCGGGAAGTTCTTCGCCATCGCCTTGACGGTGTTGCGCGCAAAGGCGAAGTAGCCGTCGGCGTTGGGATGCTCGGCCTTCAGGTCGCGCACGCGCGGCAGCGGCCGCTTGTCGGCCACCTCGGCGGCGAAGGCCAGCGCGCCGGCCATCAGGTCGCCGTCGATCAGCTTGTGGATCAGCTTCTGGCCGGGGACCGCCGCCAGCATCTCGCTCTTGACCGGCTCGCCGCTGACGATCATGTTCAGCGCGGTCTCCACGCCGAGCACACGCGGCAGGCGCTGCGTGCCGCCGGCACCGGGCACCAGGCCGATCTTCACCTCGGGCAGTGCGATCTGCGCCCCCGGTGCGGCGACGCGGTAGTGACACCCCAGCGACAGTTCCAGCCCCCCGCCCATCACCACGCTGTGCAGCGCCGCCACCACCGGCTTGGCGCTCGCCTCGACCTGGAGGATGAGGCTCAGCAGGTTGGGCTCTGCGATCGCCTTCGGCGTGCCGAACTCGCGGATGTCGGCGCCGCCGGAGAAGGCCCTGCCGCCGCCCGTCAGCACGATCGCCATCACGGCGGGGTCGGCATTGGCCCGCTCGACACCGTCGGCAATGCCACGGCGGGTGTCGTAGCCCAGCCCATTGACCGGCGGGTTGTTCAGAGTGATCACGGCCACCGCGCCGCGGACTTCATAGCTGGCTGTCATGCTGCGTCTCCGTCAAGACATCGAAAATCGAACGCTCGTGCGATTCTAGGTGTCGCCTGCGAAGGGTCAATGTAACGCGAGCGACAAGGCCCACACGCCGGGGTTTCACCCCTGCACGGCCGCGGCCAAGACGCGCTGGCTAAACTCGCCGGCCATGAGCACCAAGCCGATCGACGACCCCAGCTACCCCGTGCACAAGAGCGATGCCGAGTGGCGCGAACAGCTCGACCCGATGCAGTATCAGGTCGCCCGGCATGCGGCCACCGAACGGGCCTTCACCGGCAAGTATTGGGACCATTTCGAGCCCGGACGCTACGACTGCGTCGGCTGCGGCACGCCGCTGTTCAAGTCGGATTCCAAGTTCGACGCCGGCTGCGGCTGGCCCAGCTATGCGGAGCCGATCAATGCCGACGTCATCGAGTACCTGCGCGATGCCAGCCACGGCATGGTGCGCGTCGAGGTGCGCTGCCGCAA
>JBGAII010000111.1:0-15195 GCA_044225625.1 Rubrivivax sp.
GCCAGCGTGAAGCCTTTGCCCGTGTCCTTGGGCGCCACCGGCAGGCGGAACGTGGTGCTGGCCGGCAGGCCCATGAAATCACGCGCCTTGGCGGTGAGGCTGCGGCCGATGATCAGGTTGATGCGGCCGCCGGCGCGCACCTCGTCCAGCAGCACGTCGCTCTTCAGCTTGAATTCGGCCACCGTGGCGCCGGCCTTGGTGATCTTGCCGTCGTACGGATGGATGTCGATGACATCGCCCATCTCCAGCTTGCCCACGTCCACCTCGATCGGCAGGCTGCCGGAGTCTTCCTGCGTGTTGAAGAAGATCGGCGCGATCTTGCCGCCGAGCGTGACGCCGCCGAAGCGCTTGTTCGGCACGAAGGGGATGTCCTGGCCGGTGGCCCAGATCACGCTGTTGGTGGCGCTCTTGCGGCTGGAGCCGGTGCCGACCACGTCGCCCACGTAGGCCACCAGGTGGCCCTTCTTCTTCAGGTCCTCGATGAACTGCATCGGGCCGCGCTTGCTTTCCTCTTCGGGCTTGAAGGCCGCATCGGGGCGGCTGTTCTTCAGCATCGCCAGATAGTGCAGCGGGATGTCCGGGCGGCTCCAGGCGTCAGGGGCGGGCGACAGGTCGTCGGTGTTGGTCTCGCCCGGCACCTTGAAGACGGTGACGGTGATGGTCTTCGGCACCTCGGGCCGGCTGGTGAACCACTCGGCGTCGGCCCAGCTCTTCAGCACCTCCTGCGCCTTGGCGTTGCCGGCCTTGGCCTTGGCGGCGACGTCGTTGAAGTAGTCGAACATCAGCAGCGTCTTCTTCAGCGCTGCGGCGGCAACCGCGGCGACCTCGGCATCGTCCAGCAGTTCGATCAGCGGATGCACGTTGTAGCCGCCGACCATCGTGCCCAGCAGCTCGGTGGCCTTGGCCTTGCTGATCAGCCCGACCTTGATGTCACCGTGCGCGACGGCGGCCAGGAAGCTGGCCTTGACCTTGGCGGCGTCGTCCACGCCCGGCGGCACGCGGTAGGTGAGCAGCTCCAGCAGGAAGGCTTCCTCGCCCGCCGGCGGGGCCTTGATCAGCTCGATCAGTTCGGCGACCTGCTTGGCGTCCAGCGGCAGCGGCGGGATGCCGAGCGCCTGGCGTTCGGCGGCATGTTGGCGATAGGCTTGAAGCATCTGGATGACTCCTGGCGAAGGGCGTTGGGACGGGATGGTGGCTCAGGAAGCTTTCGGCACGATGACCTTGAGCCCCTTGAAGTAGTCTCGAAAGAAGCCGGCGTCGCGGGTGATCAGCGCGTTGCACTGAAGCAAGGCGTGTGCCCCGACCAGGAAGTCGGGCACGGTGCGCTGGCGTTTGCCGCCGCGCTGGCGGTAGCGGCGCTGCATCTCGCCGGCGCGCACGGCGGCCTTGGCCTCGGTGGCGTGGAAGCTGAGGCCCATGTCCTCGAGCACGCCCAGCACCTCGGCGCCATCGCGCAGCGCGGTGGTGACTTCGGCCAGCACCACGTCGCACACGGCCACCGGGCCGGCAGTCAGGCATTCGCGCAGGCTGGCCTCGGCGCCTGCGGCTGCGGCGTCGTCGCCGGCCAGCAGGTCGATCAGCACCGAGGAGTCGATGGCGATCATTCGGCGTCTCAGGTATCCAGCGGGTCGCCGGGGGCGCGCCCGCGGATGGCGCGCAGCGCCTCGTCGGTGGAGCTGAAGCCGTCGAGCTTGAAGCGCCCACGGGCGCGCGAGATGGCGTCATCCACGTTCTTGCGAAGGATGATGCGCGCGCCGTCGAGTTCGACCTTCAGCTGGGTGCCCTTGGTCAGACCCAGTGCGTCACGCACCGCCTTGGGCAGCGTGATCTGGCCGCGTTCGGCAACGGTTGCTTCCATGGGTGGGCCTCCGACCTGAAGTATGCATGAATTATACATACTTCCGTGTGCATATTGCAGTCGGGGGCTTCAGTCGTTGGTGTCGCCGAAAAAGTTCTGGCAGACCTCGGCCGGCAGCTGCGCGCCGCCGGCGTAGGAAGTCTGGTGCGCGCGCTGCAGCAGATTCCAGAAATAGCGGTAGCTGGCGCGGTCGTGCAGCGTGTCCCGGTGGCGGATCGGTGCCCAGCCGGCCGCCTGTGCGGCCAGCAGGATCTCGATGGCCAGGTCGACCTCGGCCGTGCTCGGCGCGAAGGCGTCGACGATGACGCGCACCTGCGCCGGGTGGATGCTCCACATGCGCGTGTAGCCGAGCTTGCGCGCGGCGGTTTCGGCCGCGCGCTGCAGCGCCTTCTCGTCCTTGAATTCGGTGACCACGCAGTGCGACGGCGTCTTGCCGAAGGCGTGGCAGGCGGCGGCGATCTCCAGCTTGGCGCGCAGCACCAGTGGATGCTCGAATTGCCCGGTCACGCTCATTGCCGACGCTGGAATCGCGCCGCGGTGCGCCGACACGAAGTCCATCAGGCCGAAGGACAGCGACTCGATCCGCGGGTGCGCGGCCAGCGCCTGCACCTCGCGCAGCGCGCCGTGGGTTTCGACCAGCGCCTGCATCGGGATCGTGCGCGCCAGACCGGCGGCGCGCGTGGCGGCATCGACGGTGTCGACCGCCCGTTGCAGGTCGGCCAGGCCCCGTGGCTTGGGAATCATCAGGTAGGCGACGCGTGCACCCGCATTGCCGACCACCGTGGACACCATGTCCTCGAAGGCCGGGTGCGCGACCGGCGGCACGCGAATCCCGACGCGGCCGAACTGGTTGGCCGCCGAGTTCACCAGCTCGCCCATCAGCAGCGCGTGTTCGTGCTCGCCGCCGATGGGTGCGCCGTCTTCGCCATCGAGCGTGACGTCGAATACCGGGCCGAGCTCGGCCTGCAGTTCCAGGCTCTTGCGCATGCGTACTTCGACGCCGCTGTAGTGATCGCAGACGGGCAGCGCCGACACCGGCGGTTCGTCGGGGTCGTACAGCGCGATGCGCGGGTGGACGGGCTGGGTCATGGGGCGGGTCGGCGGGCGACGATGAACAGTCGGGGAAAGTCCAGCAGCCGCTGCCCATCGGCGCGTTCGGGGTAGGCGGCCGCAATGCGTTCGCGGTAGGCGGCGAGGTAGCCGGCACGCAGCGCGTCGGGCAGCGCATCGACGAAGGTGCGCAGGCCGGTGCTGCGCAGCCAGTCGACGATGGCGTCGGGCGAGGCCATCGGGTGCCGATAGGTCGTGTGCCAGACGTCGACCGAATCCGCCTCGCGCGCCAGCAGGTCGTAGTAGGCGCCCGGCGACAGCGGCCGTTCGCGCAGCGCCGCGGCGTCGCCCAGGTGCGCAGACCAGGGTGGCAGCGCCGCCACCTCGCGCATCGCGCGGTGGCTGGGCTGGTCGAGGTTGTCGGGCATCTGCACGGCGAGCACGCCGCCCGGCGCCAGCAGCGAGAACAGCCTGGGAAACAGCCGTTCATGGCCGGGCACCCACTGCAGCACGGCGTTGGCGAAGATCAGGTCGGGCGGCCGCGCGGGACGCCAGTCGGCGACGTCGGCGCGCTCGAAACTCAAACCCGGCAGGCGCTCACGCGCGCTGGAGAGCATCGCCTCGGAACTGTCGATGCCGATGATCTCGGCCTGCGGGTAGCGCGCGGCCAGCAGTTCGGTCGAGTTGCCGGGGCCGCAGCCGAGGTCGACCGCGATGCGCGCGTCGGTCAGCGGCACGCGGGCCAGCAACTCGATGGCCGGCCGCGTGCGCTCGCTCTCGAAGCGGCGGTACAGCGCGGGGTTCCAGTCGGCCATCGCTGCCCGCGGTCCGCGTCAGAGCAGGTGCTTGACGCCGTCCTGCTCGCCCTGCAGTTCCGACAGGGTCTTGTTGATGCACTCCTGGCTGAAGGCATCGATCGGCAGGCCTTCGATGATCTTGTAGTCGCCGCCGGCGGTGGTGACCGGGAAGCCGAAGATCACGTCCTTCGGAATGCCGTATTCGCCGTTGCTCGGCACGCCCATCGTCACCCACTCTTCGCCGGTGCCCAGGGCCCAGTCGCGCATATGGTCGATGGCCGCGTTGGCCGCCGAAGCGGCCGAGGACAAGCCGCGCGCTTCGATGATCGCGGCACCGCGCTTGCCCACGGTCGGCAGGAAGACGTCCTTGTTCCAGGTCTGGTCGTTGATCATGTCCTTGACCGAGGCACCGTCGATGGTGGCAAAGCGGTAGTCGGCGTACATGGTCGGCGAATGGTTGCCCCACACGCACAGCTTCTTGATCGCGGCCACCGGCTTGCCGGTCTTGGCGGCGATCTGGCTCAGCGCACGGTTGTGGTCGAGGCGCAGCATGGCCGTGAAGTTGCGACGGTCGAGGTCGGGTGCGGACTTCATCGCGATGTAGGCGTTGGTGTTGGCCGGGTTGCCGACCACCAGCACCTTGACCTTGCGGCTGGCCGCGGCATTCAAGGCCTTGCCCTGGGCGGTGAAGATCTGCGCGTTGGCCGCCAGCAGGTCGGCGCGCTCCATGCCCGGGCCGCGCGGACGGGCGCCGACCAGCAGCGCGTAGTCGGTGTCCTTGAAGCCGGTCTTCGGGTCGCCGTGCGCTTCCATGCCGGCGAGCAGCGGGAACGCGCAGTCCTCCAGTTCCATCATGACGCCCTTCAAGGCCTTCTGCGCCTTCTCGTCGGGGATCTCCAGCAACTGCAGGATGACCGGCTGGTCCTTGCCCAGCATCTCACCCGACGCGATGCGGAACAGCAGGGCATAGCCGATCTGGCCGGCGGCGCCGGTGACGGCGACACGGACGGGTTTCTTGCTCATGGGAACTCCGTGAAAAAGGGTGAAATGGGCGGACGGTGCCGCTGTCGCAGCGGCCGGGACGGCAAGTGTAGGCCAGTGCCGCCCCGGGCTTAAGGGTTCACCCGGACGCTGACGCCAGTCTTATGTCTTATAGAAGACATCTGTCATTTTCCCATGGACGGTGGGCGGCGGGGTGTGCTGCAATCGGCGGATGCCCGCCGTCCGGTTACTTTCCGCTGCTGCTGCCGCTGCCAACGAGCCGACGCCTGCGTTCAGTCCGCTGTACCAGCAGATCAAGGGTCTGCTGACGCGCAGCCTCGGTGCCGGCGAGTGGAAGGCCGGCGAGGCGCTGCCGAGCGAGCCCGAACTGGCGCAGCGCTTCAAGGTCAGCCAGGGCACCGTGCGCAAGGCGCTGGACGCGCTGACCGCCGATGGCGTTCTGGTGCGCCGGCAGGGCAAAGGCACCTTCGTCGCCACGCATGCCGAAGTTCAGGTGCAGTACCGCTTTCTGCGCCTGATGCCCGACGCCGGCCCGCGCGAGGCGATGCAGCGCCGCTTCCTCGAACTGAAGCGGCTGCGTGCCGGTGCCGACGTGGCGCGCGCGCTGGACCTGAAGGCCGGCGACGGCGTGCTGCTGCTGCGCCGGCTGCTGCTGTCGGGCGCCACGCCGGTGGTGCTGGACGACATCTGGCTGCCGGCGCGGCTGTTCAAGGGCCTGACGACCGAGCGGCTGCTGGCCTACCGCGGGCCGATGTACGGCATGTTCGAGGCCGAGTTCGGCGTGCAGATGATCCGGGCGGAGGAGCAGATCCGCGCCGTCGCCGCGGGCGAGCCCGACGCGGCGGTGTTGGGCGTGGCGCCGGGGGCGCCGTTGCTGCAGGTGGAGCGGCGCTCTTTCACCTATGCGGACCGACCGGTGGAACTGCGCCGCGGGCTGTACCGCACCGACGCCCACTACTATCGCAACGAGCTCAGTTGAGGGCGGCCCGGACCAAGCTTCCTGTAAGCCCGCGGCGTTGAAATAAAATCGACAGGCTCGGCGTGGCACGGACGGCGAGCGGGACGACAACCAGGACACATATGGCCAACACGCTGAAAGAACGACCTGTCTATCGCAACATCCACGTCTCGCAGATCGTCAGCTACAGGCTACCGCCGGCCGGCGTCGTCTCGATCCTGCATCGCATCAGCGGCGCGGTCCTGTTCTTGCTGCTGCCCTTCGTGATCTGGCTGTTCGACAACAGCCTGACCAGCGAGATCAGCTTCGACCGCTTCGCCAGCGTCTTCACCAGCGGCGCGGGCTTCCTGCCCGGCTGGTTCGTCAAGCTGGTGTGTCTGGGCCTGATCTGGGCCTACCTGCACCACTTCACCGCCGGCGTGCGCCACCTGTGGATGGACATGACGCACAGCGTCAGCAAGGAGCAGGGCCGCGGCAGCGCGATCGTGACGCTGGCCTTCAGCCTGCTGCTGACCGTGGCGCTGGGCGCCAAGCTGTTCGGCCTGTTCTGAGGAGGCGCACATGAGCACGAATTACGGATCGAAGCGCCTGGTCGTCGGCGCGCACTATGGCTCGCGCGACTGGCTCAGCCAGCGTGTCACGGCGGCGCTGATGGCGTTGTTCACCGTGGTGCTGGTGGTGCAGCTGCTGCTGCCAGGCGAGATGGGCTACTACAAGTGGGCCGGCATCTTCGCCCCGCAGTGGATGAAGTTCCTGACCTTCGTGGTCATCATTGCGCTGGCCTGGCATGCCTGGGTCGGCGTGCGCGATATCTGGATGGACTACGTCAAGCCCGTGGGTGTACGCCTCGCGCTGCAGGTGTTCACCCTCGTGTGGTTGCTGGGTTGTGCCGGTTGGGCGATCCAGGTCATTTGGAGACTGTGAGAATGGCAGCGCCCTCGATTTCCAAGCGCCGGTTCGACGTCGTCATCGTCGGTGCCGGCGGCTCCGGCATGCAGGCCTCGCTGCGGCTGGCCCGCGCCGGGCTCAACGTGGCGGTGCTGTCCAAGGTGTTCCCGACGCGCTCGCACACCGTGGCCGCGCAAGGCGGCATCGGCGCCAGCCTGGGCAACATGTCCGAGGACAACTGGCACTACCACTTCTACGACACCATCAAGGGCAGCGACTGGCTCGGTGACCAGGACGCGATCGAGTTCATGTGCCGCGAGGCGCCGAACGTCGTCTACGAGCTCGAGCATTTCGGCATGCCCTTCGACCGCAACCCGGACGGCACGATCTACCAGCGCCCGTTCGGCGGCCACACCGCCAACTACGGCGAGAAGCCGGTGCAGCGCGCCTGCGCCGCGGCCGACCGCACCGGCCACGCGATGCTGCACACGCTGTACCAGCAGAACGTCAAGGCGCGCACGCACTTCTTCGTCGAGTGGATGGCGCTGGACCTGATCCGCGATGCCGATGGCGACGTGGTCGGCGTCACGGCGCTGGAGATGGAGACCGGCGAGCTGCACATCTTCGAGGCCAAGACCACGCTGCTGGCCACCGGCGGCGCGGGCCGCATCTTCGCCGCCAGCACCAACGCCTTCATCAACACCGGCGACGGCCTGGGCATGGCGGCGCGTGCCGGCGTGCCGCTGGAGGACATGGAGTTCTGGCAGTTCCACCCGACGGGGGTGCACAACGCCGGCGTGCTGCTGACCGAGGGCTGCCGCGGCGAGGGGGCGATCCTGCGCAACGTCAATGGCGAGCGCTTCATGGAGCGCTACGCGCCGACGCTGAAGGACCTGGCGCCGCGCGACTTCGTCAGCCGCTGCATGGACCAGGAGATCAAGGAAGGCCGGGGCTGCGGTCCGAACAAGGACTACATCAACCTGGACATGACGCACCTGGGCCTCGAGACGATCATGAAGCGCCTGCCCAGCGTGTTCGAGATCGGCCACAACTTCGCCAACGTCGACATCTCGAAGGAACCGATTCCCGTGGTGCCGACGATCCACTACCAGATGGGCGGCATCCCGACCAACATCCACGGGCAGGTGGTGGCGCCGAAGAACGGCGACCCGAACACCGTGGTCAACGGCCTGTACGCGGTGGGCGAATGTTCCTGCGTCAGCGTGCACGGCGCCAACCGGCTGGGCACCAACTCGCTGCTCGACCTGCTGGTCTTCGGCCGCGCCGCCGGCCTGCACATCGTCGACCAGGTCGGCAAGACCAAATCGCACAAGCCGCTGCCGGCGGATGCCGCCGAACGCTCGTTGTCGCGCCTGGCGCGGCTGGACGCCAGCACCTCCGGCGAATACGCGCAGACCGTGGCCAACGACATCCGCAATGCGATGCAGCAGCATGCCGGCGTGTTCCGCACGCAGGCCAGCATGGACGAAGGCGTGCTCAAGATCGCCGCGCTGGCCGAGCGCGTCAAGGGCATCACGCTGAAGGACAAGAGCAAGGTCTTCAACACCGCGCGCATCGAGGCCCTGGAGGTCGAGAACCTGATCGAGGCCGCGCGCGCCACCATCGTCTCGGCCGCTGCGCGGCGCGAGAGCCGCGGCGCGCACACGGTCAACGACTACGGCGACACCCCCGAGCATCCGCTCGGCCGCAACGACGCCGAATGGATGAAGCACACGCTGTGGTATTCCGACGGCGACCGGCTCGACTACAAGCCGGTGAAGCTGCAGCCGCTGACCGTGGACAGCGTGCCGCCGAAGGTGCGCACCTTCTAGCCGCGCCACGCCCCAGATTGATACCGCACGCACCTCATCGAGCAACGCCATGACGCAACGCACGTTCCAGATCTACCGCTACGACCCCGACAAGGACGCCAAGCCGACCATGCAGACGCTGCAGGTCGAACTGGACGGCACGGAGCGCATGCTGCTCGACGCGCTGATGAAGCTGAAGGAAGTGGACCCGTCCTTGAGCTTCCGGCGGTCCTGCCGCGAAGGCGTCTGCGGCTCGGATGCGATGAACATCAACGGCAAGAACGGCCTGGCCTGCCTGACCAACATGCGCACGCTGCCCGGCACGATCGTGCTCAAGCCGCTGCCGGGGCTGCCGGTGATCCGCGACCTGATCGTCGACATGACGCAGTTCTTCAACCAGTACCACTCGATCAAGCCGTATCTGGTCAACGACACGCCGCCACCGGAAAAGGAGCGGCTGCAGTCGCCCGAGGAGCGCGACGAGCTGAACGGCCTGTACGAGTGCATCCTGTGCGCCAGCTGTTCGACCAGCTGCCCGAGCTTCTGGTGGAACCCGGACAAGTTCGTCGGCCCGGCCGGCCTGCTGCAGGCCTACCGCTTCATCGCCGACAGCCGCGACCAGGCCACCGCCGAGCGGCTGGACAACCTGGAGGATCCGTACCGGTTGTTCCGCTGCCACACCATCATGAACTGCGTCGACGTGTGTCCGAAGGGCTTGAATCCGACGCGCGCCATTGGCAAGATCAAGGAAATGATTGTGCGCCGCACAATCTAGCGCCAGAACCCGGACAATGCACCGATGCCGCAGACGCTGCTCGATCCTCGTTCGCTCAGCCGCCTCAAGTGGGGCTGCCGCCGCGGGCTGCTCGAAAACGACTTGTTCATCGAGCGCTTCTTTGCGGAGCACGAAGACACGCTGAGCATCGGGCAGGCCCGGGGTTTGCAGAGCCTGATGGACCTGCCCGACAACGACCTGCTCGACCTGTTGCTGCGGCGAAGCGAGTTGCCCACCCGGATCGACCGGCCGGAGGTGCGCGACGTGCTTGCCCTGCTGCGCAGGCCCGCACCGGTTTCAACCCCTGAAGGAAAAGCGCCATGATGTCCCTGTCTGACGTAAAAGCCACGCTATCGTTCTCGGACGGCAGCCCGAAGATCGAGTTGCCGGTCTACACGGGCACCATCGGCCCGGACGTGCTCGACATCCGCAAGCTGTACGCGCAGACCGGCAAGTTCACCTACGACCCCGGCTTCCTGTCGACGGCCTCGTGCAACAGCACCATCACCTACATCGACGGTGACAAGGGCGAGTTGCTGTACCGCGGCTACCCGATCGAGCAGCTGGCCACGCAGTGTGATTTCCTCGATACCTGCTACCTGCTGCTGTACGGCGAGCTGCCGAATGCGCAGCAGCAGGGTGACTTCCACAAGCTCGTGACCAACCACACGATGGTCAACGAGCAGATGCACTTCTTCCTGCGCGGCTTCCGCCGCGACGCGCACCCGATGGCGGTGATGACCGGCCTGGTGGGCGCGCTGTCGGCCTTCTATCACGACAGCACCGACATCAATAACCCCAAGCACCGCGAGATCGCGGCGATCCGCCTGATCGCCAAGATGCCGACGCTGGTGGCCATGGCCTACAAGTACGGCATCGGCCAGCCGTTCATCTATCCGAAGAACGACCTGAGCTACAGCGCGAACTTCATGCGCATGATGTTCGCCACGCCGTGCGAGGAATACCAGCCCAACGAGGTGCTGGTGCGCGCGATCGACCGCATCTTCATCCTGCATGCCGACCACGAGCAGAACGCGTCGACCAGCACGGTGCGGCTGTGCGGCAGCTCGGGCACGAACCCGTTCGCGGCGATCGCGGCCGGCGTGGCCTGCCTGTGGGGCCCGGCGCACGGCGGTGCCAACGAAGCGGCGCTGAACATGCTGGAGGACATCCAGAAGGCCGGCGGCGTCGAGAAGATCGGCGAGTTCATCAAGCAGGTCAAGGACAAGAACTCCAACGTCAAGCTGATGGGCTTCGGCCATCGGGTCTACAAGAACTACGACCCGCGCGCCAAGCTGATGCGCGAAACCTGCCACGAGGTGCTGGGGGCACTCGGCCTGCACGACGACCCGCTGTTCAAGCTGGCGATGGCGCTGGAGAAGATCGCGCTCGAGGACGACTACTTCGTCAGCCGCAAGCTGTATCCGAACGTCGACTTCTACTCCGGCATCGTGCAGCGCGCGATCGGCATCCCGGTCAGCCTGTTCACGGCGATCTTCGCGCTGGCGCGCACCGTCGGCTGGATCGCCCAGCTGAACGAGATGATCGGCGACCCCGAGTACAAGATCGGCCGCCCGCGCCAGCTGTACGTCGGCGCGGCCTCGCGCAACGTGGTGCCGCTGGCGCAGCGTTGAAGCCCGCGGTGATCCGGCGCCG
Organism: Rubrivivax sp.; assembly: GCA_044225625.1. Lineage (GTDB taxonomy): Bacteria > Pseudomonadota > Gammaproteobacteria > Burkholderiales > Burkholderiaceae_C > Rubrivivax. The sequence goes on from JBGAII010000111.1 coordinate 10,796, forward strand.
CCTGGCGCTGCTGCTGCCCGCCGCCGCCGTGCTGGCGGGCTGCAACTCGATGCTGGCGCAGAACCCCGATTCGGCGATGCGTCCGGTCAATGCCGTGCGCGACGGCGACGAGTCGCGGCTGATGCTGCGCGGCTACGACGTCGTCGCCTACCGCGAGCAGTCGCAGGCGGTGCGCGGCTCCCCGGCCTTTCGCACCGACTTCGAGGGGGTGACCTACTTCTTCGCCAGCGCCGAGCACCTGGCGAAGTTCCAGAGCGCGCCGCAGCAATACCAGCCCGCGTACCACGGCTACGACGCGATGCGCATGGTGTTCGCCATCCCCGAGCAGGCCGATCCGACCGTCTGGCGCCTGATCGACGGGCGCGTGTTCATCTTCACCGACGCGGCGTCGAAGGCGGCGTTCGAGCTCGATCTGCCCGGCAACATCGCGCAGGCCGACCGCTACTGGAAGAGCGAAGTCGCCGGCAGCAACGCCACCTGGCAGTGGCTGTGGCGCAGCGTCGACCACGTGCCCAACTACCGCAGCCGCTCCGAACTGGCCGACGCGGTGGCGCAGGCGCGGGGCAAGGCCGGCGGTTAGGCCTGCAGACCGCCGGGCATGGGCCGCGCTGCTAAAGTCGGCCGATGCCCGTGCAGACCGCCGCCGCACGTCAACCCGAGTTCATCCAGACCGCGCTGCCCGACGCCGCGCTGCTGCGCGCCGAGCTGGCGCAAGGGCTGATGCGTCGACCGGCTTCGGTCGCTTCCAAGTTCTTCTACGACGCGCTGGGCTCGAAGCTGTTCGAAGCCATCACGCTGCTCGACGAATACGGGGCCACGCGCGCCGAGGCGGCAATCTTGCAGCAACACCTGCCGGCGATCGCGCAGGCCTGCGGTCAAGGGCATACGCTCGTCGACCTGGGTGCCGGCAACTGCGCGAAGGCGGCGCGTCTGTTCGCTGCGCTGCAGCCGCAGCGCTACGTCGCCGTCGACATTTCGGTCGAATTCCTGCGCGAGGCGATGCAGGCCCTGCAGGCGCACCATCCGCAGCTGCCGATGCTCGGTCTGGGGATGGACCTGGAGCGGCTGCCGGCATTGCCGCCACAGGCCGGCGACGGATCGCGACTGATGTTCTATCCGGGCTCCAGCATCGGCAACTTCTCGCCCTCGGCCGCGACGGCCTTCCTCCACCGCCTGCGCGCGATGGCATCGGGCGGCCCGCTGCTGATCGGCGTGGATCTGCTGAAGCCGGCGGAACAGCTGCAGCAGGCCTACGACGACGCGCTGGGCGTGACGGCGGCCTTCAATCTGAACCTGCTGCGGCACGTGAACCGGCTGCTGTCGGCCGACTTCGACCCGTCGCAGTGGTGCCACCGCGCGCTCTTCGAGGCCGCGCCGGCGCGCGTCGAAATGCACCTCGAGGCGCGCTGCGATCTCGTGGTGCAATGGCCGGGCGCGCGCCGCGCATTCCGGCAAGGGGAAAGACTGTTGACCGAGATCGCCTGCAAGTACGACCGCCCGGGGTTCGACACGCTGCTGCGTGAGGCGGGCTATGCGCACACGCGCTGCTGGACCGACGCGCGCGAGTCCTTCGCCGTGTTCGTCGCGCGCTGATGGCCGCATTGCGGGGGCTGCCGCGCCGGCTGCTGCGCCTGTCGCTGCGCATCGTGGCCCTGCTGGTGGCCCTGGCCCTGGCGCTGGCGCTCGGTTTCACGCTGTATGCGGTGGCTGCGCTGCCGCCGTTGCAGCCCTGGCATACAGAAATCCTGCGCCAGGAGTTCGATGCGGATGCGCACAGGAACCTGGACTTCGCCGGCTACCGGCAACTGGAAGACAGTCTCTTTGCCGAGCTGCGGACCAAGACCGAAGGCTGGGCGCGCGACGGTCTGTTGCCGGGTTGCCGGCAAGCTACCGACGCGTCTCGCCGGGAGGCCTGTGCCGAGGCCGACGAGGCCTTCCGCAACAGCCGCTTCGACGCCAGCGGCTGGCTGCCCCGGCTGGCCGACGGCGCGCCCTTCAACCGCTCGTTCCGCTTGACGCCGCAGGCGGTGCGCGGCCAGGCATTGCTGGTGCACGGCCTGACCGATTCACCCTATTCGATGCACGCGATGGCGCGCGCGCTGCACGGGCAAGGCTTCGAGGTGACGGTGCTGCGGCTGCCCGGCCACGGCACGCTGCCGTCGATGATGGCGGTGATGAGCGCGCGCGACTGGACGGCCGCGGTCCGCCTGGCTGCGCGCGACGTGGCGGCGCGCGTGCAACCGGGCCAGCCTTTCTATGTCGGCGGTTATTCGTCGGGCGGCACGCTGGTGCTGCAGTACGCGCTGGACGCGCTGCAGGACCCGTCGCTGCGCCGACCGGACCGCGTGCTGCTGGTGTCGCCGGCCATCGAGCTGACGCCGGTGGCCACGTTGGCCGAGGTCATCGACATCTTCAGCGTGGTGCCGATTCCGGTGCTCGACAAGGTGCGATGGCAGGCCGTCGTGCCCGAGTTCGATCCGTACAAGTTCAATTCCTTTCCGGTCAACGCCTCGCGCCAGATCAACCGCGCGACCCGGGCGCTGCAGCGTTCGCTGCGCGAAGCCGACGAGGCGGGGCGGCTGTCGCAGCTGCCGCCGGTGGTGGCCTGGCAGTCGGTGGTCGACTCCACCGTCGGCGCGACGGGCCTGGTCGACCAGGTGTATGCCCGCCTGCACGATCCGGCGCACCGGCTGGTCATGTTCGACGTGAACCGCATGCCGGAACTCGGCGGCTTGACGCGGCCCGCGGCGCGCCAGCTGATCGAACAGATGGAGCGCTCGCGGCGCGGCTACACGCTGGACGTGGTGAGCAACGCCGACGGCGGGCAGGCCCGCGTCGGCGTGCGCCGCCTGCGACCGGACGGACAGGTCGACCCACTGCCGACCACGCTGGACTGGCCGGGCAACCTGGTGTCGCTCGGCCACGTGGCGCTGCCGTTTCCGGCCAACGACCCGGTCTATGGCTTCGAGCGCGGCAGTGGCCGCGACGGCATCCCGAGCATCGGCTCATGGCTGCTGCGCGGCGAGAACGGTGCGATCACGATCTCGCTCGGCTCGCTGACACGGTTGCGCAGCAATCCGTTCTGGGCACTGATCGATGCCGACGTGGCCGCGCTGGTGGCACAGGACCTCGCGACGCCGCGCCGCTGATCGGGACCGCAAAGAGTCCCCGCATTCGCGGGGTGGCTGCCGCAGTTGCGGGCGATTGCGTATTCCGGCCGGCGGCGGATGCGGTGCGTGCTGGTAGAGTCCGCGACCCATGGACATGCTCGCCTTCCTCATGGACTTCGTGCTCCGGGTCGACAAGCACCTGGCCGAATTCGTTGCCCTCTACGGCGCGTGGGTGTATGCGCTGCTGTTCGCGATCATCTTCGTGGAGACGGGCGTCGTCGTGATGCCGTTCCTGCCCGGCGATTCGCTGCTCTTCGTCGTCGGTGCGCTGTGCGGGCTGGGGCTGATGGAGATGGGCATCGCCATGCCGCTGCTGGTGGTCGCGGCGGTGGCCGGTGACCAGTTGAACTACAGCATCGGCCGCTTCTTCGGGCCCAAGGTGTGGCAGTGGGAACACTCGCGCTTCTTCAACAAGCGTGCGTTCCAGCAGGCCCACGACTTCTACGAGAAGTACGGCGGCATCACCATCATGCTGGCGCGCTTCCTGCCGTTCATCCGCACCTTCGTGCCCTTCGTGGCCGGCGTGGCGGAGATGAGCCGGCGCAAGTTCACGATGTACAACGTGGCCGGCGCCCTGGTCTGGGTGATCGGGCTGATCACCATCGGCTACCTGTTCGGCAACCTGCCGTGGGCCAAGGCCAACATGAGCCTGATCATCTGGGCGATGATCATCGTGCCCGGCGTGATCGCGCTGTTCGGCGCCTGGCGTGCCCGGCGCAAGAGCATGGAGCCGGCGGCCTGATTCTTCGGGCGGCGGGTCTGCCGTTATGGCGCCGCGGCCGCGGCGACCGGCAGGCCGATCAGGTCCTGCAGCGCCTCGCGCGACAGCTCCGGTACGGTGTCGATCAGCTGCAGCCCTTGCGGCGTGCAGGCCAGCGTGGCCAGGTCGGTGTAGATGCGGCGCACGCAGGCCGCCGCGGTCAGCGGGTAGCTGCACTCGGCGACGATCTTGCTCCGGCCCTGGCGGGTCAGCAGTTCCATCATCACCCACACCTGCTTGGCGCCGATGGCCAGGTCCATCGCGCCACCGACCGCCGGAATCGCGCCGGGCTCGCCGGTGCTCCAGTTGGCCAGGTCGCCGCGCGCCGACACCTGGAACGCGCCGAGCACGCAGATGTCCAGGTGCCCGCCGCGCATCATCGCGAAGCTGTCGGCATGGTGGAAGAAGGCGCCGCCCGGGCGCAGCGTCACCGGCTGCTTGCCGGCGTTGATCAGGTCGTAGTCCTCGTC
>JBGAII010000112.1:0-15375 GCA_044225625.1 Rubrivivax sp.
CCGACCCTGGTTCCACCACACCAGCCCGATCAGCAGGAAGGCCGGCAGGTAGAACCAGTGCGGGCTGGGCGCGCCGGTGGGCACCAGCACCGCAGCCACGTCCCAGCCGGGTTCGAAGCCGCCGCGCTTGGCGCGCGAGCCGAACTTGACGTTGCCCACCTGGATTTCGCTGCCCAGCGGCACCAGCTGCAGGCCGGCATCGGCCAGCCGCTTGCGCCCGTCCGGTCCGGCGTCGCCGAGCTGCACCGCCACGGTCTTGACGATGTCGTCGCCTTCCAGCGTCGTGCCCTTGATCTGCATCGCGATCGTGGCGTCGTCCGGCGCGTTCTTCGCGATCTCGAAGACCTGCGCCGCCGGTGCCTCGCGTGTCGGCGCCACCAGCGCATCCATGAAGAAGTCGGGACGGAACAGCAGCAGCACCGCGATGCCGAGCAGCGCCGTTTCCCACAGCCGGCTCCTGATGCGGAACCAGCCCATCGTCACCGCGGCGAAGATCAAGGTGGCGGTGATGCTGGCAACGACCACGCGCACCAGTTCGCCCGTGCCGTGCACGTCGATCAGCAGCAGCTGCGGGTTGAAGATCCAGATGAAGGGCAGGATCACGGTGCGCAGCGCGTAGATCGACCCCTGGATGCCGGTCTGGATCGCGTCTTCGCCGCTGATCGCCGCGGCGGCGAAGGTGGCCAGTCCCACCGGCGGCGTGATGTCGCCCATGATCCCGTAGTAGAAGACGAACAGGTGCACTGCGATCAGCGGGATCACCAGTCCGCTGCGCGCGCCCAGCTCCACCACCACCGGCGCCATCAGCGTGGCCACCAGCACGTAGTTGGCGGTGGTCGGCACGCCCAGGCCGAGCACCAGGCAGACGAAGGCGATGAACAGCAGCATCGCCATCACGTTGCCCTGCGACACCAGCTCGACGAACTCGATCATGCGCAGGCCCACGCCGGTCAGCGTGATGCCGCCGACGATGATGCCGGCGGTGGCGGTGGCCACGCCGATGCCGATCATGTTGCGCGCGCCGTCGTTCAGGCCGTGCACCATCTCGTCGAAGCCGGCATGCAGCGTGCCTCGTGTCGGCCGGTCGCGGAAGAACGCCGTCAGCCAGCGCTGCGTCAGCATCAGCAGCAGCAGCACGGCCACGGCCCAGAAGGCCGCCAGCGACGGCGACATCTCGTCGACCATCAGGCACCAGATCAGCGTGCCGATCGGCAGCAGGTAGTGCAGCCCGCCCTGTACCGTGGGCCAGATGTCCATGGCCTTCGGCTTGTCGATGTCGATGTCCTGCGGCAGTTCGGGGCCGCGTGCCGCGGCGCGCACCGCGTACAGGTAGATCGCCGCCATCAGCGCGCCGATGGCGTAGGGCGCAGCGGCGCCGAGCAGGGCCTTGCAGGCGATCAGCAGGTAGTACAGCAGCGCCACGACGACGATGCTGCCCGACATGCCGAGGCCGAAGCGCAGCAGCCGGTCGCGCAACGGCCGCGGTTCGCGGCGCACGATCGGCTGCATGTGCAGCTTCAGCGCCTCGAGGTGCACGATGTAGAACAGGCCGATGTACGACAGCAGCGCCGGCAGCAGCGCATGCTTGATGATGTCGCTGTACGGAATGCCGACGTACTCGACCATCAGGAAGGCCGCCGCACCCATCACCGGCGGCATGATCTGCCCGTCCACCGACGACATGGTTTCGATGGCGCCGGCCTTGACGCCGCCGTAGCCCGAGCGCTTCATCAGCGGGATGGTGAAGATGCCGCCGCTGACGACGTTGCTCACCGAGCTGCCGCTGATCATGCCGTTCAGCGCCGACGACACCACCGCCACCTTGGCCGGCCCGCCGCGCAGGTGGCCCAGCGCCGCGAAGCTGACCTGCATCATGTAGTTGCCGCCGCCGGCGCGGTCGAGCAGCGCGCCGAAGAGCACGTAGACGAAGATGGTGCTGGTGGACACGCCGAGCGCGATGCCGAACACGCCCTCGGTGGTGAGCCACATGTGCGACAGCAGCCGGCTCAGCGAAGCGCCCTTGTGGGCCACGACCTCCGGCATGTAGGGCCCGAGCATGGCGTAGGCCAGGAACAGCAGGGCCAGCGCCGCCATCGGCCAGCCGACGGTGCGGCGCGTGGCTTCCAGCAGCAGCAGGATGCCCGCGCTGGCGGTGACGATGTCCATCGTCGTCGGCTGTCCGGGCCGCGTGGCCAGCTGCGCATAGAACAGCAGCAGGTAGGCGCCGGCAAAGGCGCCGGCCAGCGCGAGCACGATGTCGGCCAGCGGAATGCGGTCGCGCGGCGAGCGCTTGAAGGCCGGCCACGCCAGGAAGGCCAGGAACAGCGCGAAGGCCAGGTGCACCGAACGCGCCTCGGTGTCGTTGAGCACGCCGAAGCGCAGCGCAAAGGGCAGCGGCGACGCGTACCACAGCTGGAACAGCGACCAGGCCAGCGCGGTGCCGAAGATCAGCCGCCTGGCGAAGCCGGTGGGCTCGCGCCGGCCGGTGTCGACCTCGGCCACCAGTTCCTTCAGGTCGATGGGCGCCTTCTCGATGTCGGAAGCCATGGCTCGCTCGGTCTGGAAAAGAAAAAGGGGCGAAGCCGGTGGCTTCGCCCCGCGTGCGCGTGCGGTCGCGGCGCCGGGCCTACTTGATCCAGCCCTTTTCCTTGTAGTAGCGGACCGCGCCTTCGTGCAGCGGCGCCGACAGGCCGTCCTTGATCATGTTCTCCGGCTTCAGGTGCGCCAGCGCCGGATGCAGCTTCTTGAACTCCTCGAAGTTGTCGAACACCGCCTTGACCACCTGATAGACCGTCTCGTTCGGCACCTTCACCGACGACACCACCGTGGCCAGCACGCCGTAGGTTTCGGTGGCATTGGGGTTGTTCGGATAGAGGCCGCCGGGAATCGCCACCTTGGCGTAGTAGGGCTTGTCGGCCACCAGCTTGTCCACCGCCGGGCCGGTGATCGGGATCAGCTGCGCGCCGCAGGACGTGGTGGGATCCTGGATGTTGGCGGACGGGTGGCCGACGCCGTAGAAGAAGCCGTCGATCTTGCCGTCGCACAGCGCCGGGCCGTGTTCGTCGGCCTTCAGCTCCGAGGCCAGCGAGAAGTCGCTGAGCTTCCAGTTCATCGCGGCCAGCAGTTCCTCCATCGAGGCGCGCGTGCCCGAGCCGGGGTTGCCGACGTTGAAGCGCTTGCCCTTGAAGTCGGTGAACTGCTTGACGCCGGCCTCCTTGCGGGCCAGCACCGTGAACGGCTCGGGGTGCACCGAGAACACCGCGCGCTCGTCGGTCCACGGGCCCGCGTCCTTGAAGGCCCCCAGGCCCTTCAGGGCGTTGTACTGCACGTCGCTCTGCGCGAAGCCCAGGTCCAGTTCGCCGGACTTGATGGTGTTGACGTTGAACACCGAGCCGCCGGTCGATTCGACCGAGCAGCGGATGCCGTGCTTGGCGCGGTCCTTGTTGACCAGGCGGCAGATCGCGCCGCCGGCCGCGTAGTAGACGCCGGTGACGCCGCCGGTGCCGATGGTCACGAACTTCTGCTGCGCGGCCGCCGGCGTCCAGGGCAGGGCCAGGCTCAGCGCCGACGCGGCCAGCAGCGAGCGCAGCGGGGTGAACTTCAGGCTTGGCTTCATCGTGGTGCTCCAGTGGGGGTGTGGTCGGTGCGGCCGGCCCGGCTCAGGGGCCGCCTCCCGGCGTGCGCCGACGATAACGCAAGCGCCGTGCCCGTCAGTTCGGGACTTCCGCCAATGCCGTGCGCAGGGCCCGCTGCAGCCGCTGCACGATCTGGTCGAGCGCGTCGTCGTCGACGATGAAGGGCGGCGCCAGCAGCACGTGGTCGCCCTGCCGGCCGTCGATCGTGCCGCCCATCGGGTAGACCATCAGGCCCTCCGCCATGGCGCAGGCCTTGATGCGCGAATGCAGCTTCAGCGCCGGATCGAAGGGAGTCTTGTGCGCGCGGTCGTGCACCAGCTCGATCGCCTGGAACAGGCCGCGGCCGCGGATGTCGCCGACCTGCGGATGTTCGCCGAAGGCCGCCTGCAGCCGCTGCCGCAGTGCGTCGCCCTGGCGCTGCACGCGCGCGACCAGGCCATCGCGCCGGATCACGTTCTGCACCGCCAGCGCGGCGGCACAGGCCATCGCATGGCCGATGTAGGTGTGGCCGTGCTGGAAGGCGCCGCTGCCGCCGGCGATGGCCTGCACCACCTTCGACTGCGCCAGCACCGCGCCGATCGGCTGGTAGCCGCCGCCCAGGCCCTTGGCCACCACCAGCAGATCGGGCACCACGCCTTCGGCCGTGCACGCATGCAGCGTGCCGCAGCGGCCCATGCCGCACATCACCTCGTCCAGGATCAGCAGGATGCCGTGGCGGCTGCACAGCTCGCGCACGCCGCGCAGGTAGCCCGGCGCCGGTGTCGTCGCGCCCTGCGTCGCGCCGCCCACGGTTTCGGCGACGAAGGCGATGACGTTCTCGCCGCCCAGCCGGTCGATGGCCTCGGCCAGTTCGGCCACCAGGCGCTGTCCGTAGGCCTCGGCGCTTTCGCCGGGCTGGCGGTCGCGGTAGTCGTAGCAGGGCGCGACGTGCGTCACATCGATGAGCAAGGGCGCGAACTGCGTGCGCCGCATCGCATTGCCGCCCACCGCCAGCGCGCCCAGCGTGTTGCCGTGGTAGCTCTGCCGCCGTGCGATGAAGTGCCGGCGCTGCGGCTCGCCGATCTCGACGCAGTACTGCCGTGCCAGCTTCAGCGCGGCTTCCACCGCCTCGGACCCGCCGGAGACGAAGTACGCATGGCTGGTGCCGGCCGGGGCGTCGCGCACCAGCCGCTCGGCCAGCTCCTCGGCCACCTGTGTGGTGAAGAAGCTGGTGTGCGCGTAGGCCAGGCGGTCCAGCTGTGCGTGCATCGCCGCGAGCACCTCCGGGTGGCCGTGCCCCAGGCAGGACACGGCGGCGCCGCCGGAGGCGTCGAGGTAGCGGCGGCCCTGCGCGTCGATCAGATGCAGGCCTTCGCCGGCGACGGCGACGGGCAGCGCGTGCGCCATCTGGCGATGCAGAACGTGGGTGCGGGTGGGTGGCGTCGACATGGGGCCGAGTGTTCCACAGTCACCGTCCCCGACGGCCACGGCGCGATTGCCGCCAGAATGCGTGGCACGGGCGCGCGCCCGGGGACCTGGAGGTGGACATGCTGAACCGACGCGACACCCTGACCGGACTGGCAGCGCTGGGGGCGCTGGGCGCAGCCGGGCTGGCGCACGCCAAGGACCAGTGTGTGGCCTTCACGCCGGAGATGCAGGCGGCCAAGACGCCCGAGGCGGCACTCAAGCGTCTGCAGGACGGCAACGCCCGCTTCGTGGCCGGCCGGGCACTGAACTGCGACCTGCTGCAGCAGGTGCGCAGCACGGCGCAGAAGCAGGCGCCCTTTGCCGCGGTGCTGGGCTGCATCGACAGCCGCGTGCCGCCCGAACTGGTGTTCGACCAGCAGATCGGCGCCATGTTCGTGGCCCGCATCGCCGGCAACATTGCCAGCACCGACATCATCGGCAGCCTGGAGTTCGCCACCGCGCTGGCCGGGGCCAAGCTGATCGTCGTGCTCGGCCACAGCGAATGCGGCGCGGTCAAGGGCGCGATCGACGATGCCCAGCTCGGCAGCCTGACCGGCGTGCTGCAGCAGATCCGGCCGGCGCTGAAGCAGCTCGACTACAAGGGCGTGCCGTCATCGAAGGACAAGGCGCTGGTGCAGCGCGTGGCCCTGCAGAACGCCAAGGACGCGGCGGCGCAGCTGACCAGCCGCAGCGAGACCATGGCCGGCCTGGTGCGCGAGGGCAAGCTGAAGATCGTCTATGCCATGCACGACGTGGCCACCGGCAAAGTGGCCTGGTTCGGCTGACGCTCAGCCCTTGCCCGGATAGCGGATGGTCTGCACCAGCTGCAGCTGTCGAGCGCTGGGTGCGCGCGTCAGCAGGCTGACGACGATGATGACCGCGAGGCCCGCGGGCACGCCGAAGACCGCAGCCGAGATCGGCTGGATGTCCCACCACAGCCGGATCGGTGCCTGCAGCCCCAGCAGGCCGTGCAGCCAGGGGTCGCTGGTCGCCATGTAGTAGACCGTGACGCCGAAGCCGGCCAGCATGCCCAGCGACGCACCCCAGAAATTGGCACGCGCCCAGAACACGCCGAGCACCAATGCGGGGAAGAAGGTGGCCGCGGCGATGGAGAAGGACGCCGCCACCAGCAGCAGCAGGTCGGGCGGCTTCTGCGCCGTGACCGCGGCCGCGGCCAGCGTCACCAACAGCATCAGCGTCTTCGAGATGTTGACGCGCAGCGAGGTCGGCACCTGTGGGGCGACCATCTTGTAGTACAGGTCGTGCCCCAGCGCGTTGGAAATGGTCAGCAGCAGCCCGTCGGCGGTGGACAGCGCGGCGGCCAGCCCGCCGGCGGCCACCATCGCCGACACCACGTAGGGCAGGCCGGCGATCTCGGGCGTGGCCAGCACGATCAGGTCGGCGCCGATGCGCAGTTCGCCCAGCTGCAGCCGGCCGTCGTGGTTGATGTCTTCCACCGACAGCAGCGCCGGGTCGATGCGGCTCCAGTTGGCGATCCACGCCGGCAGCCGGTCGAAGGGCGTGCCCACCAGCGTGCTCAGCACCTCGTACTTGACCAGCACCGCCAGCGCCGGCGCGCTGACGTACAGCAGCACGATGAAGAACACCGACCAGGTGACCGATTCGCGCGCCTCGCGTACCGACGGCGTGGTGTAGTAGCGCACCAGGATGTGCGGCAGCGCCGCGGTGCCCAGCATCAGGCAGAACACCAGCGCCAGGAAGTTGCGCCGCGAGCTGTCGAACTGCTGGCGCTCGGCGCCGTTGCCCCGTGGGTCGCCGGCAAAGGCCTGGCCATGCGGCGGCATGCCGCCCAGCGGCGCGGCGCGGGCTTCGCTGCTGGCCTTGGCCGCTGACCAGACGCGCGTCGCTTCGGCGTTGTCCTTCGGCAGCGCGGCCAGCGCCCGGTTGGCCTGCTGCTGCTGCGCCATCGGCGCGTCGGCGGCGATCAGCGCATCCAGCGCGTGGCGTGCCGCGGCACGCTCGGCGCCCAGCGCGGCGGGCACGTCGCGCAGCTTCTCACCCAGGCCGGCGGCGCGCTCGCGCAGCAGCTGGATCACCTGCTGCTCGGCCGGATCGGCCATCAGCTGGCGTTCCAGTTCGGTGACCTTCTGCAGTTGCTGCCCGTAGACGGCCTGCGGCACCGGCACGCCGGTCTGCTTGACCGACAGCCACACCACCGGCGCCAGGTAGGCCAGGATCAGCACGATGTACTGCGTCACCTGCGTCCAGGTGACCGCACGCATGCCGCCGAGAAAGGAGCACAGCAGGATGCTGCCGAGCGCGGCGAACACGCCGATCTCGAAGGGCAGGCCCGACAGGCGCGTGGTGATCAGGCCGACGCCGTAGATCTGCGCCACCACGTAGATGAAGCAGCAGACGATCGCGCCGCACACGCCGATGGCGCGCGGCATCCCGCCGCCGTAGCGCTCGCCGAGGAAATCGGGGATGGTGAACTGCCCGAACTTGCGCAGATAGGGTGCGACGTACAGCGCCAGCACGCAGTAGCCGCCGGTCCAGCCCAGGATGAAGGCCAGCCCGCCGTAGCCGCCCAGGTAGAGCATGCCGGCCAGGCCGATGAAGGAGGCCGCGCTCATCCAGTCGGCGCCGGTGGCCATGCCGTTGTACATGGCCGGCACGCGGCGCCCGGCCACGTAGTACTCCACCGGGTCGGCCGTGCGGCAGGCCATACCGATGCAGGCATAGACCCCGATGGTGGCCAGCAGGAAGCCGATGCCGATGACGCGGCGCGACAGCCCCAGCTGCTCCAGCGCCGCCATGGCCAGCACGAACAGCGCGAAGCCCAGCAGGTAGGCGGTGAAGGCGCGGTCGAGGCGGCGCTTGAAGCGGCGCTGCGTGGCCTTGGCGTTGCCCGATGTACCGGCAGTCATCGGCGGTTGCGTCGCGTGTTCCCGCAGGCGGACGCGGCTTGTGCTGCAGTGTCATCACGCATCGGCATGGTGGCAATGTAGCGCCTGCCCCTGACGGTATCGAACCCGCGGCCCATGCGCTATCGTTGCCGACGAGATGAGCGACGACATCAGCACCCTGCGGCGCATCCTGCGCGACAACAGGACCATCGCCATCGTCGGCCTGTCGGCCGACTGGCACCGGCCCAGCAACTTCGCCGCCAAATACCTGCAGCAGCACGGCTACCGCATCGTGCCGGTGAACCCGCGCTACGACCACATCCTGGGCGAGCGCAGCTACAAGGCGCTGCAGGACATCCCCTTCGAGGTCGACGTGGTCGACGTGTTCCGCCGCACCGAGGACGTGCTGCCCTTCGCCCAGGCGGCCATCGCCATCGGCGCCCGGTGCCTGTGGCAGCAGATCGGCGTGAAGAACCTGCAGGCCGACGCGCTGGTGCGCGCCGCGGGTCTGGATTCGGTGATGGACCGCTGCATGAAGATCGAGCACGCGCGGCTGTTCGGCGGCCTGCACTGGGCCGGCGTCAACACCCGCGTGATCTCTGCCAAACGCCCCGTCTGACATGAAGCCCCCACGCTCACTCCGTTCGCTGCCCCCCGAGGGGGCGCGTCAGTACCTTCGGGCGGCCGGGCGGTACTGACATGGCCGACCGCACCTTCCAGCCCGAGACCCTGGCGATCCATGCCGGGCAGATCCCCGACGTGGCCACCGGTGCGCGCGCGCTGCCGATCTACCAGACCACCAGCTTCGTCTTCGACAGTGCCGAACATGCCGCGAGCCTGTTCAACCTGCAGACCTTCGGCAACGTCTATTCGCGGCTGAGCAACCCGACCGTCGCCGCGCTGGAAGAGCGCGTGGCGGCGTTGGAGGGCGGCCGCGCCGCGCTGGCCAGCGCCAGCGGCATGGCGGCCGAGGCGATGGCGCTGATGACCATCCTGCAGCAGGGCGACCACGTGGTGGCGGCCGGCGCGCTGTACGGCGGCTCGGTGTCGATGCTGTCGGTGAACCTGGCCAAGTTCGGCATCACCACCACCTTCGTCGATGCCACGCGGCCCGAAGCCTTTGCCGAGGCCATCCGGCCGAACACCCGCGCGCTCTATGCCGAAAGCCTGGGCAACCCGAGCTTGGCTCTGCTGGATATCGCCGCGGTGGCCGACGTGGCCCATGCGCATGGGCTGCCGCTGATCATCGACAACACGGTGCCGTCGCCGTACCTGTGCAACCCGATCGCCTTCGGTGCCGACATCGTGGTGCACTCGGCCACCAAGTACCTGGCCGGCCACGGCACCACGCTCGGCGGCGTGATGGTCGAATCAGGCAAGTTCCCCTGGGACAACGGCAAATTCCCGGGCATGACCGAACCGTCGCCCGGCTACCACGGCGTGAAGTTCTACGAGACCTTCGGCGACTTCGGCTTCTGCATGCGCGCGCGCATGGAAACGCTGCGTGTCTACGGCGCCGCGCTGTCGCCGATGAGCGCATGGCAGATCCTGCAAGGCGTGGAGACGCTGCCGCTGCGCATGGAGCGGCACAGCCGCAATGCACTGGCGGTGGCGCGCTTCCTGCAAGCACACCGGCGGGTCGGCTGGGTCAACTACCCCGGGTTGCCCGAGCATCCGCAGCACGCGCTGCTGCGCAAGCAGATGCGCATGCTCGACGGCGAGCCGATGGCCTCGGGCCTGCTGGCTTTCGGCGTGAAGGGCGGCGCCGCGGCGGGCGAGAAGTTCATCGAAGGCGCGCAGTTCATGAGCCACCTGGTGAACATCGGCGACACGCGCACGCTGATCAGCCATCCGGCCACGACCACGCACCGGCAGCTCGACGAGGCGCAGCAGCGGGCTGCCGGCGTGCTGCCCGACATGGTGCGCATCTCGGTGGGCCTGGAGCACATCGACGACATCCTCTGGGACATCGACCAGGCGCTTTCGAAGACCGACGCCTGAACCGGCGCGCATCGTCCGTCGTCAGGTCTGACGATGACGGCGGGCGCATGCCTCCCTAGCCTTCGCCGGCCTCAACTCTTGCGAAGGAAATGCGTATGTCGACCTCGACGATGTGGCCCGCCGCGGCCTTGCCGCTGCGCGGCCGGCGGCTGGCGTTCAGCGCGATGGCCGTGGCCGTGGCCGCGAGCCTGTCCGGCTGTGGCAGCGACGAGCCATCGGTGGCTCCGGGGCCCGCGCCGACCACGATCCAGGGCACGGTGGCCGTCGGTGCCGCGGTGCCCGGTGCGAGCATCACCGTGCGCGATGCCGACGGCGCCACCGCCGACCTCAACGCCACGGCGGACGCCGCCGGTGCCTACACGATCGACGTGTCGTCGCTGAAGCCGCCGCTGCTCCTCACCGCCAGCGGCACGCTCAACGGCGAACCGGTCAGCGTCGCCGCGGTCGTGCCCGAACTGTCGGGCAACAGCGCCAACATCGCGAACGTGACCTCGCTGACGCTGGCCGTGGCGGCCTTGATCGCGCCCGGCGGTGACCTGAACGCGCTGGCCTCGCCGACTGCCATCGCCGGCATCGACCCACGTACCGTGGTCGATGCGAGCACGCTGGTCGTCAACACGCTGAAGTCCAACCCCGTCTTCGCCAGCCTGCTCGGCGAAGGCTTCGATCCGTTGAAGACCGCCTTCGCGGCCGACGGCACCGGCATCGACTCGGTGCTCGACCAGGTTCAGGTGCAGGTAGGCAGCAGCGGCGTCAGCATTGCCAATCTCACCGCGCTCTCGGAAGAGGGCAGCGCGCCGCCACAGCCGGTGCTGCTGACCGCGGAACAGGTGTCCGCGCCGACCGAGGCGCCGGCGCTGCCGCCCAGCGAAGCACCATCCAACCTGCCGAGCAGCGCGCAGATGCTGGCGCTGGCCAAGAAGATCGAATCCTGCCTGGCGCTGCCGCTGGCGCAGCGCGTGACGCTGGACGCGGACAAGCAGGCCACGGCCGTCTCCGCGGCCTGCAGCTTCGGACCCGCGAGCTGGAAATCCGACGGCGGCGGCTGGGTCGAGCGCATCGGCAACGGCGTGCTGCGCTACGAGGCCAATACCGGCGTCAAGATGGGCCAGCCGACCATCGCCACGGTGCTGGCGCCGCCGAACTACGGCGGCAACATCTTCCAGCACCCGTACTGCAACACGCAGACCTGCGTGGTCATGTACGCGCCGAGCACCACCGCGTCGGGCAAGGCCGGCGGCAGCTTCTGGATGCTGGGCAAGATCAACGGCCAGTGGGACTTCGTCGGCAACCAGCTGCCCTATGCGATGGGTGTGGAGCAGCGGCTGTACCGCAAGCTGCCGGTCAACACGGCATTGGCGGCGGCCAGTCCGTCGAACTACTTCCTGCAGGCGCGTCACGAGTCGGCGATCCGGCTGACCTTCAACCCCGACGGCAGCATGACCGACACGTCCAACGTGCGCGCCGTGGTCTGGAAGGGCCCGGGCCTGCCGGTGGCCGGCGTGGTCACGCACCGCTCGCAGCGCTGCGGCACCGACGACCGTTTCGCCATCAGCAACCAGGAAGGGGTGCTGACGGTCAACAACGGCACGGCGCTGCAGTTCTGGACGAACAGCGCCGCGGCCGAGTTCATCGTCGATGCGGCCCGCCTCGACGGCAGTGCGGTGGCCTTGCCGACGCCATCCGGCAACTGGGCGACGAACAGTTCACCGGTCAACCAGGACATCCGCAGCGCAGCGTTCACCGGCACGATTCCGGCGTGGTCGAGCTACACGGCCGAGCTGTACTACTACACCAACACCGGCACGACGCCGGACGAGGTGATCGTGGTGCGCACCACCACGCCCTTCGAGCCGGCGTCCGCGGGCGGGTCGAAGAACTGGCCGACGCTGGCCACGAACTTCATCGACCAGTACCTGACGCCCGGTGGTGCGGGTGCGGGCGCAGTGAACAGCCTGGCGCAGACCTTGAACTGGACGAACGCCGCCGACAGCTATGTCAACTTCGGCTACCTGTTCTCGCAGAACCGCGAGACGGCCAGCAACGGCCAGGACCTGGCGGCTTCCTACTGGAAGCGTGCCAGCCTGTGGTTCCGCATCAACGCCGCCGGCGACAGCAGCGCGCCGGGCTACGAATGGGCGCCGAACCTGTCGGGCACGTCCTTGTCGCCCTACACCGCCAACGCGGGCAGCAACCCGAATCCGCGCTGTGGTGGCGATGAGCTGCTGCCGCTGGACGCGGACGCTGCGCGTTCCTCGTATCGCGAGGCTGGCCTGCAGTTCCGCGGGCCGGATCGCAAGCTCTACCAGCTGACGCACTTCTGGAGCAACTAGGCCACCCACGCGGTGCCCCGGAACGCGCCCCACGGGGCGCGTTCGCGCTTCAGTCCGTCTCGAGGCCCCGCCTGCCCCTGGGCGCCGCACGGGGAAGCCCGCGCGCGCCGGGACAGGGCGGCGCGCTTCCGCCAGAATGGTCTGCACTGCCCGTTCCGGCGCCGTGCATCGTGCGCGCCAGCCGGGCGCTTCATGCGCCGTGCGCGCCGTCGCCGATGAGCTTCCTGTGGCCCCAGAACCTGTGGCTGCTGCTGGTGATGCCGGCGCTGCCGGCGCTGTACCTGTGGCTGCTGCGCCGGCGCCGCAGGATGGTGCTGCGCGTCAGCAGCCTCGGCCCGTTGCGCCGGGCCGCCGGTCGGCCGTGGCGGCGGCACGTGCCGCCAGCCCTCTACTGGCTGGCGCTGGGCGCACTGCTGCTGGGCGTGGCGCGTCCGACCATGCCGTTGCGGCTGCCGTGGGCGCGCACCACGGTCATGCTGGCGATGGACGTGTCGCTGAGCATGCGCGTGCGCGACGTGCAACCCACGCGCATGGTTGCCGCGCAGCAGGCAGCGCAGCGCTTCCTGCAGGATCTGCCGCGCGGCATCCACGTCGGCCTGGTCACCTTTGCGGGCAGCGCCCAGGTGGCGCAGCAGCCCACGCTCGACCGACCTGCCGTCGTCGGCGCGATCGACGCCATCCAGATGCAGTTCGGCACCGCGGTCGGCAGCGCGATCGTGCTGTGCCTGGCGGAGCTGTTTCCGGAGCACGGCATCTCGCTGTCCGACATGAACTTCGGCCCGCGCCGCGATGCGCGCAGCCTGGACGAGGCGCGCAAGCCGCCACCGCCGCCGCTCGTGCCGGTGGCGCCGGGTTCCTACGATGCGGCCGCGATCATCCTGCTGACCGATGGCCGCCGCACCACCGGGGTGGACACGCTGGAAGCCGCGA
The DNA here is from genome assembly GCA_044225625.1 of Rubrivivax sp. Classification (GTDB taxonomy): domain Bacteria; phylum Pseudomonadota; class Gammaproteobacteria; order Burkholderiales; family Burkholderiaceae_C; genus Rubrivivax. The sequence goes on from JBGAII010000112.1 coordinate 13,213, forward strand.
AGATGGCCGCCGACCGCGGCGTGCGCATCCACGTGGTCGGGCTGGGCACGGCCAATGGCCACCTGGCCGAAGGCGAGGGCATGGCGATCTACCTGCAGCTGGACGAGCCCACGCTGCGCGAAGTGGCGCGCATGACCGGTGGCGAGTACCACCACGCCGGCTCGGCCGAGGCGCTGCACGGCGTGTACGCGCAGCTGGGCTCGCGCATGCAGGTGCAGGCGCGCGACACCGAACTGACGGCGCTGCTGGCGGCAGCGGCCGTGGTGCTGATCGTGGCCGGAGCGACGCTGTCGGTTCTGTGGTTCAGGCGGGAGCTCTGAGGTCGCAGGCGATGTCGCGTCCGCCCGGTCGATCAGACACGGGCCGCGGCCAGATAGGCGGCCAGTGCGCAGAAGCCCAGGCCGAAGAGCAGCCAGTACACCCAGTCCGAGCGGCTGCGGTTGTCGAGCACCGCCGACGCGGGGCGTGCCGGGTCGTAGTACACGCGCACCGCCTGCCCCACCGCGTAGGGGCGGATCAGGTCGGCCATTGCCCGGCGGCTGACGCCGTAGCCCGAGAAGGCAACGCGGAAGCCGACGTGGCTGCGTCCATCCACGACATAGCGGTAGCGCAGCACCGGCTTCATGAACTCCAGGTGCGCGTCGTCGACCCGTGACTCCAGCACCGTGCCTTCGACGCTGGGCCATTGCCGGCTCTGCGCGGCGCGGGCGCGCAGCCACAGCGCGAGCGCGATCAGCCCGGTGCCGGCCATGGCGGCGGTGAGGGTGAACAGCAACCCCATGTCGCTGCCGGCCTGCCCTCAACGCTGGCGCGGCCGCTGCCGGGGTTTCGGCTCCGGCCAGTCGGCACCGCCTTCGCCGCCGAACACCGCCCGCAGCAGCGAGGCGGCCTGCGAGGCCAGCGTGCCCAGGCCGCAGATCAGGACGAACGCGCTCTTCTTGCTGGGCAGCATGTTCGAGCTCCACCAGGAGTCGAAGGCGCCTGCGAGCGTCAGCAGCGCGCCCAGCGCGCCGAACACCAACATCTGCAGCACCCGGCTGACGATGCCGGACGGGGCGAACAGCAGGCAGCCCCGGGCCGACAGCAGGATGACAAGGGCGATCACATTCATCGCGTGTCGGCCGCTCCACCGCCCCCGGTTTCCGGCGGGCTGTTCAGACGCCCAAGGCACCGCGCTCCGGGCGTGGCTCACACGCCCGCTGCTGCGATCGCACCGCATCCGGCGCCTCGGCCATCAGGTGGTGGCCGGTGGGCACCGTCACGACCTTGGCCTTCAGCGCCGCAGCCAGTTCCTTCGTCGCCTTCGGCGGTGTCATCTGGTCGCGCGCGCCGGTGATCAACGTGGTCGGGCATTGCACCTTGGCCATGGCCGCGGCGCCGCCGCTGTAGGCGTCGCACAGCTTGAAGTCGTGCTCGAACAGGTTCACGTCCGCGCTCAGCGCTTGCTGGTTGCGCATCAGCGCGCGGTTGCTGCCGTGCACCCACATGCCGGGACCGGGATAGCTGGGCTTGCTGGCCGGTGTGCTGATCGACAGCGCGTTCACCATGTCGATGGCCTTGTCCGGCGCCTCGCGCGCGGTGTTCAGCAGGGCATCGCTGACCTTCATCGGATAGGCGGTGCCCAGCAGCACCAGCCGCGTCACGCGTTCGGGCGCGCGCGCTGCCGCTTCCAGCGCGATCAGCGTGCCCATGCTGTGGCCCACCAGCGTGGCCTGCTGCACGCCGGCGGTCGTCATCAGCGCCAGCGTCCAGTCGGCCAGCGCTTCCACGCTGGGCAGCGGCGGTCCGTCGCTGCGGCCGTGGCCGGGCTGGTTGACGGCCAGCACGCTGTAACCGTGGTGCGCGCACCAGCGCGCCAGCAGTGTCCAGCCGCTGTGGTCGTTCATCGCGCCGTGGATGAACACCACGCAGGGCAGGGTGGCGTCGAAGGGCTTGCCGCCGGTGTAGGCATAGGCCTCGCGCCCATTCACTTGCAGCTTCATGCGGCGGCCCTTTCCGCGGCCTTCAGCGCGCGCTTCAGGTCATCGATCAGGTCGTCGGCATCCTCCAGGCCGATGCTCAGCCGGATGGTGCCGGGGCCGATGCCGGCCGAACGCAGCGCCGCATCGTCCATGCGAAAGTGCGTGGTGCTGGCCGGGTGGATCACCAGGCTGCGGCAGTCGC
>JBGAII010000113.1:0-15890 GCA_044225625.1 Rubrivivax sp.
GCCAGCGCCTGGCCGCCGGTGGCGCGGATGTCGGCTGCCACCTTTTCGGCGGCCTCCAGGTTCAGGTCGAAGACGGCGACGCGCGCGCCTTCCGCGGCGAAGCGGCGGCAGGTGGCGCCGCCGATGCCACCGGCGCCGCCGGTGACGATGACGGTTCGGTCGGTGAAGCGTGGCATGCGGTCCTTCCTGCAATATGAGTCAATATGTTGACATAGTTTAGAGCTCGGGCGAGACTGCTGCAAGAGCTGAATCGGGTCAGCAAAACCTAGGGAATACACTATGTCGAGAGCCGCAGAGACGCGCTTCGATCTGGCCAATCGCCTGTTCTTCCGGTTGTATCAATGTGCCAATATGTTGCATAAAACCGGCAGCCGTGCGGTGGAGGCCGAAGGCCTGACGACGCAGCAGTGGGCGGTGCTGGGCGCGTTGTCCCGGGAGTCGGCACGCGACGGCCTGGGCGTTGGCGAACTGGCGCGCTACCTGATGGTCAGCCGGCAGAACCTGTCGGGGCTGCTCGGCCGCATGGAGCGCGACGGCCACCTGCGCATCGGCCCCGGCGGGCGCGACCGGCGCTCACGCGTGGTGACGATGACCGACACCGGACGCCAGGTCTGGCAGGTGCAGGCGCAGCCGAAGATCCGCGCCTACTACACGCAGGTGCTGGGTGATTTTTCGGTCAACGATCTGACGCACACGCTGCACTACCTGCTGAAGATCCTGCAGAACATGGAGCGGCTCGACGCCGAGCGCGGGCAGGGCGACGACCTCGGCGACACGCCGAAGCCGGGCGCGCGGCGGCGGGCTCAGACGGCCAGCCTGTAGCGCTCGCCTTCACGGACGATGCGGCCGTCGGCCCGCAGTTCGTCCAGGTGTTGCGCGATCGAGCGCGCTTCCGCGCAGTCGATCCACAGGTCGGTGGCATGCGCTGGGTAGAGCAGCCGCTGCCGCACCAGTTCGGCCAAGGTCTGCGGGCCGGCGGCCAGCATCTGCAGCAGACGCGCTTCGCGCTCGTCGATGCGCGCGGCGAAGGCCTGCAGCAGTTCCAGGAACTGCGTGCGCTCGTGCACCACGCCCTTGTGATGCGACGTGATCCAGCGCCTGGCCGGCAGTTCGGGCAGACGCGCGAGCGAGCGCCGGAAGTCGGCCAGGTTGGAGGTGGCATCGCCGTAGTAGGGCCCGAAGCTGGACAGGTCGATGTCGCCGATGAAGGCGATGCCTTCGGGCTCGATCAGCAGCACGCTGTGGCCGGCGGTGTGGCCGGGCATGTGCACGGCGCGCACGCGCACGCCGCCACCCAGATCCCACACCGCGCCGTCGGCGTAGCCCACGGCGTCGGGCCGCGGCGCGTAGTGGAAGTCGGCCTCGATCTTGCGGTGCAGCGGATCCAGCACCGCCGGCGGATAGCCATAGTGCCGGCTCAGGCCCTGCCAGCTGCGCGCCGCGTCGACGTCGGCCTCGTGCACGTGCACCGGCTTGCCCGGCATCAGGTGCAGGCCGGCCATGTGGTCTTCGTGGACGTGACCCAGGATCGCCAGGTCGGCGGCAGCCAGCACGTCGGCGATGCGGTTCGCGACCTGCGGCGTGTCGAACACGGCCGTGAGTTCGCGGCCGCGCACCACCACCTGGTTGCCGTCGGGGTACTTGCCCGTCTTGTCGCCGAAGTACACGCGCACCGGGCCGAGGTCGGCAAAAGGCGTTGGGTTCATCGGGTCAGTGGCCGGTGGCCGTGAAGTCGTAGGGATAGGCCGCGCTCGCCGTCAGGCCCGCCGCGTCGCGCACCCCGACCGGCAGCCGGCGGAGCAGGTTCTTGCTTTGCTCGCGGGCTTCGGCCCGTGCCTGCGCCGCGGCCGCCGGGTAGGCCATCTGCGCCTCGTTGCGCGCCAGTTGCAGCTCCCGCGTGCCATCGTCGATGCGCAGTGCATAGCGGCTCAGATGGCGCAGCAGGTGCATCAGGTAGAGGTTGTCCTCGTCCTCGTACTGCCCCTCGTCGGCGCGGAAATCCAGCGACAGCACCGAGGGAAAGCGGTCGGGCAGCGTGCCGAAGGCCCGCGGCGGCTCATCGTGCGGGTCGGCCCAGGACGAATGCGGCCACTTCTTGTACAGCACGACGTCCATGCCGTAACCGCGGGCCTGCCACTGTTCGATCAGCTTGCCCGCCATGTCGGCCGGGATGTTGGCCGACACCGCGGCCAGCGCCCGGACCAGCGACGACAGCGGCAGCGGATCGCGCACCGCCAGCGTGTGATAGCCCGCCCCGTGGCGGAAGGCTGCGCCGATGGTCTTCGCGCAGTTCAGGTTCATGTAGTCGTAGGCGATGTCGCCCTGGTGGTAGTCGGTGACCGACGCCTCGCGCCGGTAGTCGTCGTTCAGGCGCTGGATGAAGCGGCGTACGCCGTCGATCTCGCCGGCCGGCACGCCGTAGACGCGGATGCCGATCACCGACCGCTTGTAGACCTCGCCGTAGTCCAGACCGAAGGCCGCCGTTTCGTCCAGCGAGGAGCGGGTGCCGTACAGATACTCCTGCTTCGGCACCGCCACCATCAGCTCGCGGGTGTAGAAACCTTCGGCATGCTTCGGGTCACGATCGGCGTAGAAGTTGGCCGAGTACACGGTGTCATGGTCGCCGTCGCGCAGCGCCAGCGCAAGGTGGCCGGCCGAGCCGCCCTTGGAGGTGCCGAAGCTGATCAGCAGCTCCATGTCGGCGCGGTCGGCGCGCAGTTGTTCGAACACGGCCTCGATCCGACCGGGCAGGGGCCCGCCGGGTGTGGCGAACTCGGCCGCGGCGGCCAGCACCGGCGCCAGCAGCGCGGCGGCGAACAGCGCGGCGCGCCGCAGCGCGCGAAGCAGCGGCCGCGCCAGCGCCGGGCTCATCCGTGGCCGTTGCGCCGGTACCAGGCCACGCCGTCGGCGTCGAGATCGCGGGTGATTTCGCCACGCTGCAGCAGGTAGTTCAGGCAGGCCTGGCTCTCGCCGGTGGCCAGATTGAGCAGCGTGGAGTCGTTCTCGCCGATCGCGCGTGCGAACAGCGCACCGAAGACGTCGATGGTGCGGCGCGGTTCGGACAGCGACTTGCGCAGCCGCGCCAGCGTGCGCAGTTGCGTCGCCTCCAGGTAGTCCAGGCGCGCATGCAGACCGCGAAAGGCCTCGTTGTGCGCCGGCAGCACCAGCACGTCGTCCGGCACCTGGGCCTTGATCTTCTGCAGCGAGGCCAGCCAGTCGGCCATCGGGTTCTCGTCGGGCTCGGTGGGGTGCACCGACACATTGGACGAGATGCGCGGCAGCACCTGGTCGCCGCTGATCAGCAGCTTCAGCTCGGGGCAGTGGTAGCAGGCGTGTTCCGGTGAATGGCCGGTGCCGACGACCACGCGCCAGTCGTGTGCGCCGATGCGCAGCACCTCGCCGTCGACGATGCGCCGGTAGCTGTCGGGCATCGCATGGATGCGCTTGCCGAAGTTGCCGAAGCGCGCGCGGTAGTTCTCGATTGCCGAATCGCTCCAGCCGGCGCGGTGGTAGAAGGCCACGCCGTCGTCCGGCGCCTCGCGGCCGGTGTCGGCCATCAGCACGCGGCAGTGCATGTATTCCAGCCGCGTCATCCACAGCCGGATGTCGAACTTGCGCGTCAGCCAGCCGGCCATGCCGATGTGGTCGGGGTGCATGTGGGTGGCGAAGATGCGGCTCAGGCGCTTGCCGTCGGTGGCGCCGGCGAACAGCTGGCGCCAGGCGGCCAGCGTCTCGTCGGTGCGCATGCCGGTGTCGACGATGGCCCAGCCCGCGTTGCCGTCGTCGATGCCCCAGATGTTGATGTGGTTCAGCATCATCGGCAGCGGCATGCGCATCCACACCACGCCGGGCGCCACTTCGAGCGCCGTGCCCGGCTCGGGCGGCTGCTCGAAGGGATAGACCAGCGTGGGCTTGGGCAGCCGGTCGCGCTCGCCGGCCAGCGCGGCATCGGGGTTTGGCGGCGCATCAGTGGTCTTTGTCATGGCTGGGTCCGACGAGTAGAAGCGCCGCCTTCAAGCGGCCGCCGCGGAACCGGCTTTGCCGGGCCGCCAGCGGCGCCCCCTTGAGGGGGAGCGCCGAAGGCGCTGCGGGGGTGGGTCATTACCGCGGTGCCATGCGGATCGCGCCGTCGCAGCGCACCGATTCGCCGTTCATGTAGCCGCAGGTGATCATGAATTCGGCCAGCTGCGCGTACTCGTCGGGCTCGCCCAGGCGCTTGGGGAAGGGCACCGACGCGGCCAGCGCGTCCTTGACGTTGTCCGGCAGGCCGGCGAGCAGCGGCGTCTTGAAGATGCCCGGCAGGATGGTGTTGACGCGGATGCCTTCGCCCATCAGGTCGCGTGCGATCGGCAGCGTCATGCCGACGATGGCCGCCTTGGACGCGGAGTACGAAGCCTGGCCGATCTGGCCGTCCTGCGCCGCCACCGAGGCGGTGTTGACGATCGCGCCGCGTTCCTTCGAGCCGTAGGCATCCTCCAGCACCGGCAGGCTCATCATGCCGGCGGCGCTCTTGGCGATGCAGCGGAAGGTGCCGACCAGGTTGATCTGGATGATGCGATCGAAGTTGGCCGTCGGGAAGGCCTTGATCTCGCCGCTGTTCTTGTCGCGGCTGGCGGTCTTGATGGCGTTGCCGGTACCGGCGCAGTTGACCAGGATGCGTTCTTGTCCGATCGCGGCACGCGCCTTGGCGAAGGCGGCGTCGACCTGGTCCTCGTTGGTCACGTCGACCTTGCAGAACACACCGCCAAGTTCCTTGGCCAGCGCTTCGCCGGCATCGGCGTTGAGATCGAACAGCGCGACCTTGACGCCGCTGCGGGCCAGCCGGCGCGCGGTGGCGGCACCGAGGCCGGAAGCGCCACCGGTGACGACGGCCGAGATGTCGGATGAGAGTTTCATGGGGTTGCCTCTAGGGAGTGATGTCACTTGCGCGACGGTTCAAAGGGACGCGCGACGCGCTATGCTGCGCCCTCGCATTTTGTGCCCGAAATCGCCGGGCTCCACAGCAAAGGAATCGCATCATGGCTGAAGCTTATATCGTTGCCGCAGCGCGTACCGCCGGCGGCAAGCGCGGCGGGCGCCTGTCGGGCTGGCACCCGGTGGATCTGGCTGCTCAGGTGATCGATGCGCTGGTCGACCGCAGCGGCGCCGATCCGGCGCTGGTCGAGGACGTGATCATGGGCTGCGTGCTGCAGGCCGGCGAGCAGAGCGGCTGCATCGGCCGCATGGCCGGCCTGGCGTCGAAGCTGCCGCTGGACGTGCCGGGCGTGACCATCGACCGCCAGTGCGGCTCGTCGCAGCAGGCGCTGCACTTCGCTGCGCAGGCCGTGATGTCGGGCGCGATGGACTGCGTCATCGCCGCCGGCGTGGAAAGCATGAGCCGCATCCCGATGGCGAGCCTGGGCAAGGTCTACAAGGAAGCGGGCCTGGGCCACTACATGAGCCCGACCATCCGCAAGCGCTTCCCCGGCCCGGACTTCAGCCAGTTCATGGGCGCGGAGATGCTGGCCGAGAAGTACAAGCTCAGCAAGGACGAACTCGACCGCTTCTCGCTGGGCAGCCACCAGCGCGGTGCCGCGGCGCTGCAGAGCGGTGCCTTCCAGGCCGAGGTCGTGCCGGTGGCCGCGCGCTCGGCCGAAGCCGGCGAATTGGGCGAGATGCACGTGGCCGACGAGGGCGTGCGTGCCAATGCGACGCTGGAAGGCATTGCCAGCGTGAAGACGCTGCGCGAAGGCGGTTTCATCTCGGCCGCCAGCGCCAGCCAGATCTGCGACGGCGCCTCCGGCGTGATGGTGGTCAACGAAAAGGGCCTGAAGGCGATCGGCGCCAAGCCGCTGGCGCGCATCCACCACATGACGGTGCGCGGCGGCGACCCGGTGATCATGCTCGAGGCCCCGCTGCAGACCACCGAGCACGCGCTTCGGCGCGCCGGCATGAAGATCGACGACATCGACCTGTTCGAGGTCAACGAGGCCTTCGCGTCGGTGCCGCTGGCCTGGCTGCAGTACACCAAGGCCGACCCGGCCAAGCTCAACGTCAACGGCGGCGCCATTTCGCTGGGCCACCCGCTGGGTGCCTCGGGCACCAAGCTGATGACCACGCTGGTGCACGCGCTGCACGCGCGCGGCAAGCGCTACGGCCTGCAGACCATGTGCGAAGGCGGCGGCCAGGCCAACGTGACGATCGTCGAAAGGCTGTAAACGCCCGAGCCGCGCGATGATCCCCCGCCGCCTGTTCAGCCCCGAGCACGAGGAGTTCCGTGCCTCGTTCCGCCGCTTCCTGGAAAAGGAAGTGATCCCCCGGCACGAGGCCTGGGAGGAGCGGGGCTACGTCGACCGCGAGGTCTGGGCTTCGGCGGGGGCCAATGGCTTCCTTTGCACGAGCATGCCGGAACAGTACGGCGGCTCGGGTGCCGACCGCCTGTACAGCATGGCGATGATGGAAGAGACGGCCAAGGCCCGCACCACGGGCCTGGGTTTTTCGCTGCACTCGGAGATCGTCGCGCCCTACATCCTGAAGTACGGCACCGACGAGCAGAAGCAGCGCTTCCTGCCGCGCATGGCGCGCGGCGAGATCATCGGCGCCATCGCGATGAGCGAGCCGGGCGTCGGCTCGGACCTGCAGTCGGTGAAGACGAATGCGGTCAAGGATGCCGAGGGCAACTACATCCTCAACGGCGCCAAGACCTTCATCACCAACGGCTGGAACGCCGACCTGGTGATCGTCGTCGCCAAGACCAACCCCGCGCTCGGCGCCAAGGGCACCAGCCTGCTGTTGGTGGAGCGCGGCATGAAAGGCTTCGACAAGGGCAAGCGGCTGAAGAAGCTGGGCCTGAAGGCGCAGGACACCTCGGAGCTGTTCTTCGACAACGTGCATGTGCCGGCGCACAACCTGCTGGGTCACGAAGGACAGGGCTTCGTCTACCTGATGCAGGAGCTGCCCTGGGAGCGCATGCAGATCGCCATCGGCGCCACCGCGTCGGCGCAGCAGGCGATCGACGACACGATGGCCTACGTGCGCGAGCGCAAGGTCTTCGGCAATGCGGTGGCCAGCTTCCAGAACACGCGCTTCAAGCTGGCCGAGATGCAGTCGCAGGTGCAGATGGCGCGGGTCTTCGTCGACCATTGCATGAGCCTGCTGCTGGCCGGCGAACTGGACGCGCCCACTGCGTCGATGGCCAAACTCAATTGCACCGACATGGCCGGCAAGGTGATCGACGAATGCCTGCAGCTTCACGGCGGCTACGGCTTCATGTGGGAATACCCGATCGCCCGCGCCTATGCCGACACGCGCGTGTCGCGCATCTACGGCGGCACGAACGAGATCATGAAGGAAGTCATCGCCCGCTCGATGGGCCTCGGCAAGTAGGGCGCCGATGGAGCCGATCGATGGGCGCATGCCGGTGCTCGTCGGCTGCGGCGATGTCACCGATCTGCAGACGCCGGCCGAAGCCGGGCGTTCGCCGTACGAACTGATCGCGCAGGCCGCGCGGACGGCACTGCAGGACACCGGCGCGCCCGGCATCGACGCCGCCATCGACACGGTGGCGATGATCCGCAGCTTTGCCGACACCTCGCCGCGCTTCGCGACGAAGCTCGGTACGTCGACGAATCCGCCGCGCAGCGTCGCGCGCCGGCTGGGCCTGAACGCCGGACGGCACGTCTACAGCTACAGCGGCGGCAACATGCCGCAATACCTGCTGAACCTGTTCGCCGAAGAGATCGCCGGCGGCCGGCTGCGCGCCGCGCTGCTGTGCGGCGGCGAGGCGCTGCGTACGCAGCACGGCCTGGAGCGCGCCGGTGCCGCGCCGGGCCTGTGGGCCGAGGAGCCGGGCGGCACGCCGGAGCTGATCGGCGACCCGCGGCGTGGCTGGAGCGACCACGAGGACCTGCACCGCATGCGCGCGGCGATCGTCATGTACCCGCTGTTCGAGAACGCACTGCGCGGCGCGCGCCGGCGCACGATCGACGCGCACCAGCAGGCCATCGGCGCGCTGATGGCGCGCTTTGCCGCGGTGGCGCGTGACAACCCGTTGGCCACGCGGCGCGAGGGCTACAGCGCGGCGCAGCTGGTGACGGTCGACGAGCGCAACCGCTGGATCGGCTACCCGTACCCGCGGCTGATGAATGCCAACGCCTTCATCGACCAGGCGGCAGCGGTGGTGATGACCAGCGTGGCGACTGCGCGCGAGCTGGGCATCCCGCGCGAGCGTTGGGTGTTCCTGCACGGCTGCGCCGACGGGCACGACCATTGGTACGTCAGCGAACGCGCTGACCTGCATTCGTCGCCGGCCATCCGGGCCGCCGCTGCCCAGGCGCTGACCATGGCCGGCAAGTCGCCCGAGCAGATCGACGTGATCGACCTGTACAGCTGCTTTGCCTCGGCCGTGCAGATCGGCTGCCAGGAGATCGGCCTGGCCGAGGACGATGCGCGCGGCCTCACCGTCACCGGCGGGCTGCCCTTCTTCGGCGGCCCGGGCAACAACTACGTGACGCACTCGATCAGCGAGATGATGCGGCGCCTGCGCGCACGGCCCGGCGCCTTCGGCCTGGTGACGGCCAACGGCAACTACGTGACCAAACATTCCTTCGGCGTCTACTCCACCGCCGCGCCCGCGGGGCGCTGGCGGCGTGAGGCGCCGTCGGTGCTGCAGGCGCGGCTGGACGCACTGCCGAAGGCGCCCTTCACCGAGACGCCGCAGGGCGCCGCCACCATCGAGACCTATACCGTGATGCACGGCAAGAGCGGGCCGGAGTTCGCAGTCGTCTTCGGCCGGCTGGCCGAAGACGGCCGGCGCTTCATCGCCAACCTGCCCGACGATCCGGCCGGGCTGTGGAGGACCTGCAGAATCGCGACAGCCTGGGCCGCCCCGGGCAGGTACGCCGGGCCGAGGACGGCCGCAACATCTTCATTCCGGACTGACGACAGGAGACAAGACGATGTACCCAGGCAAATACGCGGCGATGCATCCCGAGCGGCCGGCTTTCATCATGGCCAGCACCGGCGAGGCCGTGAGCTACCGCGAGTTCGAGGCGCGCAGCAACCGCCTCGCGCATCTGCTGCGCGCGCAGGGGCTGAAGCGGCTGGACCACTACGCCATCTTCATGGAGAACAACAACCGCTTCCTGGAAGCCTGCTCGGCCGGCTACCGCGCGGGGCTGTACTTCACCTGCGTCAACAGCTTCCTGACGCCGGAGGAGCTGGCCTACATCGTCAACAACAGCGAATCGCAGCTGTTGATCACCTCGAAGGCCAAGCTCGCCGTGGCGGCGGAGGCGCTGAAGAGCTGTCCGCGGGTCAAGCTGTGCCTGGTGGTCGACGGCGGCGCCGAACTGAAGCCGCCGTTCCAGGACTATGCGTCGGCCATCGCCGCCTATGCGGACACGCCCATTGCCGACGAGCAGCTGGGCACCGCGATGCTCTACTCGTCGGGCACCACCGGCCGGCCGAAAGGCATCGTGCGGCCGCTGCCGGAGACGCCGCCGTCCGAGCCGCTGCCGCTGTTCCACTTCCTGCACAAGCTGTGGCGTTACCGCGAGGACATGGTCTACCTGTCGCCGGCGCCGATGTACCACTCGGCGCCGAATGCCGCCGTGAGCCTGACGCTGGGCGTCGGCGGCACCGTGATCGTGATGGAGCACTTCGACCCCGAGATGTACCTCGCTTTGATCGAGAAGTACAAGGTCACGCACAGCCAGCTGGTGCCGACGATGTTCAGCCGCATGCTGAAGCTGCCGCCTTCAGTGCGCAACAAGTACGACCGCTCGACGCTGGAGATCGCCATCCATGCAGCCGCGCCCTGCCCGGTGCAGGTGAAGGAGCAGATGATCGAGTGGTGGGGCCCGATCATCCACGAGTACTACGGTGCCACCGAGGGCCTGGGCTTCACCGCCTGCGACAGCGAACAATGGCTGGCGCACAAGGGCAGCGTCGGCAAGGTGATGATCGGCGACCTGCACATCCTGGACGAGAACATGCAGCCAGCGCCCAAGGGCACGCCGGGCGAGATCTGGTTCAAGACGGCCACGCCCTTCGAATACTTCAACGACCCCGAGCGCACGCAGCAGACGCGTTCGGCCGACGGCACGATGAGCACGGTGGGCGACGTGGGCTACGTCGACGACGACGGCTTCCTGTACCTGACCGACCGCAGCACCTTCATGATCATCAGCGGCGGCGTCAACATCTACCCGCAGGAGTGCGAGAACCTGCTGATCACCCACCCGAAGGTGGCGGATGCGGCGGTGTTCGGCGTGCCCGACGAGGAGATGGGCGAGCAGGTCAAGGCGGTGGTGCAGCCGATGCCGGGCGTGCCGGCCGGCCCCGAGCTGGAGGCGGAACTGATCGAGTTCTGCCAGGCGCACCTGGCCAAGCTGAAGTGCCCGAAGAGCGTGGACTTCATGGACCCGCTGCCGCGGCTGCCCACCGGCAAGCTGTACAAGAAGCCGCTGCGCGACAAGTACTGGGGCGACAAGAAGTCCCGCATCGTCTGACCGGCGACGACCCTCCGGGCGCTCAGCCTTGCATGCGGGCCAGGCGGTTGGCTACACCGATGCCGGCGCGGCCGTCATGCCGTTGGCGCGGCTCTGAGAGCGCTCGGTGCCGGCATCGCCGGGGCGCCGCAGCTCGGGGCACAGCGTCATGAACGCGGACTGCGAGCGCGCTGGGGGCCGCCGATCGAGGAATGGGGTTCGGGCCGGGAGAGTGAGTGCCGCCGCTGGCCGCGGCGGTGTTGTTCAGGATGCCGAGCGCTCCGCCGGCCGCACCACCAGGAACAGCGGCTGTGGCGATACCGTGCCGCGCAACAGCTTCAGCGCCACGTCGCGCTGGATGCGGCTGGCGTCCAGCGCCTGGTGCAACTGGTCGACCGACGCGATGTCCTGCCCATCCAGGCCGATGATCACGTCGCCTTCGCGCAGGCCGGCGCGATCGGCCGGGCTGCCTGGTTCGACGCTCGACACCCGCACGCCCTGCGCTTGCGCCAGTCCGTAGGCCAGCACCACGCGCCGGTGCAGCGGCACGGTGGCGCCGCCGACGCCCAAATGCGCGCGCCGCACGCGGCCGTGCTGCAGCAGCTGCGGGATCACCCACGCGGCAGTGTCGATGGCCACGGCGAAGCAGATGGCCTGCGCGCCGCGGATGATCGCGGTGTTGACGCCGATGACCTCGGCGCGCGAGTTCAGCAGCGGGCCACCGGAGTTGCCCGGGTTGAGCGCGGCATCGGTCTGGATCACGTCGGGGATGGTGCGGCCGCTCTGCGCGCGCATGCTGCGGCCCAGCGCACTGACGATGCCGGCAGTGACGGTGTGCTCGAAGCCCAGCGGGTTGCCGATGGCCACGGCGATCTCGCCGCGCTTCAGACCGGCGGAGCGGCCCAGCGGCGCGTGGGTCAGCGTGCCTTTGGACAGACCGTCGATGTGCAGCACCGCGAGGTCGGTGTCCGGGTCGTCGCCGACCAGCCGTGCGCTGAACTCGCGGCCGTCGTCGAGCGAGACCTGGAAGCTCTGGCCCTTGGGCAAGCTCGGCCGCCCGGCACGCACCACGTGCGAATTGCTCAGCAGGTAGCCGTCGGGCGTGAACAGGAAGCCCGAGCCGGCACCGCTGCCTGCCACGCGTACCGCGGTGACGCTGGGGCCGACACGCTCCACCACCTTACTGACGGTGTGCGAGTAGGCGTCGAGCAGGAAGGCGTCCTGGGCTCCCATGCGGCTTCTCCGGTGAACCGGGAAACTGAGGGTGCGTCCGCGCAAATCAAGACGGGCCCCATCCGCAGGGCGGCGCGCGCGAGCCCTCCGGCCGGATGCGTCAGAGCATCTCCATCCGATCGAACGCGAACTCCGCCGATTCGATCAGGATCCCGCTCTGGTTCGCCAGCAACGGTGAATAGCTCAGCGAGACCGGCCGCGCTTCGCGGAAGCGCCACGTGACGACGACGGTCTCGTGATCTTCAGAGAGCAGCTGGATCTGCACGGTCCGCCGCTTGGAGACGCGCCCGGAGCGGACTTCGTTCCACCACACGTACAGATCCAGCGATCCGACGAAGCCGCGCCGCAACAGCAGGCGGTTCGACGACGCGGGCAACGCCGCATCCGGCTTCACCGCGGTGCCGACGGCATCGTGGACAGCGGTCGGCTGCGCCTCGAACGGCGGAAAGACCACTTCGCTGAAGCCGCCTGCCGGCGACTGCGACTTGCCGTCGCCGAAGTCCACCAGAAAGTTGGAGATGCCGCAGGGGCGATCGCGCAGATGGGCCATGGCCGTGTCCGGTGCGTCCGCCCGCCTATTCCATCTCCAGCCGCTCGCAGGCGAGCACGAGTTCCTCCATCGCCACATCGCCCCCCTTGGCATTGAAGGGGCCGCTGCTGTGCTTGACGATGCGGGCGCGCAGCAGTTTCCACGTCTGCACCGTCGCTGTGTGGTCCTCGTTCTGCAACTGGATGGTGACGGTGCGCATCGCGTTCTGGTTGCCGTTGCGGATGTCGTCCAGCCATTGATAGAGCGCCAGCGAGCCGATGATGCCGCGTGTCAGGACGACGTCCGGCACCTTCTGCAAGCCGGTCAGCTTCATCACACCGTTCTCCTTGGAGTTGCCGGTGCGGTATTCGATGACCTCGACTTCCATGCCGATCTGCCCGATCTCCTGGAAGCCGGCCTGCGGCCCGTCGGCATTGCCATCACCGAGGTCGACCAGGAAATTGAAACGCCCATACGGGCGATCTCTCAGTACGGCCATGACGACTCCTCCTGGTGCGACCACGTCGGGCCGGCGAGTATGGGTGGCGGGTGCGGTGCGGTCAAGAAAGTCGCCGCGGGTCCGCAGTGCGGTCTTCTGCAATGGCAGCCCCGGGCACGGGCCCGATCACGCGCCGGCCAGGGCGCCGGCGCGCAGGGCCTCGGCCGTGTCGCGGATCAGGTGCCCGGCGATCGAAAAGCGCGGTGGCACACCGGGCAGCGCATCGATGTCGTACCAGCCGGCGTCTTCGATTTCGTCTTCCTGGCGCACGATGTCGCCGCCGGTCCATTCGGCCGTGTAGGCGACCATCAGGCTGTGCGGGAACGGCCAGCTCTGGCTGCCGTAGTAGCGCAGGCCGCGCACGCGCACGCCCACCTCTTCGGCCACCTCGCGGTGCACGCACTCTTCCAGCGATTCGCCGGTCTCGACGAAGCCGGCCAGCGCGCTGTACATGCCCTTGGCATAGTGCGGCGCACGGGCCAGCAACAATTCGCGGCCACGCCACACCAGCACCATCATCGCCGGGCTCAGCCGCGGATAGGCGCTGTGGCCGCAGCCGGGCACTTGCGCGCGCGCTCGTGCGCAACCGGCTCGGTGGCCGTGCCGCAGACGCCGCAGAAGCGGTGCGTGCGGTCCCATTCCAGCACCTGCGCGGCGCGGCTGGCCACGCCCATCAGCGCGGCCGGGAACTGCAGCATTGCCGCGCGCAGGCCCACGGCGCGCCAGCCGGGCGGGGCTTCGGGCAGCTGGTAGGCCCAGCAATCGATCGCGTCGAGCCGGCCCAGGTAGTGCCGTGCTCGGGCGACGGCCTCGAAGGCCAGTGTCGGCTGCGGCTGCAGCTCAGCCGCGTCGGCGTCGGGCAGCAGCAGCTGCCCTTCGACGAAGGCCAGGCACCAGGCCAGCGGGCTGGCGGAAGAGGGCGGTTGAACGGCGGGGTGGAAGATCATGACCAGGGGGCCAGGTGGGGGGTGGTATTGGGGACGATCGGAGATTCGTCCTTGGCGTCGATGCGCAGCGGCAGCACGTCCTCCTTCAGCGCCAGCGGCGGCCCCAGCCACAGCGCGTGCACCAGGTGGTCGTCACGCGGGGCCAGCGTATTGGGGTGCACCAGCACCGTCAGACCGGTGCGGTTCAGCATCAGCCAGGGCACGAAGGACGCAAAGACCCCGGCGGCGAAGGCCACCTGGTACATCGACGCGGTGTGCGGGCCGATGGGCAGGTCGTGCCAGCGACCGAGCTGCACGGCGAAACGCTCGCCGATGCGCTGGCGCAGCGCCTCGGCTGCGGCGCGCGTGGCCACCGGGTCGTAGTAGACATGCGCGTGGTAGCTGAGGATCGGCGAGGCGGCATTCAAGGGGAAACCTTCGGGCGACGCCCTGCGGTGTTCGCCCTTCGGGCGGCCGTGCGGGCTCAGGCCGCCACTGTAGCGCTCAGCGCGCCTCGAACACCAGGCAGGTGGTGCTGCCGTGCGCGTAGAGCTTGCCGTCGGTGCCGACGATGCGCGCCTCGGCCGTGGCCAGCTGGCGGCCGACGTGCACCGTCTGGCCGATGGCGCGCAGCGGGCCGCTCTTCGTCGACGCGGCGCGCACGATGTGGATGCCCAGCTCGGCCGTGGTGTAGCCCTGGCCCGCCTCCAGCGCGGTGTGCACGGCGCAGCCCAGCGCGGAGTCGAGCAGCGTCGCGTACCAGCCGCCGTGCACGCTGCCCAGCGGGTTGTAGTGCTTGAGCTGCGGCACGCCCTGGAACACCGCCTTGCCCTTGTCCACCTGCACCAGGTGGAAGTCCAGCGTCTGCATGATGTGCGGATAAGGCAGCTCGCCGGCCAGCATGGCCTGCATGATCTGCAGCCCGCTCTTGCCCTGCAGCTGCTCGGGCCGCGACACGCCCGGCTGTGCGCCAACGGCACGGCGCTGCACCGCCGCCAGTTCGTCGTTCCACGCCGCCAGGGTGGCTTCGGTACTCATGGGTCGTCCATATAGTTGCAACTGCAAAAATTGTAGATACAATCATTTCCATGGTCAAGACCGCCACCCAGCCGCAGGGCTGCACCAACTTCAAGCTGCGCCAGCTGGTGCGGCGCGTGTCGCAGCTGTACGACCAGGAACTCGCCAAGGCCGGGCTGAAGACCACGCAGTACTCGCTGCTGTCGCATGTGCTGAGGCTGGGCCCGATCCGCCCCGGCGACCTGGCCGCGGCGATGACGATGGACGCGTCGACGCTGACGCGCAACCTCAAGCCGCTGGTGGCGGCCGGCTGGCTGGCGCTCGCGCCGGGCGAGGACGGGCGCAGCCGCAGCGTGCACATCACGCCGGCCGGGCGCGACAAGCGCGCCGAGGCGCAGAGCCACTGGAAGGCGGCGCAGCAACAACTGAACCAGCAGCTGGGCATCGACACCGTGGCCACGCTGCATCGGCTGGTCGACGAGTCGCTCGAGCGTCTGGCACCGTTGAACCCGGGAGAGCACGATGAATAGTCCGGCGTCGAGGTCCTGGTCGCTTTGGGTGGTGCTGCTCGCGGCGGCGGGCTGCTACGCGCTGACCACCGGCGTGCGCCAGAGCATGGGCCTGTTCGTCAGTCCGCTGAACACGGCCACCGGGCTGGGCATCGGCAGCATCAGCCTGGCCTTTGCCTTCGGGCAGCTGTGGTGGGGCCTGACGCAGCCGGTGGCCGGCGCCATCGCCGACAAGGTGGGGGCGGGGCGCGTTCTCTTCGTCGGTGTGCTGATGGTGGCGCTGGGCACGTTCATCACGCCCTACATGACGAGCACGCTGGGGCTGATCGTGGCCATCGGCGTGCTCGCCGCCGGCGGCGCGGGCATGGCCGGGCCGTCGGTGCTGATGCCGGCGGCGACGCGGCTGCTCGCGCCCGAGCGGCGCGGCATGGCCTTCGGCGTGGTCAATGCCGGCAGCTCCTTCGGCCAGTTCCTGATCGCACCGATCGCCGGCGCGCTGATGTTGTCCTTCGGCTGGGCCAACGCCATGCAGGTGCTGGCGCTGGTGCTGCTGCTGTCGCTGCCGGCCGCCTTCGTGCTCAGTGGCGCGCCCACGCAGAGCGCGGCTGCGGCGCAGCCCAAGCTCGGCGCGCGCGAAGCGCTGCGCGTGGCGCTGCACAACCCGAACTACCTGTTGCTCGCGGCCGGCTTCTTCGTCTGCGGCTTCCA
>JBGAII010000114.1:0-15078 GCA_044225625.1 Rubrivivax sp.
GGCTCGGAGCTGCTGGTGGCGCGCCTGCTCGTCGAAAGCGGCGCCAAAGTTCCGTACGTCGGCACGGCCTGCGCCCGCACGCCGTGGTCCGCGTCCGACGCCGAATGGCTGCGCTCGCGCGGCGTGCACGTGCAGTTCCGGGCGTCGCTGGAGCAGGACCTGGCGGCGATGCACGACGCCAAGCCCGATCTGGCCATCGGCACCACGCCGGTGGTGCAGGCCGCCAAGCAGGCCACGATCCCGGCGCTGTACTTCACCAACCTGATCTCAGCCCGGCCGCTGATGGGCGTGGCGGGCGCCGGCTCGCTGGCCCAGGTGGTGAACGCGGCGATCGCCAACAAGCAGCGCTTCGTCGCGATGCGTGAGTTCTTCGGCGACACCGGCAGCGGCGATGCCGCCGGCGTCTGGCAGCAGCCGCCGGTGGCGCGACCCGAGTTCCGCGCGGAGATGCGCCGGCAGGTCATCAAGCTGCAGAAGAAGCGCAAGGCGGAGGAAATGGTCTGATGCCGGCCGCACCGAACTTCGTGCTCGACCACGACCGCGCGGGCGGCTACTGGGGCGCGGTCTACGTCTTCACCGCGATCAAGGGCCTGCAGGTGGTGATCGACGGCCCCGTGGGCTGCGAGAACCTGCCGGTGACCAGCGTGCTGCACTACACCGACGCCCTGCCGCCGCACGAACTGCCGATCGTCGTCACCGGCCTGGCCGAGGAACAGCTGGGCCGCGAAGGCACCGAGGGCAACCTGCGCCGTGCCCATGCCACGCTCGACCCCGACCTGCCGAGCGTCGTGGTCACCGGCTCGATCGCCGAGATGATCGGCGGCGGCGTCACGCCCGAGGGCACGACGATCCAGCGCTTCCTGCCGCGCACCATCGACGAAGACCAGTGGCAGTGCGCCAACCGCGCGCTGCTGTGGCTGTGGCAGCAGCACGGCCCGCGCAAGGTGCCCGAGCGCCAGCGCCCCGCCGGCGAGAAGCCGCGTGTCAACCTCATCGGCCCGGCCTACGGCATGTTCAACGGGCCCAGCGACACGGCCGAGCTGTGCCGGCTGATCGAGGGCATCGGCGCCGAGATCAACATGGTGTTCCCGCTCGGCAGCCACCTGGCCGATGTGGCCAATCTGGCCAACGCCGACGCCAACGTGTGCCTGTACCGCGAATATGGCCGGCTGCTGTGCGAGACGCTCGACAGGCCGTATCTGCAGGCACCGGTCGGGCTGCACAGCACGACGGCGTTCCTGCGCGAGCTCGGGCGGCTGCTCGAGCTGGACCCCGAACCCTTCATCGAGCGCGAGAAGCACACGACGATCAAGCCGGTGTGGGACCTGTGGCGATCGGTGACGCAGGACTTCTTCGCCACGGCCAGCTTCGCCGTGGTGGCCAACGAAACCTACACGCGCGGCCTGCGCCACTTTCTCGAGGACGAACTCGGCCTGCCCTGCCGCTTCGCGGTGGCGCGCAAGCCCGGCGCCAAGACCGACCATGCCGAGGTCCGCCGCCTGGTTCGCGAACAGACGCCGCTGGTGCTGTTCGGCAGCATCAACGAACGCATCTATCTTGCCGAGACCGCCTCGGGCGGGCCGCTCAAGCCGAGCTTCATCCCGGCATCGTTCCCGGGTGCGGTGATACGACGCGCCACCGGCACGCCGTTCATGGGCTACGCCGGCGCCACCTATGTCGTGCAGGAGCTGTGCAACGCACTGTTCGATGCACTGTTCCACATCCTGCCGCTGGGCACCGAGCTCGACCGCGTGGAGCCCACGCCGGCGCGCGAGCAGCTGCCCTGGGACGACGAGGCGCGTGCCCTGCTGGAGCGGCTGGTCGAAGGCCAGCCGATGCTGGTGCGCATCTCGGCCGCCAAGCATCTGCGCGACCGCGCCGAGCGGCGCGCGCGCGACGCCGGCCAGGGCCGCGTGAGCGCGGGCCTGGTGATGGAGAACCTGGAATGAAGCCGGCGTCGAACCCGGTGTCACCCGCGCCGCGCGGGGTTCGCGCGGTAACGGCCGAGGGGCAGGTCCCGGGGCCACTTTGCAGGAGCAATCGTCATGGCAGACGACAGGAAGGGCTCGCTATCGGGCCTCACCGAGCAGGAAGCCAAGGAGTTCCACGGCATCTTCGTGAGCAGCTTCTTGGGTTTCACCATCATCGCCATCATCGCGCACGTTCTCGTGTGGCAATGGCGCCCCTGGCTATGAACGCGGCGCCGGCCGAAGGACCCTGGTCCTTCACCGGCATCTTCGTGGCCGCGTTCCTGGTCTTGCTCCCCATCGCGCTGGTCGCGCAGGCACTCGCCGTGCCGTGGCGCCGCTGGTTCCCGGGCGCCGAGACCGAGAAATCGCTGGTCGGCGGCGTTCGCACCGCCGTCTACAGCGCCATGTCCCACCTGATCTGAGGAGAAGCTTCCATGTGGAAGATCTGGTTGTTGTTCGATCCCCGGCGCGCCCTCGTCGCGCTGTTCGTGTTCCTGTTCGTGCTGGCGCTGATGATCCATTTCATCCTGCTCAGCACCAGCCGTTTCAACTGGCTCGACGGCGGCAAATCCGCGGCGGCGGCACCGATGCCACCGGCGGTGACGGCGCCCAAGTAGCCGGGCCGACCTCTCTCGCGCGGGCCCGACGCATGCGGCGGACCGCGGCGGCGATGGCAATGCTGAGCTTCGAAAGAAAGTACCGCGTGCGGGGGGGCACCCTGCTCGGCGGCGACCTGTTCGACTTCTGGGTCGGACCGTTCTACGTTGGATTCTTCGGCGTGACGACGGCGTTCTTCGCCGCGCTCGGCACGCTGCTCATCGTCTGGGGTGCCTCGCAGGGCGGCACCTGGAACCTGTGGCAGATCAACATCGCGCCGCCGGACCTGAAGTACGGCCTCGGCCTCGCGCCGCTGCTGCACGGCGGGCTGTGGCAGCTGATCACCATCTGCGCCATCGGTGCCTTCGTGTCGTGGGCGCTGCGCGAGGTGGAGATCTGCCGCAAGCTCGGCATCGGCTACCACGTGCCGGTGGCGTTCGCCTTCGCGATCGGCGCCTACGTGACGCTGGTCGTCATCCGGCCGCTGCTGCTGGGCGCCTGGGGCCACGGTTTCCCCTACGGCATCATCAGCCATCTCGACTGGGTGTCGAACACCGGCTACCAGTACCTGCACTTCCACTACAACCCGGCGCACATGCTGGGGGTCAGCTTCTTCTTCGCCACGACCTTCGCGCTGGCGCTGCACGGCTCGCTGATCCTGTCGGCCACCAACCCCAAGGCCGGCGAGACGGTGCGGACCGCGGAACACGAGAACACCTTCTTCCGCGACGCCATCGGCTATTCGATCGGCACGCTGGGCATCCACCGGCTCGGCCTGTTCCTGGCGCTGTCCGCGGTGTTCTGGAGCGCGGTCTGCATCGTCATCAGCGGCCCGTTCTGGACACGCGGTTGGCCCGAGTGGTGGACCTGGTGGCTCAACCTGCCGGTCTGGCGCTAGGAGACGGACGATGGCTTCCTACCAGAACCTCTTCACCACGGTGCAGGTGCACGCACCGTCCTACCCCGGCGTCGGCCTGGGCGCCGACGAGCACGAGCGCACGCGCGACATGGCCCACTGGCACTGGCTGGGCCGCATCGGCGACGCGCAGATCGGCCCGATCTACCTGGGCTGGCTGGGCGTGGCCTCGCTGATCTGCGGCTTCCTGGCTTTCGAGATCATCGGCCTGAACATGTTCGCCTCGGTCGGCTGGGACCCGGTGCAGTTCGTGCGCCAGCTGCCGTGGCTGGCGCTGGAGCCGCCGTCGCCGAAATACGGCCTGCACCTGCCGCCGCTCAACGAAGGCGGCTGGTGGCTGCTGGCCGGCTTCTTCCTCACCGCCTCGGTGCTGCTGTGGCTGGCGCGCATGGTGCGCCGGGCCCGTGCGCTCGGCATGGGCACGCACGTCGCCTGGGCCTTCGCCGCGGCGATCTGGCTGTACCTGGTGCTGGGCTTCATCCGCCCGCTGCTGATGGGCAGCTGGAGCGAGGCCGTGCCCTTCGGCATCTTCCCGCACCTGGACTGGACGGCCGCGTTCTCGCTGCGCTACGGCAACCTGTTCTACAACCCCTTCCACATGCTGTCGATCGCGTTCCTGTACGGCGCGACGCTGCTGTTCGCGATGCACGGCGCCACCATCCTGGCGGTCAGCCGTTTCGGCGGCGAACGCGAGATCGAGCAGATCGTCGACCGCGGCACCGCCAGCGAGCGCGCCGCGCTGTTCTGGCGCTGGACGATGGGCTTCAACGCCACGATGGAATCGGTGCACCGCTGGGCCTGGTGGTGCGCGGTGTTGTGTCCGCTGGTCGGCGGCATCGGCATCCTGCTGTCCGGCACCGTGGTCGACAACTGGTACCTGTGGGCCGTGAAGCACCACGTCGCGCCGTCGTACCCGGCGATGTTCCCGAACGTGCCCGACCCGGCACTGCTGCAAGGAGCCAAGCCATGATCGCCAACATGCTGCGCGCGGCCCTGGCCACGCTGTCCGTGGCGCTGCTTGCCGGCTGCGAGCGGCCGCCGGTCGACACGGTGCAGAGCGGGTTTCGCGGCACGGGCATGGAGCAGGTCTACAACCCGCGCACGCTGGCCGTCGTGGCTGCGGCCAACCAGCTGCCGGCAGCCCTGCCGCCGGCGCCCGCCGAGGGGCCGAAGGCCGGCGCGGTGATGCGCAACGTCAAGGTCCTGGGCGACCTCAGCATTGCCGAGTTCACGCGCACGATGCAGGCGATGACGGACTGGGTCTCGCCCAAGGAGGGCTGCGCCTACTGCCACGACCTGCAGAACCTGGGTGAGGATTCGAAGTACCAGAAGGTGGTCGCACGCCGCATGCTGGAGATGACCCGGGCGACGAACGCGCAGTGGAAGTCGCACGTCGGCGCCACCGGCGTGACCTGCTGGACCTGCCATCGTGGCGAGAACGTGCCGGCGCAGACCTGGTTCAGGTCGACGGAACGGGCCGGCAGCTTCGCCGGCAATCGCGCGGGCCAGAACGCACCGGCGCGCAGCGTGGCCTATGCCGCATTGCCGAACGACCCGTTCTCGCCGCTGCTGAAGGCCCCTGGCGAGGTGCGTGTGATCGCGCCCGCGGCGCTGCCGACGGCCGGCAAACACGGCGAGTCGCTGCAGCGGACCGAGCAGACCTACGGCCTGATGATGCACATGTCGCAGGCGCTGGGCGTCAACTGCACCTTCTGCCACAACAGCCGCTCGTTCCAGAGCTGGGACCAGAGCAGCCCGCAGCGGGCGACCGCGTGGCACGGCATCCGCATGGTTCGCGAGCTGAACACGCAGTACCTCGAGCCGCTGGCCGCCACCTTCCCGCCGCAGCGGCTGGGCCCGGCCCACGACACGGCCAAGGTGTCCTGCGCGACGTGCCACCAGGGCGTCTTCAAGCCGCTGTTCGGGGCCGCGCTGGCGCCTCAGTTCCCGGGGCTCTGGCCGCAGTCTGCCGACTGATCGCGGCACCGTGCCTTCGGGCACGCGCGTCGCGGCATCGGCCGGTGGGTGGCGCTCAGGCGGCCGGCAGCGCCGACACCTCGGCCGCCGGCTCGCCGACGGCGCGCAGGAAGGTCGACAGCCGCTCGGCGGAACCCGAGGTGTAGAAGCTCGTCGCAGCAGCGCCGGCCGGCACAGCAACGGCACGAGGGACGTCGGCCACCGGCGGCAGCACACGCGCCAGCTGCATGGCAATGGCCGCCGAGGGCTCGACGATATGCACCGCCGGCCCGGCGATCGCGGCGATCGCATCGATCAGGAAGGCATAGTGCGTGCAGCCCAGCACGATGGTGTCCGCCCCCTCGGCAAGACCCGGCCGCAGGTAGCGGCACAACAGCACCCGCGTGGCGGCGCTGTCGAACTCGGCGCGCTCGGCCGCATCGGCCAGTCCGGGACAGGCCTGCAGGATGATGCGCACGCCGGCGCCGTGCTCGCGGCACAGCCGCGCCACCGACGCGCTGCGGACCGTCATCGTCGTCGCCAGCACCAGCACGACCCTGGAACGGGTCGCCTGCACGGCGGGCTTGATGGCCGGCTCCATCGCCACGATCGGCAGCCCGTGCCGGCGGCGCAGGCCGGCAGCCGCCAGCACGCTGGCCGTGTTGCAGGCGATGACCAGCGCCCGCGCCCGGCGCTGCAGCAGGAAACGCGCGACTTCGGCCGCGCGCTCTTCGATGGCCTGCGCCGGCAGGTCACCGTAGGGCGCGTGGCCACTGTCGGCGACGTAGATGAACCGCTCGGCCGGCAGCCTCGCCCTCAGCGCGCGCAGCACCGACACGCCGCCGATGCCCGAATCGAAGATGCCGATCGGTGCCGGCATCGTGGCCGGCGCGGCGGTGCTACGGCCCTGCATCCGCAGCAGGTGTGTCGCCGGTCAGCTCGCGCGTGGCCCGCGATTCCGCGTCGATGGCGCGCTGGAAACGCTCGAGCCCGATGTCGTTGAGCACCCGCTTGTAGCGGGTCAGCACGTGGGCCTGCAGTGCGGCCAGGCGCAGGCAGACGTCCAGCGACACGGCGTCCAGTTGCTCTGCCGGCACGGCGCGATGCATCAGGCCCCATTCGACGGCCTCGCGCGCACCGAACTCCTCGCCCAGCAGCATCAGCGCCTTGGCGCGCGCCAGCCCGGCCGCGGCCGGCAGCGTGGCCATCAGACCGCCGGTCACGAACAGCCCGAGCGACGCTTCCGGCAGCTTGAAGCGCGCATCGCCGGCGGCCAGCACCACGTCGGCGCACATCGCCCACTCGAAGCCGGCGCCGACGGTCCAGCCATGCACCGCGGCCACCACGGGCTTGGGGTGGCGCACGATCGCCGAGGCCACCGCCTGCACCCGCACCAGGTCCTGCTCCGTCGGCGGTGCCCCGACGTCGCGGCCGGCGCAGAAGGCCCGGCCCTGGCCACGCAGCCGGATCACCCGCACGGCAGGGGCGTCCGCGGCCGAGCGCAAACCGTCGAGCAGCGCCGCGGCCAGGTCGTTGTCGATGGCGTTGAGCTTGGCCGGGCGGTTCAACGTCAGCGTGAGCACGCCGTCTTGGTGCGAGCACAGCACGGTGGGTTCGGGCATGCCCGACAGGTTAGCAGCGCGCCGCGGTCCGGCACGCAGGCCGATGCCGCGCCGTCGGCCGTGGCTGGCCTGTGTCGTCAGTGGCGCGGTGCCGGCGCCCGGCAGGTCGCCCGCCGTGGCTTGACGCCCCACGAGGCCGCTGGCTAGGATCGCGCCCCGCAGGCCGGGCGCCCTCGTGCCCCGCCTTCCAACCACGTTTCGCTGCCTCCGGGGCGCCCCATGCTTCCCCTCCCACTGCACCACGTCCACGCCGGCGCGCTCGACATCGGCTTCCACGCTGCCGGCCCCGCCGACGGCCCGCCGGTGTTGCTGATGCACGGCTTTCCCTACGACGTGCATGCCTATGCCGAGGTGGCGCCGGCACTGGCGGCGCAGGGCTGCCGTGTCGTCGTGCCCTACCTGCGCGGCTTCGGCCCGACGCGTTTCCTGAACCAGGACACACCCCGCTCGGGCGAACAGGCGGCGCTGGGCCATGACCTGAAACAGCTGATGGATGCGCTGCGCATCGAGCGCGCGGTGCTGGCCGGCTACGACTGGGGCGGGCGCGCCGCCTGCGTGGTGGCGGCGCTCTGGCCCGAGCGCTGCGCCGGCCTGCTGAGTTTCAACAGCTACAACATCCAGGACATCGCTCAGGCGATGACGCCCGATACGCCGCGCAACGAGCACAGCCTGTGGTACCAGTACTACTTCCACAGCGAACGCGGCCGGCGCGGCCTGAGCCAGGACCGGCGCGGCCTCTGCCGTCTGTTGTGGCAACTGTGGTCGCCGACCTGGCGCTTCGACGATGCCACCTTCGAACGCAGCGCCGCGGCCTTCGACAACCCGGACTTCGTCGACGTGGTCATCCATTCCTACCGCCACCGCTACGGCCTGGTCACCGGCGACCCGGCGCTGGCATCGATCGAGGCAGCGCTGGCCCGGCAGCCGGCGATCGGCGTGCCGGCGCTGACCTTCGACGGCGCGGACGACGGCGTGCGCCCGCCCGCACCGGCCGAGCGGCACGCACGCCATTTCAGCGCGTCGCGCACGCATGCCGTGGTGCCCGGTGTGGGCCACAACATGCCGCAGGAAGCCCCCGGCCTGTTCACCGAAGCAGTACGGTCGCTGGTGGACGGCGCCTGGCCGGGCCGGCGCGGCTGAACGGCAACCGGTCGGCGCGGCCGGCTCAGTCCGGCAGCGGCGCGCGCCAGATGCGAACTTCCGGCCGACGGACCGGCAGCTGCGCGCCATCGGCTCCGAATACGCGGCCGGATCCACACCGTCGCGCTGCGCGGCGGCCACCATGGCAGCGCAGACCTGCTCGAAATGCCGCGAGGCCACGCTGTCGCGGCCGAAGCGGTCGGCATAGGCCTGCCGATAGCGGCGCGCCTGCTCGGACTGCGCGGCCAGATGGTCCAGGAAGGCCGCGTGCACCGGTGCCACGGGCGAGTCCTTCAGCCGGTCGGTCCAGTGGCGGTAGCCGGCCAGCGACAGCGCGGCCAGTGCCAGCAGCGGCAGCCATCCGGCCAAGCCCTTCCAGCGCGACATCGGCGTCCCCGTCCGGCGCACGGATCGATCGCCGCTCAGGCCGCCAGCACCGACGGCTGCTGCGCCGACAGCGTCGCATCCAGCAGCGCGAGACCCTCGTCGATCTCCGTTGCGGTGCTGTTCAGCCGCGGCATGAAGCGCAGGCTGTGCGGTCGCGGGGCGTTGATCAGCAGACCGAGGCCGCGGGCCTCGCGCACCAGCGCGGCGCCGTCGAGCGGCCCCAGCTCCAGCGCCCACAACAGCCCGGCACCGCGCACTTCTCCCAGGCCGTGGCGGCGCGACAATGCCGCCAGCCCGGCGCTCAGCTGCGCGCCGCGCTCGCGCACCTGCGCCAGGAACTCGGGCTGCGCCAGCACCTCGAGCACTGCCAGCGCGGCGGCGGTCATCAGCGGATGGCCGCCGAAGGTGCCGCCCTGGTCGCCGGGCTCGAAGACGCTGGCGCGCTCGTTGGCCAGCAGCGCCGACACCGGCACGCCGCCGCCCAGGCCCTTGCCCAGCGTCAGGATGTCGGGGCGGACGCCGTAGTGTTCGAAGCCGAAGAGCCGGCCGAGGCGGCCGCAGCCGGTCTGCACCTCGTCGAAGATCAGCAGCAGATCGTGGGCATCGCACAGCGCGCGCAGTTCCTGCAGGAAAGCCGGCTGCGCCGGGCGCACGCCGCCCTCGCCCTGCACCGGCTCCAGCATCACGGCCACGGTCTGCGGGCCGATGCATGCGCGCACCGAGTCGATGTCGTTCCAGCGCGCCTTGGCGAAGCCCGGCGCGTTGGGCGGGAACAGCCGGTCCCAGCCCGGCTTGCCGCTGGCCGCCATCGTGGCCAGCGTGCGGCCGTGGAAGGCGTTGTCGAAACCGATGATCTCGTGGGCCCCGGCTCGGCGCGCTCGTCCCCACTTGCGTGCCAGCTTGATCGCTCCCTCGTTCGCCTCCGCCCCCGTGCTGCCGAACCAGGCCTGGTGCATGCCGCTCAGCGCACACAGACGCGACGCCAGCTGCAGCGAAGGCCGGTTGTGCAGCGCCGGGCTGGGCGTCAGCAGCGTGGCCGCCTGGGCCTGCAGCGCCTGCGCCAGCACCGGCGGGCAATGGCCGAGCGCATTCACCGCCCAGCCCTGCAGCCAGTCGAGATAGCGGCGGCCGGACTCGTCCCACAGCCAGGCGCCTTCGCCGCGCACGAAGACCTCGGCGGGGCGTTCGGTGATCGGCATCAGGTGCTGGTGCTGCGGGGGTTGCGTCTGCGTCTGCATGGCATGGTTCCTTCGTGGGACAGGGGGCGGAAAAACAAAAAGGCCACGGTGGGTGCCGTGGCCTTTTCGGGGGAGATGCGGTTGAAGGGTCTAGATCCTCAGCGGGCTTCTCTGTCCGGCGGCGCACGGCGCGATCGCACGGGCTCGCAGAGCTCGCGCGGCGGCAGCGCAGGCACGGTGGAAGAAGAAGGAGGACATGGCGCGCAAGTGTAGAGGCTCGCCGCGCCGCGTGGGGCCGCTGTTGTACTCACGCCACCGCGGCCTTCTCGCTTCGGCGCGCGCCGAAGCATCGTTCAGCCCCGCTGTCGCACAGTCGGGCCTCGTTCCCGAGGAAACGCCTGCGATGTCCATCACCTGCTTCATCCGCTACCAGATCGATCCCTTCCAGCGCGCCGCCTTCCAGCGCTACGCCGAGACCTGGGGTCGCGTCATCCCACGCTGTGGCGGCAACCTGCTGGGCTACTTCCTGCCGCACGAAGGCAGCAACGATGTCGCCTGGGGCCTGATCGGCTTCGACGACCTGGCGGCCTACGAGCGCTACCGCGCGGCACTGCGCCGCGATGCGGAAGGCCGCGCCAACTTCGAGCGGGCGCAGGCCGAACGCTTCATCCTGCGCGAAGAACGCAGCTGGCTCGAGGACGTGGCCGGCACCTGCCGGCAGCCACGGCAGGTGGCGCCATGATCGCGGTGATCTTCGAACTGACACCGCACCCCGAGTCCGCCGCCGGTTACTTCGAGCTGGCGGCGCAACTGAAGCCGCAGCTCGAAGGCGTCGATGGCTTCATCTCGGTGGAGCGCTTCCAGAGCCTGACCCAGCCCGGGCGCTACCTGTCGCTGAGCTTCTGGCGCGACGAAGAGGCGGTTCGCGCCTGGCGCTGTCACGCAGGCCACCGCGCCGCGCAGCAGGCCGGCCGCTCGCAGCTGTTTGCCGACTACCGCCTGCGCGTGGCCGCGGTGCTGCGCGACTACGGGCTGCACGACCGGCACGCCGTACCATCGGACTCGAAGGACGTGCTGCTCTGAGGCCGATGTCGCCGACCCATGAACCCCGCCTGGCGAGCGTGGCCGCCGTCGTCGCCGACCCGGCGCGATCGCGCATGCTGGCCCACCTGCTGTCCGGCGCGTACGCCAGTGCCGGCGAACTGGCACGGGCCGCGTCGGTGACCGCCGCCACCGCCAGCGGACATCTGAAGCGCATGCTGGACGCAGGGTTCATCGTCTGCGAGCCGCGCGGCCGACATCGTTACTTCCGCCTGGCCGACGCCGAGGTGGCCCATGCGCTGGAATCGCTGGCGCTGATCGCGGAGCGCGGCACGCACGACCGCGCGTGGTCGCATCCGCAGCGCGCGAGGCTGCGCCAGGCGCGCTGCTGCTATGGCCATCTGGCCGGTGCGCTGGGCGTGCAGTTGTTCGATGCCATGCTGCGCGGCGAGCGGCTGCGCACCACGGCCGAAGGCTTCGAACTCACCGACCCCGGCCGCGACTGGCTCGCACGGGCCGGGCTGGCGCCGTCGGCGGCCACGTCGAGGCGCCGTTATGCCTACCGCTGCCTCGACTGGTCCGAGCGGCGCGACCACCTGGCCGGACAACTGGCCGACGAGATCCTCGCGCACCTGGTGCAGCGGGGCTGGCTGCGCCGCGGCCACGGGCGCAGCGTCGAGCTGACGCCCAGCGGCACGCAGCATTGGCTGCCCTGGCTGTCGGCATGAGCCGGACCGCTGTCGCGGCCCGCGGCGAGCCCGCCGCAGCCGCCCCGAACGACGACGCGCCCGCGGCGTCACCGTCATCGGCCGCGCCGCGCAGGCGCCGCGGGCGACACCGGCACCACGTGTACGTGGTGCTGCTGAGCGAGCAGGTGTGGAACGAAGCCGCCTTCCGCCGCGCCAATCCCGACCACGACATCACCCGGCCCTGCGTCTACGTCGGCATGACCGGGCTCGATCCCGACCTGCGCTTCGATCGCCACAAGGCCGGCATCCAGGCCAACCGCTTCGTGCTGCGCTACGGGCTGCAGTTGTTGCCGCAGTTGTACGAGGTCTTCAACCCGATGCCCTACGACGCGGCGCGCGACATGGAAGTCGAGCTGGCGATCGGGCTGCGCGAGCAGGGCTACGGCGTCTGGCAGGCCTGAGCTGCTGCCGACCGGGCAGGCTCAGGCCGCGGCCAGCGCCTGCCGCAGCAGCGCGGCGGCCAGCACGAACATCGTCAGTCCGATCAGCCCATCCAGCACCTGCCAGGCGCGCGGACGCGCGAACCACGGTGCCAGCCAGCGCGCACCGAAGCCCAGCAGGCCGAACCACAGCAGGCTGGCCGCACTCGCGCCGGCGACGAAGGCGCCGCGCCCTGCCGACGGCTGCTGCGCGCCGATGCTGCCGACCAGCAGGACGGTGTCCAGGTAGACGTGCGGGTTGAGCAGCGTGAAGGCGGCAGCCTGGGCCAGCACCGCAGCCCGACCGACCGCCGCGCCATCGGCGGCCGCGTGCAGGCCGCCGGCATGCCGCGCTCGCTGCAGGGCGCGCCAGCCGTACACCGCCAGGAAAGCCGCGCCGGCCAGGGCCAGCAGCCGGGCGAGCCACGGTCTGTCGCCCAGCGCCTGCGCCATGCCGTAGACGCCGGCGCCGATCAGCAGCGCGTCGGCGGCGGCGCAGAACAGCACCACACCGGCCACGTGCTCGCGGCGCAATCCCTGGCGCAGCACGAAGGCATTCTGCGCGCCGATGGCCACGATCAGGCCCGCGCTCAGCGCCAGCCCCTGCCCGAATGCCGTCCACGCCGGCGCGGCAGTCAGGGTCGACGTCAGTTCCTCCATGGCAGCCAGTTTGCCCATTCGACCGAATGAAGACAAACTACTTCTTCTGTTGCTGATGAAGTCAGACTGAATCGATGCTCGACTACGCCGCACTTTCGGCACTGGCCGCGGTCGTTCGCGAAGGCAGCTTCGAGCGGGCCGCCCGCACGCTGCATGTCACACCCTCGGCGGTGTCGCAGCGCATCCGCTGGCTGGAAGAGCGCGTCGGCTGCGCGCTCGTGGTGCGCTCGCAGCCGTGCACCGCCACCGAGACCGGCCGCCGCCTGTGCCAGCACGTCGACCGCGTGCGGCTGCTCGAACACGCGCTGCAGGACACGCTGCCGGCGCTGATGCCGAAGGGCGCGGCCCGGGCCACGCTGCCGGTGGCGGTGAATGCCGACAGCCTGGCCACCTGGTTCGCGCCGGTGCTGGCCGCCTATGCGGCCGATGCGCCGGTGCTGGTGGACCTGGCCGTGGACGACCAGGACCACACGGCCGAATGGCTGCGCAGCGGCGCGGTGCTGGCCGCAGTCAGCGCCGCGGCCCGGCCGATCGTGGGCTGCAACAGCCTGCCGCTCGGGTCGATGCGCTACGTCGCCGCCGCGAGCCCGGGCTTCGTGCAGCGCCATTTCGCCGCCGGTGTCGGCGCGCGCAGCCTGGCCGCGGCGCCGAGCCTGGTGTTCAATGCCAAGGACGAACTGCAGGCACGCTGGGTGCGCCGGCTGTGCCGGCAGCACGTGACGCTGCCCCGGCACACGCTGCCTTCGCCGCAGGCCTTCGTCACCGCGGCGCTGGCCGGCATGGGCTGGGGACTGCAACCGCAGGCGCTGGTCGCGGCCCATCTGCAGCGCGGTGCACTGGTGGAGCTGGTGGCCGGCACGCCGCTGGACGTGCCACTGCACTGGCACTACGCGCGCGCGGCCTCGGCCTGGCTCGAGCCGCTGACGCGCGCGGTGCTCGGTGCGGCCCGCAACACGCTGGCGTCGCGCTGAGGCGCGGGCGGCTTCACTATGATCGGCGCATGACTTCCACTCCCGCTCCTGCAGCCGACGTGCTGATCAGCGAGGTCGGGCCGCGCGACGGCCTGCAGAGCGTGCAGGCCACGATGTCCACCGCCGACAAGCTGCGCTGGATCGATGCGCTGCACGCCGCCGGTCTGCGCGAGATCGAAGTCGGCTCCTTCGTGCCGGCGCGGGTGCTGCCGCAGATGGCGGACGTCGCCGACGTGGTGCGCCATGCGCGCACGCTGCCCGGCCTGACGGTGATGGCGCTGGCCCCGAACCTGCATGGCGCTGCGGCCGCCATCGACGCCGGCGTGCACAAGCTGACGCTGCCGGTGTCGGCCAGCGAAGCCCATTCGCTGGCCAACGTGCGCCGCACACGCGAGCAGATGGTCGACGAGCTGCGCCGCGTGGCCGCCTGGCGCGCCGAGCGCGCGCCGCAGGTGGCGCTGGAGGTGGGCATCTCCACCGCCTTCGGCTGCACGCTGCAGGGGCCGGTGGCGGAAGACGAGGTGCTGCGCCTGGCCGTGGCGCTGGCTGCAGCCGGCGTCGACGAGATCGGGCTGTCCGACACCACCGGCATGGCCCATCCGGCCCAGGTGCGGCGGCTGTTCCAGCGACTGCGCGCCGAGATCGGCGACCGCGCCGGCGCCGCCCATCTGCACAACACGCGCGGCCTGGGCCTGGCCAACTGCCTGGCCGCGTGGGACGTGGGCGTGCGCACCTTCGACAGCTCGCAGGCCGGCCTGGGCGGTTGCCCCTTCGCGCCCGGCGCCTCCGGCAACGTGGTCACCGAGGACCTGGTGTTCATGTTCGAGGCGATGGGCATCACCACCGGCGTCGACCTGGCGCGGCTGACGGCGGCCCGTGCCGTGCTGCGCGACGGCCTGCCCGGCGAGCCGCTGTACGGCATGACACCCGAGGCCGGTCTGCCGCTCGGCTTCCGCTATGCCGATGGCCGTGCTCCGGCCGCTGCCGCATGAAGGACGGCGACGACCTGCCGCTCGCCGGCCTGCGCGTGGTCGAGTTCACGCACATGGTGATGGGGCCGACCTGCGGCATGATCCTGGCCGACCTGGGCGCCGAGGTCGTCAAGATCGAACCGCTGGCGGGCGACAACACGCGCCGGCTGCTCGGTTCCGGCGCCGGCTTCTTCGGCGTCTTCAACCGCAACAAGAAGAGCCTGGCGGTCGACGTGAAGCAGCCGCGCGGACGCGAGATCGTGCTGCGCCTGCTGGCCGACGCCGACGTCTTCAGCGAGAACTTCAAGGCCGGCACGATGGCCGCGCTGGGGCTCGACCCCGACAGCCTGGCGCGGCTCAACCCGCGGCTGATCTGCGTGTCGCACAAGGGCTTCCTGCCCGGCCCCTACGAGCAGCGCACCGCGCTCGACGAAGTGGTGCAGATGATGGGCGGGCTGGCCTACATGACCGGCCGCCCCGGCGACCCGCTGCGCGCCGGCA
>JBGAII010000115.1:0-14886 GCA_044225625.1 Rubrivivax sp.
AGCGTCGCTGCGGTGGTGGACGGCGGCGATGAACTGGTGGACCGCCTGGTGGCGGAGGTCAGCCAGGCGGTGATTGCCCGCGAAATGGAGCGCGCACGCACGGCATCGCTGCATTCGCTGCAGACCTACACGCTGCTGCTCAGTGCGGTGACGCTGATGCACCGCCTGTCGCGGCACGACTTCGACCGGGCACGCGACATGCTGCTGCTGGTGGCGGAGCGCGCGCCGCGCCACGCGGTGCCGCAGGCCTGGCTCGCCAAATGGCATGTGCTGCGCGTCTGGCAGAGCTGGTCCGACGACCCCGCGGCCGACACGCGCTCGGCGCTGGAGCGCAGCCAGCGCGCCTTGGACAACGACTCGCACTGCTCGCTGGCGCTGGCCGTCGATGGCTTCGTGCTGGCGAACCTGATGAAGTCGCTCGATGCGGCAGAGCACCGCTACGAGCTGGCGCTGAGCGTCAACCCCAACGATTCGCTGGCCTGGTCGCTGCAGGGCACGCTGCATGCGTTCAAGGGCGAAGGGCGGTTGGCGGTGAAGAGCACGCAGCGCGCGTTGCGCCTGTCGCCGCTGGACCCGCACCGCTACTTCTATGACTCGCTGGCCGGCGGCGCCGAGCTGGCCGCCGGCCACTACGAGCGCGCGGTCGAGCTGTCTCAGCGGTCGTTGCGCGCCAATCGCATGCACGCCTCGACTTTCAGGGTGCTGGTCGTCGCTCTGTGGCAGCTGGGCCGTCAGGCCGAGGCGCGCCACACGGTCGCCGAGCTGATGAAGGTCGAGCCGACGCTGCGTGTCGGCAGTTGGCTGCGGCGCTCGCCGAGCGGCGATTTCCCGATCGGAAGGCTGTGTGCGGATGCATTGCGCCAGGCCGGCGTACCCGACTGACAACGACGAGAGGAGACGGCGATGAGCATGCAGGGCGGATTCGGTGGGTTTGGCGGCTTCGGCGGCTTCGGCGGTTTCGGTGGGTTTGGCGGATTTGGGGGCTTCGGGGGCTTCGGTGGAGGCGGAGGGTTCGGCGGGTCGGGCGGTTTTGGCGCCGTGCCGGGTTTCGGCAACGAGGTGCTGGTTCAGCACCGCGAAGGCATCGTCGGCAGTTGGAAGCCGATCGGTCCGGCGCCCGCGAACCTGGCGCAGGACACCACCGCCAACCTGTACCGCTGGGAGCCGTGGGTACGCGCGGAAGTGTTCGACTTCGATCTGTTCTCGAGGCTGCAGTTCTCGCCGGACCAGGGCGGCTACACGCTGTGGGACGCCGACCTGCAGTTCCCGGCGGGTGGCGCCACGGTGGCGGCACACCGCATCGTCAGGATGACGCGGCCGCCGGACGACACGGCGGGCAAACCGTTCTGGGCCAGGCAGCTGGACATCGTGGCCAGCTGGGCGGACTTGCGCGGCGAGCGTTGCGGCGAGATCCTGGCGCAGCTGACGCCGCCGGTGGTCTTCTGGAGTTCCATCGTCGACCTGCGGCCGGACCTGCACAAGTGGACGCTGGAGTTGCTGTGGGCCGGGCTGCGCCTGGCCAACTACGCCGAGATGCGCTTCAAGCATGCGCTGGCCTGCCGCCGGCCTGACCAGCTGTCGCCGCAGGTGCAGCCGATGATCCAGACGCCGGGCCACGGCAGCCTGCCGAGCGGGCATGCCACCGAATGTGCGCTGGTGGCGCACCTGCTCTGGTCGCTGATGGTCACGGCCAAGCCCACCAGGGACCCGAGCTGGTTCGAGCAGCTGATGCGCCAGGCCGCGCGCGTGGCCATCAACCGCACCATTGCCGGTGTGCACTATCCGGTGGACAGTGCGGCCGGGCAGATGCTCGGCCTCAAGCTGGCCCAGTACCTGGTACGGCGCGCCACCGGAGGTGGCTCCTACAGCTCATGGGAGTTCGTCGGCAGCAGCTACCCGGAAGACCTGGACTTCGACTGGCGCCGCCTGTACGCCGCCCAAAGTACACAGCCGGACCCGGCGCTGGCCGGCTATGGGGCGCAGATCAACGCCAATGAGAGTACGGCGGCCTCGGCGCCGCTGGGTTGGCTGTGGACGCAGGCGCTGCAGGAGTGGTCATGATCGAATGGCGCCGCTTCGACCTCGGGACGCTGGCCGAAGGGGTTCGCGCCAGCCCGTACTACGAATGGGCCGCGGCCACGTGCTTTGCCTACTACGGCCCGTCGGCATGGCTGCCGATGCTGCTCGAACTGCGGGATTCACCGCTGCGCCTGGGCTCGGCCGAGGCCTTTGCCGACTTCGTGCTCGGCTGGCAACTGCAGCCCGAGAAGGCTCCGGCCTGGGTGAAGGAGGTGCGCGTGCCGGCCTTCTATGCCTCGTCACGCAGCCGCCTCAAGCCACCTTGCCCCTTCATCGCCCTGCTGGTGACGCCGACCTTCGTCGACATGATCGGCGCCGACCCGCAACTGGCGCAGTGCATCCTGCAGTTCGAGCTCGGTGCGCCGACCTTCTTCGACGACAACGCGCCGCCCGACCGGCAGGGGCCCGCGTCACCGCTGGCGGCGGAACTGGCCTCGGCACGGGTGCTGATGGCGGTCGTCGACGACGGCATGGCCTTCGCGCACGACCGTTTCGCCGGGGCAGACGGCAGCACACGCATCGAGTTCGCCTTCGACCAGCGCTGGCCGCTGGCGCCGTGGTTCTTCGGCCGCGAAGTGGGCAAGCGCGATGCGTTGAAGGGTATCGACAAGTGCATGGCCGACAGTCGCCACGCCGGCATCGTCGACGAGGACGAGGTCTATCGCCGCACGGCGTTCCTCGACCTGGCGGCACCGGGCCACAAGCCGGTGGCCGATCTGGCATGCGGCAGCGCGGTGGCGCCGGCTGCGGGGGAGCGGCCGTTGGTCATGGTGCAACTGCCCACCGCCACGGTGGCCGACACCTCCGGCGCCACGCTGGGGCCGCAGGTGATGGCAGCATTGCGCTACATCGTCTGGCGTGCCGACGGCATCGACCTGGCGCTGCCGGTGGTGGTGAATCTGAGCTACGGCACCCACGCCGGGCCGCACGATGGCTCCAGCCTGTTCGAGCGGGCGATGGACCGTTTCCTCGAGGCCTGCGGATCGAGCGTGCGCCTGGTGCTGCCGGCGGGCAACGGCTACCTGTCGCGCTGCCATGCCCGCTTCTCGCTCGAGGGCCACACGCTTTGCCGGCGCCTGCACTGGCGCGTGCTTCCCGACGACCGCACCGAGAACCGGCTCGAGATCTGGCTGCCGACGGGAGCGCCGAACCTTCAGCTCGAAGTGACCGCGCCGGACGGCACACCGACGACGCCCTTCGGCTGGGGCAGCGGCCAGAGGCTCTACCTGGACGGACACGAAGTCGGGCGGGCCAGCTACTACGCGCCCGGCAAGGTCGGGCAGCGCGCCATGGTGAGCATCATCCTGGCACCGACGGCCGATCCTGCCGGCGTGTTGCCGCGGGCGCCGGCGGGGCTGTGGTGCATCGACGTGAGCCGGCGGCCCGAGGATCCCGCGGTGCTGGGCATTCATGCCTGGATCCAGCGCGACGACACCGCGCCGGGCTATCCGAGAGCGGGCCGCCCGTCCTATTTCGATGACCCGCACTACGCGCGCTTCGACGTCGGCGGCCGGCCGATCGGCGACGACACGCACCCCGACACCAGTGCCAGCTACGTCCAGCGCGAGGGCACGCTGAATGCCATCGCCACCGGCAAGGAACCGATCGTGGTCGGCGGCTTCAGGCGCAGCGACGGGGGCGTGGCCGCCTATTCGGCGTCGGGCCCACTGGTCGGTGCCGGGCGGGGAGCGCCCAGCCCGCATGGGCCCGACGCGTTGCTGCCCAGCGAGGAAGCGCCTGCGCTGCCCGGCCTGATCGCCGCGGGCCTGCGCAGCGCGTCGGTCGCGGTCTTGCAGGGCACGAGCGCGGCAGCACCGCTGGCCGCGCGCTGGCTCGCCGACAGGGCGGCTGCGGGTCGCGAGAACGATCGCCAGGCGATCTTCGACGCCGCGCAGCAGGCCGACACCGATCCGCACAAGCCGCCGGAGTCGCGCGGCGGTGGTGGGCGCCTGCCGCAAGCGACGCCGGGCCGCAGGCCGCGGCGCGACGGTGTCCCATAGTCTCAGCCCCGCGCGCGCAGCCAGGCTGCGGCCTGGCCGCGGGTTTGCAGGCCGAGCTTGTCGAGGATGTTGGCGACGTGCCGCTTCACCGTGTGCGGACTCAGATCCAGCGCACGGGCGATCAGCTTGTTGCTGTCGCCAGCGGCGATGCGCTGCAGTACCTCGGCTTCGCGGGCGCTGAGGAGCGGCGCCTCCCGGGCGGCGGCCGGCGGCGCGGCCGGCGCCCGGCGCAGCTGCTGCGCGCGGTCGGCCCAGTACCGCAGACGCTGCGTGTCGGCCGGGGCCAGATGCGCCCGCCAGTCGGCCTGGGCCAGCGCCTGCAGCACAGTCGGGCCGGCCAGCAGCACCGGCGCGAGTTCGATGTCGTCGTCGGTGGCAAGCAGGGCAGGGCGCACGCAGTCGGCTGCCGCGGTCGCACCCTCGTAGCGCAGCAGCGCGGCCGCCAGGCGCAGGCGCGTCTCGACACCGTGGCCCATCCGGGAGAGCAGCGCCTCCTGCTGCAAGGCGGCGCGGCGCAGCGCGATCGCCTGCTCGGCCGTGCCGTCGGCGTCGGCCAGGTAGGCGCGCATCAGGGCGGCCTGCACGCGGGCCGGCGCGCCGACATCGTGCTGGGGCACCCGTGCCAGCGCTTCCAGGCGCTCGCGCAACAACCCTGTCCGGCCGAGCAGCGCTGCCAGGCGTGCTTCCTGGCTCAGCAGCACCGTCTGCACGCCGCGCCGGCGCGGCCCGTCGGGCTCGTCTTCCAGCAATTCGAAGGGCCGGCGGGCCGCCGCCAGTGCGGCTTCGGCTTCACCGCGCAGCGCGTGCAGCAGCGCGCGGCACAGCTGCGTCTGCGTCATCAGGCTGCGCGATTGACCGAGCCAGCGGATGTCCTCCTCCACCGCATGCAGGCGGGCTTCGGCCTCGTCGGGCCGGCCGGCCCAGGCGGCAAGCTGCGCCTGCACGGTGAAGGCGATGATGCGCAGCGGCGAGTTGCCTGCGCCGGCATGGCGCAGCGCGCCCTCGGCATAACGCTGCAGCGCCGGCACCATGCCGGGCAGGCCCAGGTAGCGTGCAACCGGCGACGCGCGATACCAGCCGATGGCACTGTCCAGCCGTTCGACGACGGCCAGCTCCTGCTGGAAGCGCGCAGCCACCTCGTCGAGCGGGCCGTTGTCCAGCGCCAGCCAGACGCGCGCATGCAGCGCGCAGGCCAGCGCGTCGTCGTCCAGCGGCTGTGCCAGCAGCGCCGGCATCATCGCCTCCCCCAGTTCGTCGCGGCCCGCCGCGCTGAGGGCGATGGCCTCGTAGGCCTGGGCCAGCTGCTGCGAGGCCGCGTCGCCGCTGCGCCCAAAGCCGGCGGCGGCGCGGTGCATGGCCTCGCACATCGCGTCGAAGTCCCACAGCGCCCACGAGGCCATGCCGCGCAGCAGCTGCAGCCGCGGGCCGTCGCGCCAGGCCGCGGGGAACTGCTCGATCATGCGCAGCACCGGCGCAATCACTCCGCGGGTGATCAGCGCGGGACCCTCGCCGCACAGCCGCGCAGCCGCTTCGTCGCTGGCGCCGGCGCGCAGCAGGTAGCCGATGCGGCGCATCGTGTCCTCCTCGCCGGCCGCGGCGCGCTGCAGGAGCCCGGGCAGTTCGGCCGGCAGCTCGCGTTCCAGCCGGTCCTCGAGGAAATCGCGGAACAGGTCGTGCAGCCGCAGCGTCAGATCCGGCCCTTCGAGCGTGCTGACGAACAGCCCGCGCTGCTCGATCTCGTCCAGCCAGTGCGCGGCCTGCGGATCGCCGGATACCTGCGCGCAGCGCGCCGCGCTCAGCTCGGGCAGCACCGCGCAACGCAGCAGGAAGCCGCGCAGGCCCGGCGGCATCTGATCCAGCACTTCGGCAGCCAGGTAGTCGAAGACATGCCGGTCCAGCGCGGCCGAGCGCAGGCTGGCCGCCGCCGGGCGGCCGTCGGCCAGCGTGTTCAGCGCCAGCCGCAGCCCGACCGCCCAACCCTGCGTGCGTGCCAGCAGCTGCTGTGCGCTGACGCGCCCGGCGGCGGCCGGCGTGGCCTGCAGCAGGGCCTCCACCGCCTCGGCGTCGAACTGCAGGTCGGCTTCGCGGAACTCGGCCAGTTCGTCCTGCACGCGCAGCCGGGCCAGTGACAGCGGCGGCGTCTCGCGGCCCGACAGCACCAGCACCCAGCCCGGCGGCAAACCCGGCGGCAGCAGGTCCAGGAAGTCGAACACGCCGGGGTCGGCCACGCGGTGCAGGTCGTCGAAGACGATCACGCCGCGCGTCGCTTCGCAGGCCGCCAGCGTGTTGAGCAGTTCGTCCGCGGCCTCGCGGCGTTGGTTGCGCGTGCCCGCGGCGCGCGTGCCCAGGGCGTCCGGGTCGGAGCGCCACGGCGGGTCGTAGGGCTCGAGCGCCGCACACAGGCAGGCCAGCAGCCGCTGCAGGTCGTCGTCCTCGTCGCAGCTGATCCAGGCCAGCGCGCAGCCGGCTGGCAGGCGCGCGATCTGCCGCGTCAACGCGGCCGTCTTGCCGAAGCCGGCGGGCGCGGAAAATAGCAGCACACGCTGCTCGTGCAGCGCGCGGTCGATGCGCGCTTCCAGCGCCGGGCGCGCCACCGAACCGGGGCGCTGCCGCGGCGGCTGGATCTTGGTGCGGGCAAAGCTCATGGCAGGACGGCAAGGCAGCACGGCAGTACGGCATCAGCGCCGTACTGGTCGCAGATTCTGCAGTGCAGCGACGGCGGCTGCCGAACCGTGCAACGACGGTCAGCGGATGGGCTTGTACTCGCAAATAGAAATGATTATCATCTGCATGTCCGTCGCAACGACCCGGAGGTCCTGACGACGGGCGATTTTCCGTAGCCAGCCACGTCCCGCGCACATCGTCCGATGCGCGCCACCGCCGCCCGCCAACGGTCCGTGGAACCGGTGTCGCATCCCCTTCGATGCGCCCCGGCACCGACTGACAGCCTGAGCCTGCGACCCGCCCGCCATCGGCGCGCGAGCACGCCGGCCGGCCGCGCGCCGTGCTCTGCCTGCCGGTGCCGCGGCGCCGCCTTGGAGAGTTGGCAACGTGCAGAAGAACAGAACCCTGTGCCGCTGGACATGCTGCAGCGGCGCGCTGCTGTCGCTGGCGTCGGCGCAGGCGCAGATGAGCCCCGAAGGGCCGACGCGCCTGCCCGAGGTGGCGGTCAGCGCCACCGGTTTCGAGGAGAACACCGCCGACGTGCCGGCGACGATCTCGACCATCGACGCCCAGCAGATCGACCGCGGCCTGGTGCGCACGCTCCAGGACCTGGTGCGCTACGAGCCGGGCGTTTCGGTCAACAGCGACCCGACGCGCTTCGGTGCCAACAGCTTCAACATCCGCGGGCTGGAAGGCAACCGCGTGCAGATCTTGGTGGACGGCATCCGCGCGCCCAGCCTGTACCAGTTCGGCATTGGGCCTTTCAACAACTCGACGCGTTCCTTCGTCGACCTGGACAGCCTGAAGCGGGTCGAGATCCTGCGCGGCCCTGCGTCCAGCCTGTACGGTTCGGACGCGCTCGGCGGCGTGGTCTCCTACATGACCAAGGACCCGCTGGACTACCTGGACCTGGCCACTTCGCCGGTCTACGGCGCCTTCAAGAGCGCCTATGCCAGCGCCGACACCGGCTGGGCCAACACCGGCACGCTGGCCTACGGCACCGAGGCCTGGCAGGCGATGGCGCTGTACACCTATTTCACGGGCCAGCAGCAGAAGAACATGGGTGATGACGGCTCGACGGGGCCGTCGCGCACCGAACCAAACCCGCAGGACATCCGCCAGCAGAACCTGCTGCTGAAGGGCGTGTTCCAGCCGGCGGCCGGTCATCGCGTGCGTGCGGTCTACGAATGGTTCGACCGCAACAACATGATCGACGTGCTGAGCCTGAACACGTCGACGCCACGCACCGCCAGCCTCAGCGGCGACGACGAGAACCAGCGCCAGCGCTACAGCCTGGACTACGCCTACACCAACCCCGACCGCGGCTGGCTGGCCGGCTTCACCGCCAACCTGTACCAACAGACCGCGACCACCGACTCGGGCTCGTACGAGACACGCGCCGGCACCTCGGCCAGCTGCTCGGGCGTGGCCCAAGGCGTCAACACCTGCTTCATCCCGCGCCAGTTCGATTTCGAGCAGCGCATTACCGGCCTGACCGCGCAGCTGGAAAGCCTGCTCGAAGGCGGCGGTGCTCAGCACCGCATCCTGTGGGGCATCGACGCGTCGGACACCGATTCCAGTGCGCTGCGCGATGCCACCATCTACAACCAGACCACCGGCACCAGCACCAAGACACTGGCCGGCGACACCTTCCCGGTGCGCGACTTCCCGAACACCAGCACGCGCCAGCTGGGCCTGTACGTGCAGGACCAGATCTCGGTGCTGAACGACCAGCTGGTGGTCACGCCCGGGCTGCGCTACGACGACTACCAGCTGAAGATCAGCCCCGACGCGATCTACCTGGCCAACGTGCCGCCGGGCGTGCAGGCCAAGGACTTCTCCGACAGCGCCTGGTCGCCGAAGCTGGCGTTGATGTACCGGGTGACGCCGGACTTCAACGTCTACGGCAACTACGCGTTCGGCTTCCGCGCGCCGCCCTTCGACGACGTCAACGCCGCCTTCCGCAACCCGATCCAGTCCTACGTGCTGGTACCGAACCCGAACCTGGTGTCGGAGACCAGCCAGGGCCTGGAACTGGGCTTCAAAGGTCGGTCCGGCGATTCCAGTTTTGCGGTGGCCGCCTTCTACAACCGCTACAAGAATTTCATCGACTCGCAGACGCAGCTCGACTGCCCCACCGACCCGGCCTGCGTGCCCGGCTTCGCCTTCACCTTCCAGGCGACGAACCTGGCGCGGGTGCGCATCTACGGCGTCGAGGCCACGGGCGAATGGGCCCTCGATCGCAACTGGACGCTGGCCGGCAGCATCGCCTATGCCAACGGCCAGGACGAAACGCGCGACCAGCCGCTGAACAGCATCAACCCGCTGACCGGCGTCGGCGGCCTGCGCTACACGTCGTCCGACCGCAGCTGGGGCGGGTCGGTCAACCTGACCGCGGTGTCGGCCAAGAACTCGGCGGCGGCGGTGGGCAACGTGCAGCCCTTCCTGACGCCGGGCTTCGGCCTGGTCGACATCAGTGCCTACTGGGACATCAACAAGAACCTGCGCCTGGCCGCCGGCGTGTTCAACCTGTTCGACAAGAAGTACTGGCTATGGAGCAACGTCGGCCAGACGGGGCTGACCGCCAACTCGCCCTCGCTGGACCGCTACACGCAGCCCGGCATCAACGTCGCCGTCAACCTGCAACTCATCTACTAGGGAGCCCGCCCATGCAAGCCACCGACACCGCCGCGCCCGACCTGTACACCCGCTTCCTCAACCTGCGCAGCGAGCGCAACCTGCGCCACCGCGACGCGGCCCAGGCGCTGGGCGTGTCCGAAGGCGAGGCCATCGCCGCGGCCATCAGCCGCACGGCGCCGCTGCGCGCCGTGCGTCTGAAGGGGCCGTGGCCCGCGATGTTCGAACAGTTGCCCTCGCTGGGCCGGGTGATGGCGCTGACGCGCAACGAAGCCGCGGTGCACGAGAAGACCGGCACCTACGAAGCGATGTCGCACGACGGTCCGGTGGGCCTGGCGCTGGGCGCCGACATCGATCTGCGCATCTTCTACATGCGCTGGAAGCACGGCTTCGCCGTCACCGAAGACACGGCGCGTGGCGTGCAGCGCAGCCTGCAGATCTACGACGCGGCCGGCACGGCCATTCACAAGGTGTTCCTGAAGGACGGTGCCGACCTCGGTGCCTGGGCCGCCTTCACCGAAGCCCATGCCGATGCCGACCAGACGCCCGGCGGTTCGTTCGAAGCCGTCGCTGCGCCGGCCGCACCGGCGGCCGACGACAGCATCGACGTCGAGGCTTTTCGCGTCGCCTGGCTGGCGATGGCCGACACGCACGAGTTCTTCCCGCTGCTGCGCCGCTTCGGCGTGGCGCGCACCCAGGCGCTGCGGCTGGCGCCGGCCGGCATGGTGCAGACGCTGCCCAACAGCACGGTGCGCGCGCTGCTGCAGGGCGCTGCCGCGGCCGGCACGTCGATCATGTGCTTCGTCGGCAACCCCGGCATGATCCAGATCCACACCGGCCCGGTGAAGAAGATCGAGGTCATGGGCCCGTGGGTCAATGTGCTCGACCCCGGCTTCAGCCTGCACTTGCGCGAAGATCGGGTGGCGCAGACCTGGCTGGTGCGCAAGCCCACGGCCGACGGCATCGTCACCTCGGTCGAGCTGTTCGACGCGCAGGGCGAGACCATCGCCATGTTCTTCGGTGAACGCAAGCCGGGCACGCCGGAGATCGAGCCCTGGCGCGAGCTGCTGGCCACGCTGCCGGGCGTGGCCGCATGATCACGCGGCGCCATTTCGGCGCCGCCGCGCTGGTGGCGTGTGCCGGGCCGCTGCGCGCCGAGCCGGCGCCGATGCGTGTCGTCTCGGCCGGCGGCGCGTTCACCGAGATCGTCTTCCGCCTCGATGCGCAGGCGCTGCTGGTCGGCACCGATACCACCAGCATCTTTCCCGCCGCGGCCGCCGCGCTCCCCCAGGTGGGCTACCTGCGCCAGCTGTCGGCCGAAGGCGTGCTGTCGCTGAAGCCCACGCTGCTGCTCACCGCGTCCGAAACCGGGCCGCCGACGGTGCTGCAGCAGCTGCGCGCGGCCGGCGTGCAGATCGTGCAGGGCGACGGTCGCCACAGCATCGAGGCATTGCGCGGCAACGTGCGGCTGCTGGGCGATGCGCTGCAGCGCGCCGAGCGCGGC
Organism: Rubrivivax sp.; assembly: GCA_044225625.1. Taxonomy (GTDB): domain Bacteria; phylum Pseudomonadota; class Gammaproteobacteria; order Burkholderiales; family Burkholderiaceae_C; genus Rubrivivax. Next base: position 10,885 of record JBGAII010000115.1, read on the forward strand.
CATGCGCTCGATGCCGAGCTGCAGCGCGACTGGGCCGCGACGCAGGCCGCGATCACGCGCGGCACGCCGGCGCCGCGCGTGCTGTTCGTGCTGTCGCATGCCGCCACCCAGGTGCACGTGGCGGGCACCGACACCGCCGGCGACGCGATGATCCGCTACGCCGGTGGTGTCAACGTGATGAGCGCCGCCAGCGGCTGGCCGCCAAGGCCGAGCCGGTGGCCGCCGCGCGCCGGAGGTGATCGTCACCACCCAGCAAGCTGCAGGCGCTACAGGCGTGGAGGCGTTGCTGTCGCGCCCGGCCTGGCGCTGATCATGGGGCAAGGCGCTACGTCGTCGGTCCCGGATGCACTTCGGCGCTGCTGGGTTTCGGCCACGCCTGCTGCAGGCGGTGCGCGAGCTGGCGGTGGCCTTGGGCACGGCCACCGTATGAGTGCGCAGGGCCGTTGCCAAGCGCAATTCCCGGAGTGCGCCGCGTGGAGGGTCAACTGGTGAGTGCCGTGCCGCACAGCACCAGCCCGCTGCTGCCATTGCGGCCGGTGGGCCCGACGCGCGTGCCGGGCCCGTGGGCGCTGGGCGCGCTGCTGGCGCTGACGGCGGCCGGCACGCTGTTCGCGCTGGGGTACGGTGCGTATCGCATTCCACCGCTGGATGCGCTGGGCATCGTCACCGCGCAACTGGGCTTGCACAGCGGCACGTTCGATGCGCAGCAGGCAGCCATCCTGCAATCGATTCGCGCGCCGCGCGTGCTGCTGGCGCTGCTGACCGGCGCCGGGCTGGGCCTGTCGGGCGCGCTGATGCAGGCGCTGTTCCGCAACCCGCTGGCCGACCCCGGACTGATAGGCGTGTCCACCGGCGCGGCGCTGGCCGCGGCGCTGGTCATCGTGCTCGGAGCCAGCGTGCTGCCGGGCGCGTCGCGCGTGCTGGGTGAATGGACGCTGCCGCTGGCCGCCTTCGTCGGCGCGCTGGCCTTCACCGCGCTGGTCTACCGCATCGGCGCGGCGCGCGGCGCGCTGTCGCTGCCGATGGTGCTGCTGGCCGGCATCGCGCTGAATGCGCTGGCGATGGCCGGCGTGGGCTTGCTGTCCTACCTGGCCACCGACGAACAACTGCGCAACCTGACCTTCTGGACCTTCGGCTCGCTGTCCGGCGCCACATGGTCGTCGGTGGGCGCGGTGACGCCGCTGGTGCTGATCGCGTTGGCGCTGGGCCTGCGCCTGGCGCGGCCGCTGAACGCGCTGGCGTTGGGCGAGACGCAAGCCGGCCACCTGGGCGTGGACGTGGTGCGCATCAAGCGCGTGGCCATCGTGCTGACCGCGCTGGCCGTGGGCTCGCTGGTGGCGCTGACCGGCGTGATCGGCTTCGTCGGCCTGGTCGCCCCGCATGCGGTGCGGCTGGCCTGCGGGCCCGACCATCGCACCGTACTGCCCGGCGCCGCGCTGCTGGGCGCGCTGCTGGTGGTGCTGGCCGATGCCGCCGCGCGCACCTGGGTGGCGCCGGCCGAGCTGCCGATCGGCGTGCTGACCGCGGGCCTCGGTGCCCCGTTCTTCCTGGCCTTGCTGCTGCGGCGGCGCCTGCAAGGCTTGTGATGAACGATCTGCTGCACGCCGATGGCCTGACGGTCCGCATCGGCGCCCGCACGCTGCTGCAGGCGCTGCAGCTGCAGGTGGCGCCGGGCGAGACCGTGGCCGTGCTCGGCGAAAACGGCGCCGGAAAGTCGACGCTGCTGCGGCTGCTGGCCGGTGAACGGCCGCCGCCGCTGCAGGTGCAGGGCGAGGTGCGGCTGGACGGACGGGTGCTGCACCGTTGGAACGCGCTGGCACGCGCACGCCGCCGCGCGGTGCTGCCGCAGCGGCCCGAGGTGGCCTTTGCCTTCAGCGCCTTCGAGGTCGCGCAGCTGGGCCGCCATGCCGCCGTGCAGCGCGGCAGCGCGCGCGACGAGCAGGACATCGCCGCGCAGGCGCTGCGCCTGACCGACGCCTGGCACGTGGCCGGGCGCGAGGTGAACACGCTGTCCGGTGGCGAGCAGGCGCGCGTGCACCTGGCTGCGGCCTTTGCGCAACTGTGGGAAGAACAGGCCGACGGTCCGCGCTACCTGCTGCTGGACGAACCCACCGCCGCGCTCGACCTGGCGCATCAGCATGGCCTGCTGCTGGCCGCGCGTGCCTTTGCTGCGCGGCGCGCCATCGGCATCGTCGCGGTACTGCACGACCTGAACCTGGCGGCGATGTATGCCGACCGGGTGCTGCTGCTGCACCAGGGCCGCGTGCTCGGCCTGGGCACGCCGGCCGAGGTGCTGAGCGAAGCCACCATCGCCGCCGGCTTCGGCGTGCGCGCGCAGCTGCTGCGCCATCCGCTGGCGGCCGCGCCGCTGGTGGCCACTGCCGCCGCATGAACAGGGCGCCGGCCGGCCTGCAGCAGTTCACGGTGGTGGGCGCCGTGGCACTGGCGCATGCTGCCGGCCTGTGGGCGCTGCTGGACCACGCGCTGCAGCCGGCCGCGTCGGCCCCTGCGCCGCAGGTGGCGATGGTGATGCTGCTCAACGAAGCGCCCGCCGTGGCCGCGCCACCGGCGCTGCAGCCGCCACCGCAGGCGCAGCCCACGCCGCGCGCCGCGCCGCCAGCCGCGCCCAGGCGCCAGCCCAGTCCACCGCCGCCACTGCCGGCCATCGCCCCCGCAGTGACGGCGGCGGCCGTGCCGGTGCCGACCGAATTGCCGCTGCCCAGCAGCGACACGGCGCCAACGGTGGCCGCGGCGGTGCCGGCGCCGCCGGCCGCGGAGGGCAAGGCCTCGGCACCGGTGCAGGTGGCGAAGGCCGCACCCGCGACCGGCGTGACACGGCGCATCGAGGACGTGGACTACCTGCGCGCGCCGGTGCTGGAGTACCCCAGCGCATCACGCCGCTTCGGCGAGCAGGGGCGGGTGGTGCTGCGTGTGCTGATCGGCCCCGACGGCCAGGCCGAGAAGATCGAACTGCACGAGGCCTCGGCCTTCCAGCGCCTGAATGACGCGGCGATCGAGGCAGCGCGGCGTGCGCTGTACAAGCCCTACACCGAGGACGGCGTGGCGCAGCCGGCCTGGGCGCTGGTGGCCTTGTCGTTTCAGTTGCGGCGCTGAGACGCGGCGTTCAGCTCGGCGACAGTTCGTCGTCACGCAGCGCCGTCCGTGCGATCACGCTGCCCGGAGTGAGCAGCGCCCCTGGCGCGAGTACCGCGTTGGCACCGATGCGGCTGTGGTCGCCGATCAAAGCGCCGAATTTTTGCGTGTCCAGCGGGTGCAGCTCGGCACCGATGCGCACGCGGATGCGCTTGTCCGGGCGCTCGTTGCGATAGTTGCAGACGATGCTGCCGCCCTCGAGGTTGACGTCCGCGCCCAGCACCGAATCGCCGACGAAGTTGAAGTGCGCCAGCTTGCTGCCGGCGAACACGAACGAGGATTTCAGCTCCGCGCCCGGCCCGATGATGCAGTCGGCGTCCAGCCAGCAGCCGCCGCGCAGGTACGCGCCGGCGGCGATGAAGCTGCGCGCTCCGACGATCAGCGGGCCTTTCAGCACCGCGCCGGCCTCGACCACCGCGGTGTCGTGCAGCGCGATGTCGCCGGCGATGCGCCAGGAGGGGCCGTCCAGCGTGGACAGCAGCTCGCGCACCAGGTCTGTCGAACGCGCGCTCAGCTGCCATGGCGCCAGCTCGGCCCAAGGTGCCAGTGGCGACTGCGAGAAGGCTGCAATGAAGTCGGCGATGCGAATCGGGGCGAGGGAGGGCGTATTCATCCGGTCAATCTGCGCATCAAGCCCATCGCCGCCGCCGGCGCACGCTCTTTCGCGCCGCTGATGAAGAACACGAATACCTCGCGCGGCCCGACTGGTGCGTCCTGCGCCTGCTCCACCAGCGGCATGCCCGCAGGCAGACCGCCGCCGTGCAGCAGTCGCGCGCAATCGGCCAGCTGGTCCAGCGTCTGCGGCGTGCAGCCTTCCGGATGCGCGGCTTCGGTGCGCATGATGCGGGC
>JBGAII010000116.1:0-14435 GCA_044225625.1 Rubrivivax sp.
GAACAGCCAGCCGCTGGCGCCGCCGCCGGGCTTGCGCTTGACCAGGAACTGCAATGTGCCGTCGGCCGCCGGCAGGTTGGCCATCGAATAGGCGCGCCGGCCGATGCCTTGGGGCGCCTGCAGCAGCACGAACTGCCCGGGCCGGTAGTCCATCGGCAGGCCGTCGGTGAGCCGCAGCTGCAGTTCCAGCACATCCTCGTTCAGCGGCCGCAACCGGCTCACGGTGGCCTGGCGCGGGCGCGGCGCAGCCGGCAGCGGGCCCGGGCCGGTGCGCAGCTGCATGACGCAGTCGCTTGCGGGCTCGGCCTGGCAGCACAGGATGCGGTCGCCCTTGCTGCGGTCGCGTTCGCTCAAGCCCGGCGCGGCCGCCCAGCGCCACCGCACCTGGCCTTCCAGCAGCCGCGCCCGGCAACTGCCGCAACTGCCGCTGGCGCATTCGTAGGGCAGGTCCAGGCCGGCGGCCAGGCCGGCGGCCAGAAGGGTCTGGCCGGGCTCGCAGCGGAACTGCACGTCGCTGCCGTGCAGGCGCACCTGCATCGCATCGTCTCCGTCGGCGCGGCTCAGGCCGACGCCGGCAGGCCGGCCTCGATCAGGAAGCGCTGCCATTCCACCAGCGCCGCGTCGGCAATGGCCTCGGCCTGGGCAGGATCGCGATGGCGCGTCAGCAGGCGCGCACCGCCTTCGGCCATGCGCTCGCCCAGCGGCTGCCACTGCGCCACCAGCGCCGCGACGCGCTGCGCGTTGGCCGCACCGGCGCCGACCAGGGCTCGGGATGCCGCTGCCGTCCAGCGGCGCTGCCGCAGCGCGTCGCGGAACAGGTTCTCGGCGATCTGCGCATCCAGCTCGTCGCCGGCCTCGCGTGCCACCGCGGCAAAGCTGCGCAGGTGCAGTTCGTCGGCCAGCGGCTTGACCACCAGGTTCAGGCCGACGAAGGCCTCGTCCCAGTCGAAGGCCACCAGCAGCCGCTCGATGGCCTCGCGCGCCGGCTGCCAGTCGGGTGCAAGCTCCCAGCTCTGACGCTCGCTGCGGCCGAAGCCGCGCTGCGGGTGCGCATCGGCGAGCTGGCGCGTGCGGTAGGCCACGCGCTGCACGCGGCGCAGTTGGTCGGCCGTCTGGAACGACGCGCAATTGGCCACGTAGCTGGAGCGCGCCAACTGCTGCACGTAGGCCGACACCATCTGCAGGCCATGGCCCAGGTAGCGGGTGGGCGTCAGCGCCCACTGCAGCAGCTCCAGTGCGCTCGTGGACAGCAGGGCATCGTCGCGGCCGGCTTCGCTCGCCTGGGCCAGCAGGCCGTCGATCACGGTCTCCTGCTGGTCCTGCTCGGCGGTGTACTTGCGGTAGGTCATCGCGTCCGGGTCGCGGAAGTCCTCCAGCGGCGCGACATCCAGCGCGATAGCATCGCGGTGCTTCAGCAGCCAGCGGTTGCCGTGCACCTCGGGGCCCATTTCCAGCGGCACCGAGCCGGTGGTGTGGTTCATGCGGTGCGTGACGACTTCGTACTCGCTGGGCTTGCGCCCCAGGTTGCCGAAGCTGCTCCAGGTCTTGGCGCGGCGGGCGCGCGCGCCCACGGGGCTGACGGTGCTCATGGTGGCGTCTCCTGTCAATGGCTGTAGTACCAGCGGAATTCGCCGTCGGTGGTGCGCAGGCGGCCGGCAAAGGACGGCATGTCGATCTCCAGCCGCGCCAGGTCGAAGTCGCGGCCCAGGCAGCGCTGCAAACTGTCGCGGGTGAGGCGGCAGTCCATCAGCGTGTGCACGTGCACGTAGTCGCCGCGGTCGGTGACGTACACCGTGCCCTGCGGGTTGTCCTCGGCCACGGCGGCGATCACCGCCTCGGCCAGCTCGCCGCTGCGCATGATCGGGCCGACGGCATCGGGCTGGATCGTGTCCGTCCAGACGATGCGTTCGCTGCTGTCTTGCATGGAATCGTCTCCTGGGTCGTCGGGGTTCAGGCCTCGGGCTCGGTGCAGACGTACACCTTGCCGTCGGCGATGCGGATCGGGTAGCGGCGCAACTGTTCGCCGCAGGGGTTCAGGCCGCGGCCGCTGCAGGCGTCGAAGGTCCACTGGTGGGCGCGGCAGGTCAGCACGCCGCCTTCCAGCGTGCCTTCGACCAGCGGCACGCTCTGGTGCGGGCAGATGGCGTCGTAGGCGCGGAACTCGCCGTCGACGTTGAGCACCAGCACCTCGGCATCGCCGACGTCGTAGGCCTCCATCTCGCCGGCCCACAGTTCGTCGACGGCGCACACCTCCACATACGCGGCCTGCGCAGCCGCGCTGTCGTTGTTCGGCATGAAAGGCTCCCCGTCAGGTGGCGTAGTCCACCACCACCCACTGCAGCGGCTTCAGGCCGGTCTGCGCGATCACCTCGCCCAGCGTGGCGTCGTTGGGCACGGTGCGCTCGCCGATGCTGACGCGGTAGGGCACGCCGGGACGCGCCGGCAGGCGCCGGCCCACGCTGTGCACCGCCACCTTCTCGGCCACCTGGCCGACCGCGTCGTCGGTGTCCACCGCCACCAGGTGCGGCACGAAGTCGCCCTTGAACAGGCCGTAGATCGGAAAGAGGGCCATGGTCTCGTGCTCCTTCGTCAGGCGGCCAGCTTGGCAGCCGGCGCGTAGTCGGCAGCCCAGCGGTAGGCATAGGCGTCGTCGCCCATCACCTCGGGCGTGATGCCCATCCATTGCAGGCCGCCTTCCAGGTTCATCGGCTGGATCATGCCCAGCAGGAAGCGGTCGACCACGTTGGTGTGGCCGGCGTAGCGCTCGGGCTCGATGTCGAAGATCCACTTCGACACCTCGGAGTCGAAGTTGTACAGCCGCCCCTTGTATTCACTGGTGTAAGGCTGGATGTGGTGGCGGTCCCAGTGCGAGCCGAGCGGCAGCTGGGTGATGTTGCACAGCGCCGGCAGCGTCTCGGGGTAGGTCTTGGCCATGTCGCCCCTGTTGACGTTGGCGATGATCTCGTCCCACAACACGCCCCAGCTGTCGTCCCAGCCGGGGTACTTCTGGTTCAGCCAGCGGCGCTCCTCGGCCGAGACGCCGGCATTGGGCTTCCAGAACAGCGTGGGCCGCCAGAACCAGGTGCCGATGTGCATGGCATGGTGGCCGTGATCCAGGCACTGCAGGAAGGTCTCCCAGTACCAGGGCTTGGCCAGCCCGTAGTCCTTCATCGTGCGCTCGTGGTGATGCACCACCCACTCGAGCATGAACTCCTTGAAGGACATCTTGCGCTGCTTGACCGGCGTGTAGTAATCCATCGAGGTGCCGGTCAGCGTCTGGAACAGCCGGAACGACCGCCAGAAGGCCACGTCGAAGATCTGCTGCGCGCGCTTCGGGTCGTGCTTCATCATCACTTCCAGCGTCGGGAAGCCGAGCTGGGCATGGCGCGCCTCGTCGGTCTGGATGCTGGACAGCAGGTTCGAGAAGTCCACGTCGCCGGCTTCCATCGCGTCGGCGGCCAGGGCCACGAACTGGATGTTGGTGAAGCCGTGCTCGACCACCAGGCTGGTGGCCATGGCGGCCTCCACGCAGTTGGCATTGAGCATCCAGTCATCGAAGAAGTTCTTCACCGCCAGCACGCCCCACTCGTTGGTGTGGAAGGCCTTGTTGCACCAGTCGAAGCGTTCGTCGTGCTTCAGCAGGTCGTGCGAGAAGATCAGGTCCAGCTGCGCGTGGCGGATCTCGTCGAGCATGCCGAACACCCCCAGGCTGCGCCAGCGCGGGCTCGGCGCGAAGCGGCAGAAGCGGCTCTGCATGGTGATGGCCATCTGCTCGACCATGCAGGTGGTGCCCATGTGCAGCTGCGACGAGGCGGTGTGCCCCGGATCGAGCTTGCTGTAGATGTTGGCGCGCTTCAGCGCCTCACGCACCGCGTGCGCGCCGGCTTCCTTCTCGCGCTGCACGCGCACGTAGTCGCGGTACGAGACGCGATAGGTCTCGTCCCAGTCGTCCCAGGCCGCGGCCGGGATCTCGCCCACGCCGGTCCAGGCCGGCGGGAAGGCCTGCTGCGCATCGACGTAGGACAGTGTCCAGTCGACGTCGCGCGCGATGTCGTACCAGTCGTCACGGTTCAGTAGCGCCATGTCCGATGTCTCCTTGCGTATGAATGGGGCCGGGGCGGTCAGCCGGGCCGCTTGACGTTGAGCACCTGCACGCTGGTGTATTCCTCCAGGCCCATGCGGCCGAGTTCGACGCCGATGCCCGAGCTCTTGATGCCGCCGAAGGGGATGTCCGGGCCCATCGCCGGATGCTGGTTGACCCAGGCGCCGCCGCTTTCCAGCCGCGCCGCCAGCGCGGTGGCGCGCGCGATGTCGGTGCCCCAGACCGAGCCGCCCAGGCCGTACTCGGTGTCGTTGGCCTGGCGCAGCGCCTCTTCCACGTCGTCGTAGGCCATCACGCCCAGCACCGGGCCGAAGACCTCCTCGCGCACCACGCGCATCTGCGGTGTCACGTCGGCCAGGATGGTCAGCGGCAGGAAGTAGCCCGGCCCCGACGGCACGTCGCCGCGGAAGACGATGCGCGCGCCTTGCGAGATGGCCTCGTCGACCAACTCGCGGACGCGCTCGTACTGCGGCTTGTTCTGGATCGGGCCGACGTCCACGCCGTCCTCGGTGCCGCGGCCGACCTTGACCTTTGCCGCCACCTTGGCCATCTCGACGCAGACCGCGTCGTGCAGCGCGCGCGGCACGTAGAGCCGTTTCAGCGCCGCACAGACCTGGCCGCAGTTGGAGAACTTGCCCCAGAACAGGTCGGCCGCGATGGCCGCCGGGTCGGCGTCGTCCAGCACGATGCCGGCATCGTTGCCGCCGAGCTCCAGCGTCAGCCGCTTCAGCGTGTCGGCCGCCGCGCCCATGATGCGCTTGCCGGTGGCCACCGAGCCGGTAAAGGCCACCTTGCGCACCGCCGGGTGCTGCGTCAGCCGCGCACCGATGTCGTTGCCGCCGCAGACCACGTTCAGCACGCCGGGCGGGAAGAACTCCTGCGCGATCTCGCCGATGCGCAGCGTGGCCACCGGCGTGAAGGGCGAGGGCTTCAGCACCATGGTGTTGCCGGTCAGCAGCGCCGGCGCGATCTTCCACATCGCCAGCAGCACCGGGTAGTTCCAGGCGGTGATGCCGGCCACCACGCCCAGCGGGCGGCGGTGCAGCTCGGCGCGCTGCGTCGGCGTGTCGCGCAGCACCTGCGGCTCCAGCTTCACCGCCGCATAGCCGCGGGCGAAGGCCACGGCGGAATTGATCTCGCTCTTGGCCTTGGGCAACGGCTTGCCCTGCTCGCGGGTGATCAGCGGCGCCAGTTCGTCGGCACTGGCGGCCACCCGGTCGATGAAGGCCTCCACCCTGCGGCGGCGCTCTTCGGCCGGCGTGGCGGCCCAGCCGGCGAAGGCGCGCTGCGCCGCGGCCACCGCCTCGTCCAGCTGATCGGGCGTGCAATCGGGCACCGCCACGAAGGGGTCGCCGGTGGCCGGGTCGACCACCGCCAGCGTGCGCGCCGCGGCGACGCGCTGGCCGTCGATGGTCATCAGGAAGGGGGTGCTGGTGTTCATGGCGTTTCCAGTTCGAGAAATCTCAACCGCCGCGGCGGAAATGGGTGTGGGCCGGCCCGCCCCAGGCGGCGGTGAGCAACTCGCCCGTGGCGAACTCGGGGCAGGCCGGGAAGCCCGCGACCTCGTCGCAGCGCACCCGGGCCGGCCCGGCGGGTGCGCGCCGGCCGCCCAGCCGACCGCCCAGCCGACCGCCCAGCCATTGGCGCAGCCAGGCGATCACGGCGTGGCCTCCTGCTGCGCCGGTGTCGCGCCGGCATGGCCGAACAGCGTCTTCCAGGTGGCGTCGTCGTAGTACTTGGTCTTCGCCGCCTCGCGTGTGGCGGCGTCGCGCTCCAGCTTCTTCTGCGCCGAAGGCCGCGCGGCCACGGCGTCGCACCAGCGCTGCACGTTCGGGTAGTGCGCCAGGTCCACACCCTGCCCTTTGGCCACGCGCACCCACGGGTAGGCGGCGATGTCGGCCACCGAGAACGCGTCGGCGATCCATTCGCGGCCCTGCAGCCGGCCTTCGAGCACGCCGTACAGCCGCTCGGCTTCGCCGCGGTAGCGCTGCACCGCATAGTCGACCTGGATGCCGCGGTTCGCGGCATGGCTGACGAAGTGCGCGGCCTGGCCGAGCAGCGGGCCTTGGCTGGAGGTCTGCCAGAACAGCCACTGGATCGCCTGCCAGCGCTGCGCCGGGTCGGCGGGCAGCAGCTTGCCGCTCTTCTCGGCCAGGTACAGCAGCACCGCGCCCGATTCCCACACCGTCACCGGCCGGCCGCCCGGGCCCTCGTCGTCGACGATGGCCGGGATCCTGCGGTTCGGGTTGACGTGGCCGTAGGCCTCGGTGTGCTGCTCGCCGGCGCTGATGTCCACCCACTGCACACGGTAGGACAGGCCGGTCTCCTCGAGCATCATCAACGCCTTGCGGGCGTTGGGCGAGGTGTAGTAGTACAGCTCGATCACGGCCTGTTCCTTCGTGGCGCGTTGAGGCTCAGATGCCGAAGCGGTCCTTCATGCGGCCCATGTAGGCCACCAGGTTCTTCTTGCCGGCCGCGTAGTCCTTGGTGTCGAAGCTGAACGGCGTGTCGATGACGTGGCGCAGGATCGACAGCACCGGCGCGTCCACCCAGCGCGGCTGCTCGCCCATGAAGAAGGGCTTGTCGCCGAGGAAGTCGGACAGCGCGTCGATGTCGGCGCGGGCCCGGGTGTACAGCGCGTCGGCCGACAGCCGGCCCCAGCCGCCGTTCATGAACTCGTTCAGGATGCGGAAGCGGAAGTCGTCGGCAAAGGCACGCAGCGCCGGCGGCACGTCCTGGGTGCCCGCGATGATGCGCAGGTAGATCTCCCAGTTGGCCGTCTCGCGCCAGCGCGGCTGGATCACCGCCGTCCAGTAGGTGTGCTCGTCGATCATGCGGTTGAAGGCCAGCATGGTCGCCCGCTCGGCCGGCGTGGTACCGGCGTCGAGCTTGTCACCGTACTTCTTCTTCAGGTACTCGATGATGTGCGTCGAGTCGTTGACGAAGGTGCCGTCCTCGTCCTTGATGCAGGGCAGCTTGCCGGCCGGCGTGTCGCGGTCCAGCTGGGTCAGGTCCTGCGGCTTGGTGTCGAAGCGCAGGCCGGCCATGGTCATGTAGTAGGCGACCTTGGTCACGTACGGGCTGATGCACGGCACGGTCCAGGCGGGCAGATACTGGTACAGGGTGATCATCGTCATGTCTCCTTCACGGGGTTTGTGGGTCTTCGGTGGCGCGGTGTTCACCAGAGCAGCCGGTCGCCCTTGGCGTGGCGGAACTGCCCGGAGCTGGCAAGGTCGAGCTCGTCCATGCGCGCGACAAGGCCGGCGGCGGCCTCCCCCGGCTGGATGTAGGCATGGTTGCCGGGGTAGTCCTTGGTCAGATCGGTGGCGACCATGCCGGGATGCAGCGCGACCACCGCGATGCCGCGCTTGCTGAGATCGTGGTGCAGGTTCAGCGCCACCATGTTGGCGCCGGCCTTGGACACCCGGTAGGCGTACATGCCGCCCGAGCCGTTGTCGCCCAGCGAGCCGACGCGGCTGGTGACGATGCCGACCTTGGCGCCGCTGCCCAGAAACGGCAGACAAGCCTCGACCACGCGCAGCGGGCCCAGGGTGTTGATCTCGAACTGCCGGCGCATGTCGTCGTAGTCGATGCGACCCAGCTCGTCCAGACCCAGCACGCCGGCCACGTGCAGCAGCCAGTCGATCTTGGCATGGCGCTTGTCCAGCGCCTCCACCAGCTTGCTGACCGCCGCCGCCGAGGTGACGTCGATGCCGCCAATGGTGTCGACGCCACCTTCGCCGAAGCCTTCGCCGGCACCCATGCAGGCCGCCATGACGCGTTCGCCGCGGGCGGCCAGCTGGCGGCAGGCCGCGTTGGCGATGCCGCGATCGGCACCGATGACCAGGATGTTCAGCATGTTCAGGCTCCTTGCAGTGCGGCCTCGGCGCGTTCGCTGCCGATGACCTTGTCGTCGCGCATCCGGGCGATGTCGGCGGCCGTGTAGCCGATTTCGCGCAGGATCTCGTCGGTGTGCTCGCCGAGCAGCGGCGCGCCGCGACGGATGTGCGAGGGTGTGCGGTCGAAGCGGCCCGGCGGGCGCGCCTGGCGCAGCCGGCCGGCGGCATGGTGCTGCAGTTCGACCACCGTGCCCGCGGCCACCACCTGCGGGTGGCGGATCACCTCGCTGCGCTTCAGCGCCGGCGCGCAAGGCACGTCCTGCGCCTCCAGCAACGCCATCCATTCGGCGGTGGGCCGGGTGCGCAGCACCTCCTGCGTCATCAGCAGCCGCTCGTTGACATGGGCGTCGCGCGCGCTCGGCGTGGCGAAGCGCGGGTCGGCCAGCCACTCGGGCTTGTCCAGCGCCTTGGTCAGGCCCACCCATTCCCTGTTGCTCATCACCGCCACCGTCATGTAGCCGTCGGCGGTTTCGTAGATCAGGTCGATGAAGCTGGCCGCCTCCTGGTTGCTGACCTCCTTGTCGGGGTAGGTCTGCGCGCCCATGTCCGAGGCCCACAGGAAGTACAGCACCGAGTCCAGCATCGATACCTTCAGGTGCTGGCCGATGCCCTGACGCTCGCGCGCCACCAGAGCGGCGGTGATGTTCTGCGCCACCGTCACCGCGGCCAGCTTGTCGGGCAGTACCGTGCGGATCAGGCGCGGGCGCTCGGCATCCGAACCGGCCTGCACCGTGGTCAGCCCGGAGACGGCCTGGATCACCGGGTCGTAGACCGGCTTGCCGACCCAGGGGCCCTCGTCGCCGAAGCCGCTGACCGAGCAGTAGACGATCTTCGGCGCCAGCGCGCGGATGTCGCGCTCGCCCACGCCCAGCCGGTCGACCACGCCGGGGCGGAAGTTCTGCAGGAACACGTCGGCGCCGCGCGCCAGTTCGCGCACGATGTCGCGGCCGGCGGGCTGCTTGACGTCGACGGTGATCGAGCGCTTGTTGCGGTTGATGTTCAGGAACATCGCCGACATGCCGGCGCGCTGGTTGCCGAGCGAGCGCACATGGTCGCCCTTGTCCGGCACCTCCACCTTGATGACTTCGGCGCCCTGGTCGGCCAGGATCATCGCCGCCCACGGGCCGGACAGCATGGTGGTCATGTCGACCACCCGAATGCCTGCCAAGGGTCCGCTCATCGTTCATTTCCTCCATCGGTTGCCGGGTTTGCGTTGCGCTGGTAGCCGGCCGGTTGCATGGGCTGAACCTTAGGTCTTCCGCCACTTGCGCACTAGACGGGCGCAACAACAATCACTGTTCGAGTCGACCGGACAATCTCATGGTTTCTACGCATACCCCGTCGCGGACCGCGGCGCTCAGCCGGCACCTGCACCAGATGGCGGTGTTCGTGCAGGTGGTGGATTCCGGCTCCTTCTCCAAGGCCGCCACTAGCCTCGGCCTGGGCAAGTCGGTCGTCAGTGCGCACGTGGCAGCACTGGAAGCCAAGCTGGGCACGCAGCTGATCGCGCGCAGCACGCGTTCGCTGACGCTCACCGAAGACGGCGCCGCCTTCTACGACGGCTGCCGGCAGATGGTGCTTTCGGCCGAGAACGCGCTGGCCACGATCGAGTCTCGGCGCGAGGCGGTCAACGGCACGATCCGCATGACCACGTCCTACAACCTGGGCGTCAATTTCGTGATCCCGCAGCTGGCGGCCTTTCGCGAACGCCATCCGGAGGTGCAGTTCGACCTGGTGCTGGAGGATGCGGTGTCACGCGTCATCGAAGAACGCTTCGACATCGCACTGCGCGTCGGCCGGCTGGCCGACTCGGGCCTGTTCGCCACCGAGCTGACGCGCTGCCGCCTGGTGGTGTGCGCCGCTCCGTCGCTGCTTCAAGGCCTGCCGTCGCTGACCGAGCCGCAGCAGCTGTGCGCAATGCCCTGGGTGGCGATCACCCAGCTGCCACACTACGAGCGCATTGACCTGGTGCACCGCGAGAGCGCGGCGCGCGTCTCGGTACGGCTGGCGGTGGCCATGCGCGCCACCTCCGGCATCGCCGCACGCGAGTTCATCCGCCGCGGCGCCGGCATGGGCCTGCTGCCCGACTATGCGGTACGCGACGACCTGGCCAGCGGCCAGTTGGTGGAAGTGCTGCCGCAGTGGCACGAACTGGAGGAACGGCCCATCACCGCGGTGTTTCCCAGCCGCCAGGGGATGTCCTTGCGCGTCAGGCTGCTGGTTGATTTTCTTCGAGCGGCCTTCGTGCAAGCGTCGACCCGGCGCGCCGCGAAGGCCGCTGTGGATGTGCTGCAGCAAGGCTGACTCCCCGTCGCGCGGCGGCGTCCCTATTCGCCGTGCGCCAGTGGCCTGTCGGCTCGTGTCAGGCAAGCACGCCGGGCACCGACGAAGCTGACATCGAAGCCCTGCCGGCGGCCCTTGCCGGTCTGCGGCCGAGGGCAACGCGGCATCAGGCAGCTCGCACTGACGCCAGGAAGCGCGCGAAGATCGGATTGAAGGTCTGCGGCCCCTGCAGGAACGGCGCATGGCCCAGGCCCGGCAGCACGTGGGCCTGGCCTTCCCACAGGCTGCCGTAGGGCAGCCCGGCGATGTAGTCCAGGTTGACGAAGGCATCTTCGCTGCCGTTGACCACCGCCACCGGCACCCTGCCCTCGCGCACGATGGCCACCTCGTCGAGCGCGCGGCCGGCGGCCAGCGCTTCGAACATCATGCGGCGAAAGCGCCCGTCGGCCCGCCTGCACATCGCCAGCAGCTGCGGATCGACCACGCCGCCGACGGCGCAGGTGTGCTGCGCGTAGAGCAGGGCCTCGTCGTCGCTGAAGTCTTCCTTGCCGGTCAGGCCCATCACCGGGCTCGGCTTGAAGGCCGCACCCATCACCGCCAGGTCCAACGGAATCGGCGGCGTGCCGACGATCATCACCGCCGAGACCAGCGCGGGCCGCCGACCCAGCAGCTCCAGCGCAATGTGCCCGCCCAGCGACCAGCCGAGCACCGGCAACGGGCCGACGCCGAGCCGCTCCAGCACCGACGCGCAGGCCGCGGCGAATCCATCGAGCGCATAGGCGGCCTGTGGGTCGGGTGCATCGGCCGACGCGCCGTGGCCCGGCAGATCCAGCGCGATCAGCCGGTAGTCCGCCAGCTGCGGGCTGTCGAACTGGCGCGCGAAGACCTCCTTGCATGCCGAGTTGCCGTGCACCAGCAGCACCGGCGGACCGTCGGCACGGCTCTGCGCCACGGACAGCTCACCGGTGGGCGTGGACAGGGTGGAGACGATCATCGCAGGTCCTTCCGTGGCAGATCGAAGGCGCCGATCCTAGCGGCTACGAGCCCCTCAGCCCGCGGCGCGCAGCAGGGCCGCGAAGGCCGCATCGAAGGACCGGCGGTCGCCGCGCGCGATGTCCACCCGCGCCGGCGCGCTACCCGCGGCCCGCAGCTGGGCCTCCAGATGCGGCCCGTCGGTGCTGGCATCGACCAGCAGCACCACCTGCTGCGCATGCCGCCGCCGCGCCAGCTCGCCGAGTTCGAAGGCACAGCCGGCGCGCTGCGGGCCGTAGCCGCGCAGGTCCATCACCACCGCATCGGCGCGTTCGATCAACTGCACCACGGTGGCCTGCCAGCTGGAGTCGCGGCAGCAGAACTCGTTGACGCGGTAGCGGCCGTCCGGGTCGGGCACGGTATCCAGCGTGGCCAGGCGCCGGTCCAGGTCGTCCTGCGTGGTGACGAAGCTGGAGCCGATGTCGCCGGCGGCAAAGCGCAGGAAATCGCCAGGGTCGACCGTGCGCGCCACCACGTCGGGGGCGGCGATCATCGTCACCGGACCGAACCAGCGCCAGCGGGCGACCAGGCGGTCGAACAGCGCCTCGCTGCGCGCGGTGTCGCCGAACACGCGCAACACCAGCAGCGTGCGCGGCGGTGGCCGCGGCCCGGCCACCGCGCGGCGCAGCGCCAGCCCGAGCAGCGGGCCGAACAGCGCCACCGACACGGCAGCCACCGCAAACACCGGCAGCGCCGCGTCCGCGCCGTAGGCGCTGACCAGTTCGATCGCATCCAGGGCCACGGCCAGCAGCCACCAGGTCCGCGCCAGCAGCTGCGCCTCGGAGAAACGCTTGGCCTCGTAGCCGCGGGCCAGCGCCCGCAGCCGCCACCAGGCGAGCAGGCCGACCGGCAGCGCCAGCAGCACGAAACCGGCGTCGAGCATCGGCCCGGACAGCACCCATTCGGCACCGGCGCGCGTGCCGGTCAGCCACACGGTCAGGCGAGCGCCCAGCAGCGGCGCAAGGCCGAAGACCAGCAGACCGGCGAGCACGATCGGCGCCACGCCGCGCACGCGGCGCGCCCCGGTGGCCAGGCCCAGCAGCAGCGGCAGCCACAGCGTCGAGGCCGCGTACTGCAGCCAGACCACGAAGTTCAGCGCCTGGTCCAGCGAAGGCGCCTTGCCGTAGAACGGCCGCTGCAGCATCGACAGCACGACGGCGAAGGCCGCCAGCGCCAGCAGCGTGCCGACCGCCAGGCGCAGCGTGCGCTGCCACGGCAGCGCACACAGCACGGCGGTCACCGGCACCGCGATGCAGGCGAGCACGCCCGCCTTCAGGTACAGATGCGCCGGCGTCAGCGGCAGCTCGCCCAGTTGCAGAACCAGCGCGGACAGCGGCAGTGCCGCGACGAAGGCGGCGCCTCCGACGCCGATGAACACGCGCCGCTGCACGCGCTGCGCCCATGACGCCGGCGAACGGTCCGCAGCCGCGACGGACGCCGGCTGCACCGGCGCCGCCGGCGCGGCCATCGGCAGCGTCGGGCCCGGCCGCGCCATCATGCCGCCGAGCACCGCTCGCCGGTAGCGCCACAGCACCAGCGGCGCGATCAGCAGCGTCAGCAGCAGCACCGTCGCCAGGTGCGACAGCAGCTCCCCACCGAGTGTGTTCATCGCCCCTCCCCTGGGCGGCTACGATAGCCGCAACCCGGGGCCGAAGAGATGAGCCGACGCAGCCTTTCGTTTGCCGAAGTCTGGCGCGTGCTCGCCTACACGCTGGTGATCGCGCTGGCCTTCGTGCTGATCGGCCGGCTGCAGCTGGCGCTGTTCTCGCTGCCCGGCACGCCGCAGTGGCTGCAGCGCATGGGTTGGGTCGAGTCCGACCCGGCGGCGTCGCTGCAGGCGCAGACGGCGGCCATCGCCGCCGCCTCGGCCCAGGCCTTGCAGACGCTGCCGCCCGGGCACCGCCTGGCCGCGCTGCAGCTGGGCTACGAGCTCGGCTACGCCAGCCAATGGACCGGCGTGCGGGCGATGTCGGCACCCGAGGCGCAGGCCCAGGGCCGGCAGCAGGCCATGGCGCCTGCCGCACGCGCGGCGCAGATCGCCGCGCAGTGGGGCTTGGGCGAGGCGCAGCCGCTGCAGGCGCGCAGCCTGCGCGAGTTCACCGAGCTGGGCACGCGCTACGAAGCCGACGAAAGCGGACTGGCCGCACGCGTCGAAGCGCGCCTGTCGCCGCTGCACCGCCAGCTGTACCTGCTGGGCACACAGCTGGGCGGCGAGGCGGCACGCATCGACGACAGCGGCGGCCGCTTCTCGCTGCCGCCCGCCACGCTGATCGCACGTCATGCCACGCTGGCCGGCATCGCGCCGCCGCTGTGGCAGCCGCTGACGCAGCCGCCGGGCGCGGACGAAAGCCCTGCGCAGCGGCTGCAGCGCTACCACGCCGCGCTCGACGCGCTGAACGCCGAGCTGTCGCGCCAGGACGCTGCCGGCAGCACGACCCGGCAGTGACGGCCCCGCCAACACCTGCCCCACCCCCGATTCCTGAGGAGACCGACCATGCGCCCGTCCGACCCCGTCCACGCCCGCGCCGGCGGCCGCGCCGCATGGCGACGGCGGGCCACGCGGCCGATCGTGCTGGCCGCCTGCCTGCTCGCGGCCTGTGGACGCAATGCCCCACCGTCGGCCACCGACGCGCAGGTCACACCCGCGGTGCTGAAGGCCAACGCCGCGGTGGCGCAGGCGGCCGACCTGTCCGACCCGCCCAGCTTCGCCGACGCGCAGCGCGGCTTCATCGCCGCGCCGCAGGGCCAGGTGCGCAACGACGCCGGCGAGGTGGTCTGGGACTACGACGCCTTCGCCTTCGTCAAGGGTGCGGCGCCGGCCACCGTCAACCCCAGCCTGTGGCGACAGGCACTGCTCAACAACCATGTCGGCCTGTTCAAGGTGCGCGACGGCATCTGGCAGCTGCGCGGCTTCGACCTGGCCAACATCACGCTGATCGAGGGCAAGACCGGCTGGATCGTCGTGGACACGCTGACCTCGCGCGAGACCGCCGCCGCGGCCATGGCCTTCGCGCGCCGGCACCTGGGTGACAAGCCGGTGTCGGCGGTGATCGTCACGCACAGCCACGTCGACCACTTCGGCGGCGCGCTGGGCGTGCTCCCGGCCGAGGAGGCCAAGT
>JBGAII010000117.1:0-14594 GCA_044225625.1 Rubrivivax sp.
GCCGACATGCGCGCGCTGATCGGCGAGCAGCTGACGCCGGACCAGCGCGTGCACTACCAGAAGTTGCTGGTGGACCTGGCCGGGCGGCAAAGCACCCGCGGCCGCGTCTACCTGCTCGGCGCGGACGGCAAGCCCCGCGCCTACAACGTGCGCCTGGGCATCAGCGACGGCGTGATGACCGAACTGATCGTGCCTGCGAACTCGCCCGAAGCGGCGGTGCTGGTCGAAGGGGCGACGGTGATCACTGCGGTGGTTGCGGCGCCGGGCGGCGGCGCGGCCCCGAAGTCCACGGCGCAGCCCGGCCTGCGGCCGTTCTGAGGCCGGCGGCGATGGCGCTGATCGAGGCTCGCGCGCTGTCCAAGAGCTACCGCATGGGCGACCAGGTGGTGCAGGCGCTGAACGACGTGTCGCTGGACATCGGCGAGGGCGAGTTCGTCGCCATCATGGGCGCTTCGGGCTCGGGCAAGAGCACGCTGATGAACATCCTCGGCTGCCTGGACCGGCCGAGCGCGGGCACGCTGCGCCTGGCGGGTGACGAGGTCGAAGGCCTCGACGGCGACACGCTGGCGGCCATCCGCAACCGGCGCATCGGCTTCGTCTTCCAGCAGTTCAACCTGCTGCCGCGCACCAGCGCGGCGGACAACGTGGAGCTGCCGATGGTCTATGCCGGCATCAAGCCGGCCGAGCGCCGGCGCCGCGCGCTGGACGCGTTGCAGCGCGTGGGCCTGGCCGAGCGCGCGATGCACACGCCGGCCGAGCTGTCGGGCGGCCAGCAGCAGCGCGTGGCCATCGCACGCGCGCTGGTCAACAACCCGAGCCTGATCCTGGCCGACGAACCGACCGGCGCCCTGGACACCCAGACCTCCGAGGACATCATGCAACTGCTGTCGCAGCTGAACGCGCAGGGCATGACCATCATCATGGTCACGCACGAGCCGGACATCGCGCAGTGGGCCGGCCGGCGCATCGTCTTCCGCGATGGCCGCATCGTCGAGGACCGGCTGCAGCCGCCGCGCGCCGCGACCGCGGTGGTGAGTGCATGAACCTGCTGGCCGCGCTGCTGTCGGCGCTGCGTGCGCTGGGCACCAACTGGTTGCGCAGCATGCTCACCATGCTCGGCATCATCATCGGCGTGGCCGCGGTGATCACGATGATCGCCATCGGCGGCGGCGCGCAGCAGCGCATCGAGGAGCAGATGAAGAGCCTGGGCACCAACATCATGCTGGTGCTGCCGGGCGCGGTCACCTCGTCCGGCGTGCGCCTCGGGGCGCAGACCGGGCAGACGCTGACCGAGGAGGACGCGCGCGCCATCGCCACCGACGTGCCCGAGGTGCAGGCCGTGGCGGCCAGCCTGCGCACCGGTGCGCAGGTGGTGGCGGCCAATGCCAACTGGAGCACCACCGTGATGGGCACCACGCCGGACCACACCGAGGTGCGTGACTGGCCGCTGGCCAGCGGCCGCAACTTCGACGAGCTGGAGACGGCGGGCTCGGCCAAGGTGGCGGTCATCGGCCTGACGGTGGCGCAGCAGCTGTTCGGCGACGCCGACCCGATCGACCAGACGATCCGCGTGCGCCGCGTGCCGCTGCAGGTCATCGGCGTGCTGGCGCGCAAGGGCCAGAACTCGATGGGCCAGGACCAGGACGATGTCATCGTCGTGCCGATCTCCACCTTCCGCAACCGTGTGCAGGGCATGAGCGCCGGGCGCATCAAGCGCGTCGGCGCCATCACCGTGAAGGTGCGCGAGGGCCAGAGCATGCAGGAGGCCGAGCAGAAGATGCGCGAGCTGCTGCGCCAGCGCCACCGGCTGCAGAGCGGCGCCGAGGACGACTTCAGCATCCGCAACCTGACCGAGATGCTCGAGGCGCAGGAGGAATCGAGCCGCGTGATGGCCATGCTGCTGGCCGCGGTGGCCGGCGTCAGCCTGGTGGTCGGCGGCATCGGCATCATGAACATCATGCTGGTCAGCGTGACCGAGCGCACCCGCGAGATCGGCCTGCGCATGGCGGTCGGCGCGCGCTCGCGCGACATCCTCGGCCAGTTCCTGATCGAGGCGGTGACGATGAGCCTGGTCGGCGGGGCGATCGGCATCGTCATCGGCACGATCGCCACCTGGGCGATCGGCTCCTTCGCCGGCTGGCAGGTGGCGTTGTCGCTGAAGTCGATCCTGCTGGCCGTCGGCTTCTCGGCCGCGGTGGGCGTGTTCTTCGGCTTCTATCCGGCGCGGCGTGCGGCGGCGCTGCTGCCGATCCAGGCGCTGCGGCATGAGTAGGCATGTCTAGGCGCGGTTTTGCGCTCGGGGTGTGCGCGCTGCTGCTGGCCGCCTGCGCCGGACTGCTGCCGCGTTCGATCGTGCTCGGCGAGCCCGAACTGCAGGCGCAGCTGGCGCGGCGCTTCCCGATCGAGCGCAGCCTGTTCGACACCTTCACGCTGAAGCTGTCCGATCCGCTGCTGAGCCTGGATGCCGCGGCCGGCCGGCTGGGCACCGAGCTGACGCTGCAGGGCAGCGACCTGCGCAACGGCCGCAGCCTGCAAGGCCGGCTGGCGCTGGACTACGGGCTGCGCTACGAGCCGGCCGATGCCAGCATCCGGCTGGTGCAGCCGCGCGTGCAGCGGCTGGACTTCGCGCCGGCGCATGGCTTGTCGGTCGGCCGCGCCGAGATGGCGCAGCGCATGGGCGTGGCGCTGGCCGAGCGCTTGCTCGACGACCTGGTGCTGTACCGCGTGCCGCCGCAGCGCCTGGAGCAGTTGCGCGCTGCCGGCGTGCAGCCCGGCACGCTGCAGGTCACGCCGGCCGGCGTGGAGATCACGCTGCAGCCGCTGGACGCAACCGCCGCCAGGCCGGCGCCACCGTAGACGCTTCACCGTCGGCGCTTATGATCCGGCGCTTCTGAAAGGCAGCAGGGGCTGCGAGGGGCGAAGCGCGTTGGATATCCTGCTGCTGGTCAAGGCCGCGATCATGGGCGTGGTCGAGGGACTGACCGAGTTTCTGCCCATCTCGTCCACCGGCCATCTGATCCTCGCAGCCTCGCTGCTCGACTTCACCGGCGACAAGATCAAGGTCTTCGACATCGCGATCCAGACCGGTGCGATCTTCGCGGTGATCCTGGTGTACTGGCAGCGGCTGCGCGACACCGCGGCCGGACTGGGCAGCGACCCGCGCGCGCGCCGCTTCACGCTGAACGTGCTGATCGCCTTCCTGCCGGCGGTGGTGCTGGGCCTGCTGTTCGGCAAGGCGATCAAGGCCCATCTGTTCAATCCCACCGTGGTGGCCAGCGCCTTCATCGTCGGCGGCCTGATCATCCTGTGGGCCGAACGCCGGCCCGCGAGCGCGGTGCGCATCCAGTCGGTGGACGACATGACGCCGTGGGACGCGCTGAAGGTCGGCCTGGTGCAGTGCCTGGCGATGGTCCCGGGCACCAGCCGCTCGGGGGCCACGATCATCGGCGGCATGCTGCTCGGCCTGAGCCGCAAGGCGGCCACCGACTTCAGCTTCTTCCTGGCGATCCCGACGCTGATCGGCGCCGGCGCCTACAGCCTGTTCAAGGAGCGCGCGCTGCTCAGCGCGGCCGACATCCCGCTGTTCGCGGTCGGGCTGGTGTTCTCGTTCCTCAGCGCCTGGCTGTGCGTGCGCTGGCTGCTGCGCTACATCGCCACGCACGACTTCGTGCCCTTCGCCTGGTACCGGATCGTCTTCGGCGCGGTGGTGCTGCTGACGGCCTGGACCGGCTGGGTGCAGTGGGTCGACTGAGCGGCCGGTCCGTCCGCGTGCCCGGTGCGGCCGCGTCGCGTCAGCCGGCGGCGCCGCGCACCACCAGGTGCACGAACTGCAGCTTCGCCACCACCGGTCGCGACATCACGAACGGATAGAAGTCCGCCTGGCCCAGGCTGCGGGCCAGTTCGTTCAGCACCATCGTCAGCTCGATCCAGCCGTTCAGCTGGGCGAGGAAGGTGTCGGCCTCGGCGTCCTCGGGGTCGTACAGCGCATCGCGGCCGAAGGCTTCGGCGCGATCCTCCAGGTTCGTGGCCTGCAGGCCGAAGTCCTGCGCCGTGCCCAGGCTGTCGACGATGTGCAGGTAGTGCGCCCAGGTCTCGGCCCAGTCTTCCCAGGGGTGCGAGGCCGCATAGGCGCTGATGTGGCGGTCGGCCCAGTCCGCTGGCGGCCCGTTCTGATAGTGCGTCTGCAGCGCGGCGGCATAGTCGGCACGCTCGTCGCCGAACAGCGTGCGGTACGGCTCGAGCCATGGCCCGTCGCGTACCAGCCGGTCCCAGTAGTAATGGCCGACCTCGTGGCGCAGGTGGCCGAGCAGCGTGCGGTACGGCTCGTGCATCTCCTGGCGGATGCGTTCGCGTTGCGCGTCGTCGGCCTCTTCGACGTTCAGCGTGATCAGCCCGTCGGCATGGCCGGTCATCACCCGCTGGCCCGGCGCCGCGGGGCGCAGGAAGTCGAACATCAGGCCACGTTGCGGGTCCTCGTCGAGGCGCGACTGCACCGGCAGGCCCAGGCTCAGCAGGTCGGCGACGAGACGGCGCTTGGCCAGCTCGATCAGCCCCCAGTAGCGCGCGTTGTCGGCATCGTCGAGGTTCGGGATCGTGCGGTTCAGGCGGCAGGCGATGCACAGCGTGTGCGCCTCGTCGGCCGCCAGCAGCCAGTTGCAGGCCGCCGGCAGCAGCCGGTTGGCGCAGAACTTGTAGGTTCCGTCATCGCCTTCGGCTTGCCAGGTGTCGGGCTGCGGCCCCGGATCCAGCGGCACGAGCAGGCCCCGCAGCGGCAGGAAGCCGAGCGGCGCCTGGCATTTCAGGCACTGGCTGTTGCGGAAGAACGTGGCATTGCCGCAGCGGCAGCGGAAGAAGCGCGCCCGGTGACGCAGCCGCGTGAGGGCCGCAGGGGCACGGTCGGCGGCAGCGGGTGCAGGGGCGTCGGGCAAGCTGTCGTTCATCGGTCGGCCTCCCCGCCGATCGCTCAGGCGCGCCGGAACAGCAAGTCCCAGACGCCATGGCCGAGCTTCAGCCCGCGCGTCTCGAACTTGGTCTGCGGCCGCCAGTCCGGCCGCGGCGCATAGTCTTCGGCCGTGTTGAGCAAACGGGGTTCCTGCGACAGCACCTGCAGCATCTGTTCGGCATAGGGCTGCCAGTCGGTGGCGCAGTGCAGGTAGCCGCCCGGTGCCAGCCGGGGCACCAGCCGGGCCACCCAGTCCGGCTGCACCAGGCGCCGTTTGTGATGGCGCTTCTTGTGCCACGGGTCCGGGAACCACAGGTGCACGCCGGACAGCGAGCCGGGCGGGATCATCCGCTCCAGCACCTCCACCGCGTCATGCTGGATCAGCCGCAGGTTCTGCAACTGCAGCTCGCCGATGCGCTTGAGCAGCGCGCCGACGCCCGGTGCATGGACCTCGATGCCGATGAAGTCGTGCTGCGGCTGCGCCGCCGCCACCCGTGCGGTGGCATCGCCCATGCCGAAACCGATTTCCAGGATCACCGGCGCACGCCGGCCAAAGGTGGACTCCAGGTCCAGCGGCGCGGCCTGAAAGGGCAACAGGAAGCGCGGCCCCAGTTCCCGCAGCGCCCGCTGCTGGCCCGGCCCCATGCGCCCGGCGCGCAGCACGAAGCTGCGGATCGGCCGTGCGACCGCTGGGGCGCCGTGCCCCGGGTGTCCCGGGGCAGGCGTGGCGTCCGCGGTGTCGGCGACGCCGTCGCCGGTCATTGACGCGGGCCCGCCGCGCCGAAGCCGGCCGGCAACTCGAAGGAGCCTTTGGATTCGAAACGCGTGCCGCCAAGGCTGCCGTCTGCCAGCTTGCCGCGGGCCACGAACTCCAGCCTGGGGTTGCTGCTGCCCGCCAGGCTGATGACCTGGCGCGCGATGGCGAAGGCCGATACCGTCACCGGCACGGTGATCACCGTCTCGCCGAAGCGTGGCACGCTGCCGCGCACGTCGCTGACGCCGCTGGCGAAGTCCATGCCGCGCACCTCCAGCGTCAGCGCCGCGCCGTCGAACTGCACCGGCTGCTCGTTGGGGTTCTGCAGCCGCAGCTTGACCGCCATGCGGACTTCCATGCCCTGGCCGGGCAGCGACTCCAGGCCGGCGAGCGTGACGTTCAGCGGGTCGTAGCCCGGCAGGCCGGCGCAACCGGCGAACAGCGTGGCCGCAGCGGCGGCGGCGAGTGCAAGTCTTCGGTTCATGGTCGCGCTCTCCCCTGGGAGCGCGCAGTGTAGACGCGGCTCGGGCGGGCGATGCGGCGGCGGCCGGCCTCGAGCCGGTGCCGCCGCGCCGTTCAGTGCGCCGCCAGCCTCTGCACCAGCGCCGCGGCGCGTGCCATCGCGTCGGCGTCGATGCGCGCGCGCACGCCGTCGAAGTCGGGGCCGCGCGTCGCGTCCAGGCCCATGCGCGACGTGGTGCCGGCGCCGGAGGCCGACGGGTCGAGCGCGCTGCCGGGCAGGCCGTCGATCATCACCACGTCGCGGTGCGGCTGGAAATGCGTGGCCAGTGCCCACAGCACCTCTTCGTCGCGGGTGATGTCCACGTCCTCGTCGACCGCGATCACGGTCTTCAGGTACGGGTCCCAGCCGAGCAGGCCCAGCATCACCTGGCGCGCCTCGCCGGGGCGGCTCTGCTTCAGCGCCACGTAGGCGTGGAAGTGCGTGCCGGAACTCGGGTAGTGCACCGCGGTCACACCGGGGAAGCGCTCCTTCAGCTTCTCCACCATCTCCGATTCGCGCGGAATGCGGCCCAGGTTCAGGTGCTCGGCCGAGTTGCCGCCCACCACGTCCAGCAGCCAGGCATCGCGCCGGCGCATCAGCGTCTGCACGCGCAGCAGGTTGTGGGTCGAGCGGTCCGACGAATAGCCGGTGAACTCGCCGAACGGGCCTTCCTCGGCCTGCGCCTCGGGGTCGATCACGCCTTCGAGCACGAACTCGGCATGGGCCGGCACGGCGATGCCGTGCTTCGGCGTGCGCACCACCTCCAGCGGCGCGCCGAACAGACCGCCGGCCACGTGGCGCTCGTCGACGCCATACGGCAGCCGCGCCGCGGCGGCCAGCATGAACAGCGGGTGTGCGCCGATCACCATCGCCACCGGCAGCGGCCGGCCCTTGGCCTGCGCCGCCTGCAGCATGCGCCACAGGTGGCCGCGTGAATGCAGGCTGGTGCCGATCTGCTGCGGCCCGTTGAGCATCGAGCGGTGGTAGCTGACGTTGCCGAAGCCGCCGTCGCGGTCCTCGGCCACGATCACCGCATTGGTGATGTACGGCCCGCGGTCGGTGGCGAAATGCTTGATCGTCGGCACTTCGCCCAAGTCGAAGCCTTCGCTCTGCACGACCTCGGTGACCGCGCCCGTGCCCACCTCGCGCGGCGCCAGCAGGCGCCGGCTGCGTGCCTGGTACTCGGCATGGATGCCGGCCGGCGGCACGCCACCGAGCATGCGGCCGACGCGCTCGCGCGATGCGAACAGGTTGGTCACCAGCGGCGTCTGCAGCCCCTGCACCTGCTCGAACACCAGTGCCGGGTGCCGCCCCTGCGCGGCCAGCGCCCACACCGTGGCCGTCACGTCCTGGTCGCGGCCCACGGCCTCGCGCACCGTCAGCACGTCCTGCGGGAAGTGCTCGCGGTACGCGGCGATGAAGCGGTGCAGGTCCTGCCCGGTGTCGGCCAACGGGTCGGCGCGGCGGTCCATGTTCAGAGCGCGGCGTAGGAGTCGGTCAGGCGCAGCTTCGCTTCCTCGGCATTGCGCGGCGGCGGGCTGGTCTGGATGCCGGCCAGGCGCGCGATGTTGTTGCCCAGGTAGTCCTCCAGCGTGTCCTCGTCGATGCCGATGCCGTGCGGCGGCTTGCGGCACAGCATCTCCAGCTCGCGCAGCCACATGCCCGGCTCGTTGGGCGGGCTGTCGGTGCCGAACACCAGCTTGTGGCGCGGCAGCTCCTTGGCGAACTCGGCGATGCGCGCCTGGAAGCACCAGCCCGACTCGACGTAGACGTTGGGCGTGTCCATCGCCATCCAGAAGGTTTCGAACGAATAGTTGCCGCCGGTCTGGATGCCGAAGTGCGCGATGACGAAGTTGACCATCGGGAACTCGCGGATGATCGGATAGAACATCGTCGGGATCGTGAACGGCCCGTCGCCGGTGTGGATCAGCACCACGATGTTGTACTTGGCGCACATCTTCATCGCCGGGCGCAGCCAGTCGAGCGCGCGGTCGGGCCGGTAGCCGTGCATGTTGGCATGCAGCTTGATCATCTTGAAGCCGTAGGCCTTGTGGTGGTACTCGATCTCCAGCGCGCCGTTCTCGGGGCCCCAGCGCGGGTTGTAGGTGAAGTTGCCGATGAAGCGGTCCGGGTACTTCTGCGTCAGCTCGGCGATGTAGGCCATGTAGTCGCGGATGCCGTCGCGGCCGCGGCGGTTGCTGTCGCGGTAGCCGGTGTTGCCGGGCGGCGGCTGGATGAAGCCCATGTCGATGCGGCGCGGCTTGCCGTTGATCATGTAGGGCCCGTCCATCAGCTTGAGCATGCGCTCGCCGTTGAAGGGCGTGCCGGTGTGGCGCCAGGCCTCGTCGACCAGGTTGGTGGGGTGCAGGTGGGTGTCGATGATCATGTTCGGGTCTCCGGGCCGGGGTTCAGTACAGGCCGATGACGGGCTGGGGCTCCACCTTGCGGCCCAGCAGCTTCTCGGCGTCGGCGAAGGTCTTGGGGTAGGGCGTGGGCTCGATGCCGATCATCCGGGCGATGTTGTTGCCCAGGTAGTCCTCGAGCGTTTCCTCGTCCAGGTTCAGGCCCTGCGGCGGGTTGGTGCACAGCACCTCCAGCAGGCGCAGCCACATGCCGGGCTCGTTGGGCGGCGTGTCGGAGCCGTAGATGATCTTGTGCTTGGGCAGCGTCTTCGCGAACTCGACGATGCGCGACTGCAGGCACCAGCCCGACTCGCAATACACGTTGGGCAGTTCCATCGCCCACTGGTAGGGCTCGAAGCAGTAGACGCCGCCGGTCTGCACGCCGAAGTGCGCCATGATGAAGTTCACCGTCGGGAAGGCCTTGATCATCGGCACCCACTCGGTCGGGATGCTGTAGGGCCCGTCGCCGGTGTGCAGCTTGACCGGCACGCCCAGCTCGGCGCATTTCTCGAAGGCCGGGCGCACCCAGTCGAGCGCGCGGTCGGGACGGTAGGCATGCATGTTGGCCTGCATCTGCACCATCTTGAAGCCGTGCTCCTTGACGTAGCGCTCGATGGCTTCGACACCGTTCTGCACGCCGCAACGCGGGTTGTAGACGAAGCAGCCGATCAGGCGGTCGGGGTGCTGCTGCACGCACTTCAGCGTGTAGGCCATGTAGGCGTCGATCGACTCGCGGCCGTCCTTCTCGCCGTCGGTCCAGGTGTAGATCGTGTTGCCCTGCGGCGGCTGGATGAAGGCCTTGTCGATGCGGCGCGGCTTGCCGTTGATGAAGTAGGGGCCGTCCAGCGTTTCCAGCAGCCGGTCCACGGTGTAGGGGTCGCCCTCGTGCCACCAGGCCAGGTCGACCTGGTCGGTGGGGTAGCAGCTGATGTCGATGATCATGGGGGAGTTCTCCTCTGGGGTGGGTTCAGGCGGCTTGCAGCTCGGGTTCGGCCAGGCAGGCCTGCAGGCGCGCCAGCAGGGCGTCGCGCTGCAGCCGGCGGCCGATGAAGACCAGCTTGCTGGTCGGCACCTCGTCCCACCAGGGGAGCGAAGGCTTCAGTTCCAGGATGCGGTGCACGCCCTGCAGCACGTGGCGGCGATCGTCGCCCTGCGCCTGCAGGATGCCCTTGACGCGGTAGACGTCGTCACCGTGCGCGGCCAGCAGGTCGTTCAGCGACTGCAACAGGCGCGCGGTGTCGAAGGGCCGGTCGAAGACGAAGGACACCGAGCCGACCGACGGGTCGTGGCTGTGTGAGGTCGCTTGGGCGTGGGCCTCGTGCGCATGCCCGTGGTCGTGCCCATGTTCGCAGTGTTCGTCGCACACATGCTCGTGGTCGTGCGCGTGGTCGTGCGCCAGGAAGTCCGGGTCGGTCATCGCCAGCGCGTCGGACGCGTAGCTCTGCAGGCCCAGGATCTGCGACAGGTCCACCTTCGCCTGCACGCTGCGCAGGATCGGCGCGCTGCTGTTCAGCGAGCGGATGCGGCCTTCGATGTCGGCCAGCGTGGCCGTGCTCACCAGGTCCGCCTTGTTCAGCAGCACGCGGTCGGCGACGACGATCTGCGTCACCGCCTGGTTGTCGTGCTCGGCCAGCGCCGGGTCGTCCAGGTGCGGCTGGATGTGCAGCGCGTCGACCAGCGTGACCACGCCGTCCAGCACCACCTTCTTCGCCACCTCGTTGTCCATGAAGAAGGTGGCGGCCACCGGCGCCGGGTCGGCCAGGCCGCTGGTTTCGACCAGGATGTGGTCGAACAGCTCCGGCCGTTCCAGCAGCTTCTGCAGCGTCTGCACCAGGTCGTTGCGCACGTCCACCGTGCAGCAGATGCAGCCGTTGACGATCTGGAAGATCTCCTCGTCGGAGGCCATCACCAGGTCGGAATCGACATCGACCTCGCCGAACTCGTTCTCGATGATGGCGATGCGGTAGCCGTGCTTCTCGGTCAGGATGTGGTTCAGCAGCGTCGTCTTGCCGGCGCCGAGGAAGCCGGTGAGGATGGTCACCGGCACCGGCCGCTTGGTGTCGTGGTTCATGCGGTGACTCCTTCTTCGTGCGGGCTGGCGGCGGCGGCGCGTTGCTCACGCAGCGCCTGCAGCACCTGCTCGGGTTTGATCGGGTAGTGGCGGAAGCGCACGCCGATGGCGTCGTACACCGCGTTGGCGATGGCCGGGCCGATGGCGACGATCGGGTCCTCGCCCACGCCCTTGGCGCCGAAGGGGCCGCCGGGGTCGGGTGCGGTTTCCAGGATCACCGTGCGGATCGGCGGCATGTCCATCGACAGCGGCATCTTGTAGTCGACGAAGTTGGCGTTCAGCGAACGGCCGGTCTTCAGGTCGATCTGGTAGTCCTCGTACAGCGTGTGGCCGATGCCCTGCTGGATGCCGCCCTCGATCTGGCCGGCCGCGGCGACCGGGTGGATGACCTTGCCGATCTCGTGCACCGGCACCACCTGCTGCACCGTGATCTGGCCGGTTTCGGTGTCGACCGCGACCTCGACGAAATGCGCCGCGAACGAGTACGACTTGGTCGGGTGGTAGGTGGCGCTGCCGACGAACTGCGCCGCCGGCACGCCCTTGCGCGGCGCCACGGCGTCGCGGATGCTGATCGTTCGGTCGCTGCCACGAACCCGGATCTGCCCGTCGGCGGATTCCAGTTCACCGGCTGCCGTTTCCAGCAGCCCGGCCGCGCGCTCGAACAGCTGGCGCTTGACCTCGGCCGCGGCCATCTGCGCCGCCTTGCCGCCCAGGTAAGTGGTGTGGCTGGCAAAGGCGCCGATGTCCCAGGGCACGACGTCGGTGTCGCCGTGCGTCACCTGCACCGCCTCGAAGCGCACGCCCAGCTCCTCGGCGACGATCTGCGCCAGCGCGGTGTGCGCGCCGGTGCCCAGGCCCGCCGTGCCGGTGAGCAGCACCACGGTGCCGTCCTCGTTCATCTTGACGATGGCGTTGCCCTGTTCCTTGATGCCGGGGTAGGCGCTGCTGCCGTGCATCTCGCAGCCCATGCCCCAGCCGCGGCGCACCACGCCACGGTCGCGCGGGCGGCGGCGCAGCGCCGCCCAGCCCACCTCGTCCATGCCGCGGCGGATGCAGTCTTCCAGCCCGTGGCCGATCAGCGGGTGGCCGGAGGGCGCGATGTCACCGTCGCGCACCGCGTTCTTCAGCTTCAGCTCGGCCGGGTCCATGCCGAGCTTGTGCGCCGCCTCGTCCATCTGGATGTCCAGCGCGTAGTAGGTCTGCACCACGCCGTAGCCGCGGAAGGCGCCGGCGATCGGGCTGTTGGTGTAGAGGCAGCGGCCCTCGAGCTCGACGTTGTCGCAGCGGTACAGCGAGGTCAGCGCGCCGGTGCCGACGATGGTCACGCCCGGGCCGTGCGAGCCGTAGGCGCCGGAGTTGAAGACCACGCGCGCCTGGCGCGCGGTGATCGTGCCGTCCTTCCTGAAGCCCTGCTTCAGCCAGACCTTGGCCGGGTGGCGCGTGCGCCCGCCGAGAAAGGTTTCCTCGCGCGTGTACTCCATGCGCACCGGCCGGCGCGTCTGCCGGGCCAGCAGCGCGCACAGGAACTCGCTCTGGAACAGGTCCTGCTTGGCGCCGAAGCCGCCGCCCATGTGGTCGACCAGCACGCGCACCTTGTGCAGCGGCAGGCCCAGCACCTCGGCCATGATGCCGCGCACCATGAAGGCGGTCTGCGTCGAGATCCACACCGTCAGGTTGCCGTTGCCGTCCCACTGGCACATGCAGGCGTTGGGCTCCATGTAGGCCGGCGTGGGGCGGCCGCCTTCGTATTCGCCTTCGATGATCAGGTCGGCCTCGGCAAAGCCGCGTTCGACGTCGCCGCGACTGACCTTCACCGGCGGCAGCACCAGGTTGCCGCCGGGCTCGCGCTCGTGGATCAGCGGCGCGCCGTCGCGCGCGGCATCGTCGGTGGTGAACACGGCCGGCAGCGGCTCGTACTCGACTTCGATCAGGTCGAGCGCGGCTTCGGCGATCTCTTCGCTGGTGGCGGCGACCACGGCCACGGTCTCGCCCCAGTAGCGCACCTTGTGGTCCAGGATGTACTGGTCGCAGGTGACCGAGGCCGAACGCGGGTGCGGCGAGCCGGCGTGCAGCACGCGCGGCACGTTCTCGTGCGTCAGCACGGCCTTCACACCGGGCAGCGCCAGCGCCCGGCTCGTGTCGATGCGGCGGATCAGCGCATGCGCGATGGTGCTGCGCTTGCTGCGCGCGTACAGCAGGCCGGGCAGCTGCATGTCGGCCACGTACCTGGCGTCGCCCGTGACCTTGGCCAGCAGGTCCTGGCGCTTGACGCTGGTGCCGATGATCTGGCTCATGCGGCCTCCTTCTGCGGCCCCTGCGCCGCCAGCGCGATGGCGTCGATGATCTTGCTGTAGCCGGTGCAGCGGCAGATGTTGCCGGCGATGGCGAAGCGGATCTCGTCCGTCGTCGGCGACGGGTTGCGGTCGAGCAGCGCCTTGGCCGCGACCAGGATGCCGGGGGTGCAGAAGCCGCACTGCGCCGCGCCGCACTGCATGAAGCAGTCCTGCAGCCGGTGCGGCGTGCCGTCGGCGGCCTGCAGGCCTTCGACGGTGGTGATGTCGGCGCCGTCGGCCTCGGCCGCCAGCACCAGGCAGGCGTTGACCGGCTGGCCGTTCATCAGGATCGTGCACGAGCCGCATTCGCCGACGTCGCAGCCCTTCTTGGTGCCGGTCAGGCCGGCCTCGCTGCGCAGCGCATCGAGCAGGCTGCGGTTGGGCGCGACCACGATCTCGCGCGCCTCGCCGTTGACGGTGAAGCTCACCATGCTCTTGCTCATCAGCGGATCTCCTGCAGGGCCTGCGTCAGCGCGCGCTGGGTCAGCACGCGCACCATCTCGCGCCGGTAGTCGGCGCTGCCGCGCACGTCGCCGATCGGACGTGCCTCGTCGCTGGCGGCCTGGGCGGTGGCGCAGGCCAGCCGTTCGGCGGTGGGCGTGCGGGCCGCGCAGCAGCGCTTCGCCCGCACGGCGCGCAGCGGCGTCGGCGCCACTGCGGCCAGCACGATGCTGACGTCGTCGACGCTGCCGCCGGCGCCGAGCGTCAGCCGCACCGCCGCACCCACGGTGGCCAGCTCCATCTGGCGCACGGCGGCCGTGCTTGCGCGGCACCTTGCCGGCAGCGCGGCGCGCACCAGTCGCGGTGGCGGACGATCTCGTCGTCGCCAGCACGGGTGCGGCCGGGGCCGGTGCAGAAGTCCTGCACCGCGCAAAGGCGCGGGCCGGCGGGGCCGTGGATGCGCAGCACCGCGCCGTCGGCGATCAGCGGCGGCAGCGTGTCGGCCGACGGCGAGGCGCGGCAGACGTTGCCGACCACGGTGGCGCGGTGGCGTACCTGGATCGACGCGAAATCGGTGGCCGCCTTGGCCAGGCCGGCGTAGTGGCGCTGCGTGATCGGCGACGTTTCGACCTGGCGCGTGGTCACCAGCGCGCCGAGGACCAGGCCGGTCTTCGCATCGAACGCGAAGTCGTCCATGCCCGGGATCTTCTTGATGTTGATCACCTGTGCCGGCTGGCGCACGTGCTCCTTCATCTGCACCAGCAGGTCGGTGCCGCCGGCGAACAGGCTGCCGCTGCCGCGATAGCGCTGCAGCAGGCTCAGCGCGTCGTCCAGCGTGGCGGGCTCGAAGTACTCGAAGTCTTTCATGGCATCGCGCAGGTGGGCCTGGAGGACATGCGCGGATGCTCCCAGCCGATCATTGATCGGTAAACGGCATCTGCCGTATATATCGATCGGCAATGCCGATGACTCAGCCAGGGGAGGGGATGTGCTCCATTCGTCGGCTGCGCTCGCTGATCGCCTGGGCCCACTGCCCGCAGGATAGACCGAGATGCCGCGCGCGCGAAACAGCAGGTGGCCGTTGAGGATCGCCGTCGCCAACGGCTCTTTGGCCTGGGCTTAGACAGCGGGCGTCGCAGCGGAGCCGGT
>JBGAII010000118.1:0-14044 GCA_044225625.1 Rubrivivax sp.
GCAAGGCCATGACCTCGCCGTCGGCACGGTCGCGCTGTGCCGCGTCCTGGTACAGGATCACGTCATCGAAGGCGGCACCCAGGATCACCGTCTGGTCGCGCAGGTCCTTGTCGCGGCGGTCGCCGGCACCGCTGATCACCACCGAGCGGCGCTGCGCCGGCATCGCTTCCACCGCACGCACCAGCGCGCGCATCGCATCCGGGTTGTGGCCGTAGTCGGCGATCAGCGTCGCGCCGCGGTAGTCCATCACGTTGAATCGGCCGGGTGTGGTGTCGGCATCGCTGTCGAAGCTCTCCAGCCCGCGGCGGATCGCGTCCCAGTCCAGGCCCGCGCACCAGGCCGCGCCGACCGCCGCCATGGCGTTCTCGACCTGGAAGCCGATCGCCCCGCCGCGTGTCAGCGGAATCTCGGCCAGCGGCAGGCGTTCGCGCCACGAGCCCTGCGCGGCGACGATGGCGTTGCCTTCTACGTAGACCACGCGCTTGCCCTGCGCGCGGTGCGCCGCCATCACCGGATGATGGCGGTCGGCTGCGAAGTAGCACACCTGCCCGGGGCAGGCGATGGTCATCGCGGCGACGATCGGGTCGGCCGCATTCAGCACCGCGTAGCCGTTGGGCGCCACGTTGCGCACGATCACGCGCTTGAGCACTGCCAGGTCGTCGACGGTGCTGATGTAGTTGAGCCCCAGGTGGTCGCCTTCGCCGAGGTTGGTGACGACCGCCACCGCGCAGCGGTCGAAGCCCAGGCCTTCGCGCAGGATGCCGCCGCGTGCGGTTTCGAACACCGCGGCGTCGACATCCGGATGCGCGAGCACGTTGCGTGCGCTGCGCGGGCCGCTGCAGTCGCCGCTGTCGATCTGCCGGCCCTGCACGTAGGCGCCGTCGGTGTTGGTCATGCCCACGCGCAGCCCGCTGGTGGCCATCAGGTGCGCGATCAGCCGCGTCACCGTGGTCTTGCCGTTGGTGCCGGTGACGGCCACCGTCGGCACGCGGCCGTCGTCGCCCGGGCCGAACAGGTGGCCGATGATGGCCTCGCCGACGTTGCGCGGCCGGCCGTAGGACGGCGTCAGGTGCATGCGCAGCCCCGGCGCGGCGTTGACCTCGACGATGCCGCCGCTCTGATCCTCCAGTGGCCGCAAGACGCTTTCGCAGACCATGTCGACGCCGCAGATGTGCAGCCCGACCATCTGCGCCGCCGCCACCGCCCGTGCGGCCACGTCGCGGTGCACGTCGTCGGTGACGTCGGTGGCCGTGCCGCCGGTGCTGAGGTTGGCGTTGTTGCGCAGCAGTACGCGCTGCCCGGTCGGCGGCACCGAGTCGGGCGTCAGGCCCTGGGCCTGCAGGCGGGCGATGGCGATGTCGTCGATGCGGATGCGGGTCAGCGAGGTGGCATGGCCGTCGCCGCGGCGCGGGTCGGCATTGACCCGGTCGACCAGCTCGCGCACGCTGTGCACGCCGTCGCCGATGACCAGCGGCGGGTCGCGGCGCGCCGCGGCCCCCAGCTTCTTGCCGACCACCAGCAGCCGGTAGTCGCCGCCGGCCAGGTACTTCTCGACCATCACGGTGCCGACCTCGGCCGCCGCCTTGTAGGCCGCCTCGAGCTGCTCGCGCGTGACCACGTTGACGGTCACGCCTTTGCCCTGGTTGCCGTCCTGCGGCTTGACCACCACCGGCAGACCGATCTGCTGCGCGGCGGCCCAGGCGTCGTCGACACCATCGACCGGACGGCCCAGCGGCACCGGCACGCCGGCCGCCTGCAGCAGCGTCTTCGTCAGGTCCTTGTCCTGGGCGATCGACTCGGCCACGGCGCTGGTGGTGTCCACCTCGGCGGCCTGGATGCGCCGCTGCTTCGAGCCCCAGCCGAACTGCACCAGGCTGCCTTCGGTCAGACGCCGGTACGGAATGCCGCGGGCCACCGCGGCGCTGACGATCGAGCCGGTGGACGGCCCGAGCCGCAGATCCTCGTCCAGTTCGCGCAGCCGGCTCACCGCAACGGCGGCATCGAAGCCACTGCCGCCGGCGGCCGCGGCGATCAGCTCCTGCGCCAGGGCCAGTGCCGTGCGTCCGACCTGCTCTTCGGAGTACTCGACCACCACCTGGTGGATGCCGCGCTCCACCGTGGCCGTGGTGCGGCTGTAGCTGACCGGACAGCCCGCCTGGGCCTGCAGCGCCAGCGCCGCCACTTCCAGCACCTGCGCCAGGTTCACCGGGCCGCCTTCGATCGGCCAGTGTTCGCCGATGGCCGGGAAGAGCGCGCGCAAGCGGTCCTCGAAGCCGGGCAGACGGCCGATGTCGCGTTCTTCGGCGCTGCAGCGCACGATCGCCTCGATCGCCGTGTTGCGGCTCCACAGGTTCGGGCCGCGCAGCGCGCGGATGCGGGACACGTCCATCAGTCGTCTTTCCTGTCTTCGATCGGCGCGCGCGGTGTCTCCGGCACCGCGGCCGGCGGGGTGATGGCCAGCGGCCCGAAGGTCTGCACCCCGGCGGCGATCAGATCGGCGTCGATGCCCATGCCCCAGGCGGCCGCCACCGCAGCCAGCAGCGTGTCGGCGGCCAGCGCCTCGGCGCCGGCGGCCAGCGGCTGCAGCCGCGGCAGCACGGTTTCGCTGCCGCCTTCGGCCAGGACGCAGACGTCGTCGCGCAGGAACGCGGCACGGCCGCCGGCGGCGCGCTGCTCGACGATGGCCGGCGTGCGCTCGTCGGTGGCGTAGAAGATGACGCCGCCGTCGCACAGCCGAGCCAGGCCGGCGATGCGCGGGTCCCCGGCGTGCAGCACCGCGACGCCGTCGGGCAGCACCACGTCGACCTGGGTGCGCAGCACCTTCAGCATCTGGTCGGCATCGTGCACGTCGTGGTCGGCCAGCGCCTCGGCGCCGTCGAGGTCGGTGACGATGCCGACGGCGCAGCGGTCGTAGGGCAGGCCGTTGTCCAGGATCGCCGCGGCGTCGTTCTCGAACACCGCGGCCTCGACGCTGCGGTTGATCAGCAGCCGGCGGCCGGCTTCCCAATGCGTGCAGTCGCCGGCCTCGACGCGGCGGCGGTCGAGGAACAGCCCGTCGCGGCAGGCCAGCCCGACGTGCCGGCCGCTGAGCTGCATGACCCAGGCCACCAGCCGGGCGATGCGGGCGGTGTCGCGCGTGCCGGCGACGCCGACGATCGGAATGCGGCCGGTCTCTTCCTCGTCGGGGAACAGGTGTTCGACGATCGCCTGGCCCACCGGCTGCGGCGCGCCTTCGGCCGGGCGCAGGTGCATCAGCAGCCCCGGGCCGGCATTGACTTCGACCACCGCGCCGCCCTGTTCGTGCAGCGGCTTCGAGATGTCCTCGGCCACCACGTCGACGCCGGCGATGTCCAGGCCCACGGTGCGCGCCGCCAGCGACACCAGGTGGGCCACTTCGGGATGGACCTCGTCGGTGCAGTCGATGGCGACGTTGCCGTTGCGCTGGATCAGCACGCGGCGCCCGGCCGCCGGCACGCTGTCGGGCGTCAGGCCCATGCGTGCGAGGTCGGCGCGCACCACGTCGTCCTCCTCGATCAGGATGCGGTTCAGCGGGAAATCCTCGGTCAGGCCGCGGCGCGGGTCGGTGTTGAGCTGGCTGTCGATCAGCTCGCGCACCGTGCTGCGGCCGTCGCCGGTGACCCAGGCCGCCTCGCCGCGCGCGGCCGCCACCACCTTGCCGCCGACCACCAGCAGGCGGTGCTCGTCGCCGCGCACGTAACGCTCGACCAGCACCTCGCTGCCGTGCTGGTCGGCCAGCGTCCAGGCGGCCTCGACCTCGGCCTGCGTGTTCAGGTCCAGCGACACGCCGCGGCCATGGTTGCCGTCGCTGGGCTTGATGGCCACCGGCAGGCCGATGTCCTGCGCCGCCTCCCAGGCTTCCGCCGCGCTGCGGGCGACCTGGCCCTCGGGCACCGGCACGCCCACCGACTGGATCAGGCGCTTGGTCAGGTCCTTGTCGCCGGCGATGCCTTCGGCGATGGCGCTGGTCAGGTCGGATTCGGCTGTCCAGATGCGGCGCTGGCGCTTGCCGTGGCCGAGCTGCACCAGGTTGCCGTCGTTCAGCCGGATGTGCGGGATGCGCCGGTCGCTGGCCGCGGCGACGATGGCGGCGGTGCTGGGGCCGAGGTAGCAGTCGTCGAGCTTGTCGCGCACCGCCGTCACGGCGGCGGCCACGTCGAAGGGCTCGTCGTTGATGGCGCACATCAGCAGCCGGTGGCCCTGGGTCAGCGCGGTGCGGGCGACCTGCTCGTCGCGGGCCCGGAAGACCATGCGGTAGACGCCGCGCCGGCTGGTGCTGCGGGTCTGGCCGAAGCCGGTGGGCATGCCGGCCAGGTTCAGCAGCTCGATGACCACGTGCTCCAGCACATGGCCGCACCAGGTGCCTTCTTCGAGCCGCTGCAGGAAGCCGCCGCGCTCGCCGACGCCGCAGTGGTGCTCGGCCAGCGCCGGCAGCCAGGTGCACAGGCGCTGGTTCAGGCCGGGCAGCACATTGGACGGAAAGTCCTCCAGCTCGCCCAGATCGAGCCAGGTCTCGAGGGCCGAGCGGTAGGTCCAGAGATTCGGGCCGCGCAGATAGTTGACGCGCAGCAGCTGGATGTCGTTCTTCTTGTCCATCATCGGCAGGGGGTGGCGGCGCGGGGGGCGAGGCTTGGGGGAGAATCCCGCCGCTTGCGCGCCGCCATTGCGGCGCCGCCGCTGCGGCCGTCGATCCTCTTGTCCATGTCCAACCCTTCGATAGATGCTCTGGTGCCGGCCGACCCCGCGGACGCGGTACGCGCTGAGCTTCAGCCAGAGCTGGCTGCCGACGAGAACGTGTTGGCGACCCTGGCGGTTGACCTGGACCCTGCACTTCGCTTCGTTCCCGGGGCGCTGGCGCTGACCGACCGCCGCTTCTGGGCCCGGTCGCCGGACGGCGGCTGGCGTTCCTGGCCGCTGCAGCCGGAGCTGGCGCTGCGCCATGCCGACCATGCCGGTGTCGGCAGCCTGGAGCTGTGCGATGCCCATCGCCGGCTGGCCCGCTGGCGCTTCACGCTGGCCTGCAACCCCCAGGCGCTGGCGCTGCTCGCCGCCTTCGAGCGCCAGCAGGCCCGGCTGGCCGGGCAGGGCGAGGCCGAGGACGAGCCGGCGGACGATGGCAGCCTGGGCGCCCGCGAATCCCAGGGCCCGCCGTCCACCTGGGTGCTGCTGCGCCTGGGCCGCTTTGCCCGGCCGTACCGCAAGCAGCTGGCGCTGGGTTTCGGGCTGACGCTGGCCTCGACGGCGGCGACGCTGGTGCCGCCGTACCTGACGATCCCATTGATGGACAACGTGCTGATTCCGTTCCAGAGCGGGAAGCGCATCGATCCGCAGTACGTGCTGCTGCTGCTGTCCGGGCTGCTGGGCTCGGCGCTGCTGGCCTGGAGCCTGGGCTGGGCGCGCACCTGGCTGCTGGCGCTGGTGTCCGAGCGCATGGCGGCCGACCTGCGGACGGCGGCCTTCGAGCACCTGCTGCGGCTGAGCCTGGACTACTTCGGCGCCAAGCGCACCGGCGACCTGATGGCGCGGGTGGGTTCCGAGACCGACCGCATCTCGGTCTTCCTGTCGCTGCATGCGCTGGACTTCGCCACCGACGTGCTGATGATCGGCATGACGTCGGTGATCCTGTTCTCCATCGACCCGGGGCTGGCGCTGGTGACGCTGCTGCCGCTGCCCTTCATCGCCTGGATGATCCACCGCGTGCGCGACCGGCTGCGCACCGGCTTCGAGAAGATCGACCGGGTCTGGAGCGACGTGACCAGCGTGCTGGCCGACACCATTCCCGGCATCCGCGTGGTCAAGGCCTTCGCGCAGGAAGAGCGCGAGGCGCACCGCTTCCGCGAAGCCAACCGGCTGAACCTGGCGGTCAACGACAAGCTGAACAAGACCTGGAGCCTGTTCTCGCCGACGGTGTCGCTGCTGACCGACATCGGCCTGCTGGTGGTCTGGGCCTTCGGCATCTGGCAGGTCAGCCGCGGGCGCATCACGGTCGGCGTGCTGACCGCCTTCATCGCCTACATCGGCCGCTTCTACACGCGGCTCGATTCGATGAGCCGCATCGTCAGCGTGACGCAGAAGGCGGCGGCCGGCGCCAAGCGCATCTTCGACATCCTGGACCACGTCAGCAACGTGCCCGAGCCGCTGCTGCCGCAGAAGATCGAGCGCCTGGAAGGCCGCATCGAACTGCGCGGGGTCGGCTTCCGCTACGGCAGCCGCAGCGTCATCCGCGGCCTGGACCTGGAGATCCGGCCCGGCGAAATGATCGGCCTGGTCGGCCACAGCGGCTCGGGCAAGAGCACGCTGGTCAACCTGATCTGCCGCTTCTACGACGTCACCGACGGCGCGATCCTGGTCGACGGCTGCGACCTGCGGCGCTTCGGCGTGGCCGACTACCGGCGCCACATCGGGCTGGTGCTGCAGGAGCCGTTCCTGTTCTTCGGCACCGTGGCCGAGAACATCGCCTACGGCAAGCCCGAGGCGACACGCGCCGAGATCGTTGCCGCGGCGCGCGCGGCGCATGCGCACGAGTTCATCCTGCGGCTGCCGCAGGGCTACGACAGCCTGGTCGGCGAGCGCGGGCAGGGCCTGTCCGGCGGCGAGCGACAGCGCATCAGCATCGCCCGCGCGCTGCTGATCGACCCGAAGATCCTGATCCTGGACGAGGCCACGTCGGCGGTGGACACCGAGACCGAGAAGGAAATCCAGAAGGCGCTGGACAACCTGGTGAAGGGCCGCACGACCATCGCCATCGCGCACCGGCTGTCGACGTTGCGCAAGGCCGACCGGCTGGTGGTGATGGACCGCGGCCGGGTGGTGGAGGTGGGGCCGCACGACGACCTGATCGCGCAGCGCGGCGCCTACTGGCGGCTGTACGAGGCGCAGGCGCGGCGCGTCGACGGCAGCGACCTGGGCAGCGATGGCGACGGCGGCGCCGAGCCGCTGATCGCCGCGCAGGTGGCGGCGGTCGCCAGCACCCATGCCGCCGTGCACGGCGAGGTGCCGCCATGAGCGCGCCGGGCCGTTCCCAAGCGCTCATCCCGGAGCAACGCAGTGCGGAGGGCCGCCCAGTGAGCTGGGAACTGCAGCGCGACGGCTTCGGCCGGCTGGTGTTCACCGCGGCCGATGGCACGGTGCATGTCGGCGTGGTGCCGGTGCGCGCCTTCCCCATCGCTGCGCCGGAGGAGGGGCTGTCGCTGCTCGGCGCCGAGGGCCACGAACTGGCCTGGGTCGACCGGCTGGCCGATCTGCCCGCCGCGCCGCGGGCGCTGATCGAGGAGACGCTGGCCGAGCGCGAGTTCGTGCCGCAGATCCGCCGTCTGCTGAGCGTCAGCAGCTTTTCCACGCCCAGCACCTGGAGCGTCGAGACCGACCGCGGCCACACGACGTTCGTGCTGAAGGGCGAGGAGGACATCCGCCGCGTCGGCCGTGCGACGCTGCTGATCTCCGATCACCAGGGACTGCAGTTCCGCGTGTCCGATTTCCTGGCGCTCGACCGGCATTCCAAGCGGCTGCTCGAGCGCTTTCTCTGACGGCGTCTAGACGACACCCCGCCCGCGCAGCGCCTGCACTTCGTCGGCCGAGAGGCCCAGCGTCTGCTGCAGCACTTCGGCCGTGTGCTGGCCCAGCAGCGGCGGCGGCAGCTCGTAGCGCACCGGCGTGTCGGCGAAACGCATCGGGCTGGCCAGCAGCGACAGCGGGCCGCTCGGATGCGGCATCTGCAGGCGCATGCCGCGATGCTGCACCTGCGGGTCCTCGAAGACCTGGTCGATGTTGTTGATCGGGCCGCAGGGCACGTTGTGGCCTTCCAGCAGTTCGATCCACTCGTGCATCGTGCGCTGCAGCATCAGTTCGGCCACCATGCCGCACAACAGCTGCCGGTTCCTGCCGCGCGCCGAACCGACCGCAAAGCGTTCGTCGTCGGCCCACTCCGGCTTGTCCACCGCCGTGCAGAAGCTGCGGAACTGGCCGTCGTTGGCCACCGCCAGAATGAGGTAGCCGCCTTTGCAGGCGAACACCTGGTAGGGCACGATGTTCGGATGGGCATTGCCCAGGCGCTGCGGCACCTCGCCGGACACGAACCAGTTCAGCGCCTGGAACGAGGTCAGCGCGATCAGGCAGTCGAGCAGCGCGATGTCGATGTGCTGGCCGCGGCCGCTGACGTGGCGCTGCTCGATCGCGCCGAGGATCGCGCTGGTCGCGTACATGGCCGTGATCAGATCCGCCACCGCGATGCCCACCTTCATCGGCCCGGCGCCGGGCTCGCCGTCGGGCACGCCGGTGATGCTCATCAGCCCGCCCATGCCCTGGAAGACGAAGTCGTAGCCGGGCCGCGGCGCGTACGGCCCGTTCTGGCCGAAGCCGGTGATCGAGCAATAGACCAGCCGCGGGTTCAGCGCCGACAGGCTGGCGTAGTCCAGGCCGTAGCGGGTCAGCGTGCCGACCTTGTAGTTCTCGACCACGATGTCGCTCTGCTCCGCCAGCCGGCGGATCAACTGCTGACCTTCGTCGCTGGCCAGGTCGACGGTGATCGACTTCTTGTTGCGGTTGGCCGAGAGGAAGTAGGCCGAGTCGCCGCGCGCGGCCGCTTCGGCCTTGACGAAGGGCGGCCCCCAGCCGCGCGTGTCGTCGCCGACGCCGGGCTTCTCGACCTTGATCACCTCGGCGCCCATGTCGGCCAGGTTCTGCGTCGCGAACGGGCCGGCCAGCACGCGCGACAGGTCGAGCACGCGCAGATGGGACAGCGGGCCTGGGCGTGCGGGGGTATCGCTCATGTCGTCTCGGGGTCGCTCTCGGGGTGCGGCCAATGCTAAGCGAGCGCTGCAGCGGGAAGGGCTCTATACAATCGCGCGCCTTTCAAGAACGGGAACCCGCTGCGACGATGCTCGACGACCGCCTGGCCGTGCTGCCCCAGTACCTGATGCCGAAGGGGCTGCTGACGCGCCTGGCCGGGCGGGTGGCGCAGGGCCGCCGCGGCGCATCGACGACGCGCCTGATCCGCTGGTTCGTGGGCCGCTACGGCGTCGACATGAGCGAGGCCGCCGAGCCCGATGTCGCCGCCTATGCCAGCTTCAACGACTTCTTCACCCGCGCGCTGCGTCCGGATGCGCGGCCGCTGGCGCAGGCCGACCTGGTGTGTCCGGTGGATGGCGCCATCAGCCAGTTCGGCCGCATCCGCGGGGACCAGATCTTCCAGGCCAAGGGCCACGACTTCAGCACGTCGGCGCTGCTCGGCGGCGACGCCGAACTGGCGGCGCGC
The DNA here is from genome assembly GCA_044225625.1 of Rubrivivax sp. Lineage (GTDB taxonomy): Bacteria > Pseudomonadota > Gammaproteobacteria > Burkholderiales > Burkholderiaceae_C > Rubrivivax. The sequence goes on from JBGAII010000118.1 coordinate 9,272, forward strand.
TTCGACGACGGCCACTTCGCCACGCTGTACCTCAGTCCGAAGGACTACCACCGCATCCACATGCCCTGCGCCGGCACGCTGCGGCGCATGGTGCACGTGCCGGGTGCGCTGTTTTCGGTGAATCCGACGACGGCCCGCGGTGTGCCGGGGCTGTTCGCGCGCAACGAGCGCGTGGTCTGCGTGTTCGAAGGCGCCGCCGGCCCGTTCGTGCTGGTGCTCGTCGGCGCCACCATCGTCGGCAGCATGGCCACGGTCTGGCACGGCGTGGTCAACCCGCCGCGGCCGGGCCGGGTGCGCGAATGGCGCTACGACGCCGACGACGCGGGCGCGGCCGTGGAACTGGCGCAGGGCGCCGAAATGGGGCGCTTCCTGCTCGGCTCGACCGTCGTGCTGCTGTTCCCGCCCGGCGGACTGGCCTTCAACCCGGCGTGGATGCCGGGCGGGGCCGTCCGCATGGGCGAGATGATGGCTCGCCGCTGGGTTACTCGGGCAGCCGCCCCAGGCCGTACATGATTTCGAGGATCGGCGAGGGCCGGCCCATCGACGCGAACCAGCGGCCATAGAGCTCGCCCAGCGCCGGGCTCTTGTAGATCTGCGCCAGCGCCGCGTCGACCGCCTGCTTCATGGCCCAGTCGCCGCGCGGCAGCACGATGGCGTAGGGTTCGAAGGACAGCGGGTCGCCGAGCAGCGCCAGCGCCTTCGGATCCTTGGACTTGGCCACCAGGCCGACCAGCAGCACGCGGTCGCTGGCCAGCGCGTCGATGGTGCCGGCCTCGAGCTGCGCCAGGCCGTCCTCGCGCGAGGGCACCGGCACCACGGTGGCCGTCACCACCTTGGCCTTCAGCGCCTCGTTCAGCGCCCGCTCGTTGCTGGTGCCGGGAATCACGCCGATCTTCTTGTTGGCCAGGTCGATCAGCGAATTGCCGGGCGTGGCTGCGCGGATCAGCAGGCCGGTGCCGTCGACGAAGGTCAGCGACGAGAAGCTCACTTCCTTCATGCGGCCGATCGTCACCGTGGTCGAGCCGCACTCCATGTCGGCCTGGCCGCTGGCGACGGCCGACAGGCGGCTCTGCGTCGTCACCGGCACCCACTTGATCTGCAGCGGCACCACGCCGACCTGCTTTTCGATGACGCCGATCACGCTGCGGCACAGGTCCACCGTGTAGCCGGTGGGCTTCTTCTCGGCGTCCTCGAACGAGAACGGCACGGCGTCGGTGCGGTAGGCGACGTTGATGGTCTTGGTGTCGTGGATCTTCTTCAGCCGGCCCTCGAAGGGCGCGCTGGCCATCTGGGCCAGGGCCAGGGCCGGCGCCAGGCAGAGCGCGGCAACGGCAGTGTGCAAGCGGGACATGGGTACTCCTCGGATTTCGTGTGGATGCGGCCCGCCACCGGGGCGGGGCTGCGCATTCTAGGAGCCGCGCGTGCCGTCGAATTGACATTCAGCCGACGCACGGCGGCTGCAAACTCCTGTCCTGTGCCCGGCTGTGTCTTCGCGCCGGGCCGGAGGACGGCGTGAGGACAAGCCAGGATTGGAGGGGGCGGCCTGCCGCGGGCCGGCGTCGCAGCGCGCGGGTCGCGGCCCGCTGGCGCCGCAGGGCGGTGGCTGCCGCGGCGGCTGCGCTGGCATTCGGCGCCGGTCCGGGCCGGGCGGCGCGGCCCATGGCGACCGACGACACCAGCACCGCGGGCCGCGGCACCTGTCAGGTCGAGGCCTGGACCGAGCGCGTCGACGCGGCGCGCTCGATCACGCTTGCGCCGGCCTGCGGCCTGACCGATGACCTCGAACTGGACACCTCGTTCTCCAGGGTCGCTGCCCAACCCACCATCGTGTCGGCGGCCGCGGCCGGGTTCAAGTGGGTGCCCGGGGCGGCGAGCTTCGACACGGCGCTGGGCATCGTCCGGCTGGGCGGCATTGCGTTCGGCGCCTGGGCGCGGGATCCGCTGCGCGGCTGGCGAGGCGACTACGTGGCGCTGGTGGGCCTGGCCTCGCTGACACCGATGCCGGAGTTGAACCTCTACGTCAACGCCTTCGTCACGCACAACCTGGACCGTGGGCCGCACCTCAGCGGCGCGCGCGCCGCGCTCGCCTGGCAGTCGGGCGAACGCTGGCTCTGGTTCGTCGAGGGCCTGGCGGCCAGCGACGCGACGCGGGCCATCGCCGGCTTCCGCTTCTGGCTGCGGCCGGACGTGCTCGGACTCGACGTGGTCGGCAGTCGGCCGTGGGCCGACGGGCGGTCGCCGGGCCTCGGCGTCGGTATCGGTGTCGGCTGGTACGGGCTGCAGCTGTTCTGAGGCCCTTGGCCGGCGCCGGGCCGCCCGGCTCGCGCGGGCGGTTCAGTGCGGCCTGGCATGCCCGCGCGATTCGCGCGCTGCGATCCACAGCGTGGCGGCGCAGATCACCGCGCCACCGATCAACGTGCTGCTGCTCGGCTTGTCGGCGAACACTGCCCAGCCGATCAGCGCCGCCCACACCAGGTCGAGGAACTTCACCGACTGCGTGGCCGAGATGTCGGCCACGTGGAAGGACCGCGTCAGGCAGTAGTGCCCGGTGCTGCCGAGAATGCCGCACAGCAGGAAGCCGGCCCATTGCAGCGCTGTCAGCCACTGCCAGTTCAGCAGGGCCAGCGGCAGGCTGAACAGCGTCACGGTCAGCGACTGCCAGACCAGGATCACGGTGGTGCTTTCGTAGCGCGTGAGGCCCTTCGTCAGCAGGAACGAGGCAGCGAACATCGGCGCCGAGGCCAGCATCACCAGGTTGTAGTAGCCGCCGCTGCCGGCAAGCTTGGGGCCGACGACGATCAGTACGCCGACGAAGCCGATGCCCGACGCGAGCCAGCGTTCCCAGCGCATCGGTTCCTTGAAGAAGAGGTAGGCGCCGAGCATGATGAAGATCGGCCCGGTGAAGCCGATCGCCGTCATGTCGGCCAGCGGAATCTTCGGCAGCGCGGCGAACCACAGCAGCAGCCCCAGCGTGTGGAAGGCGCCGCGCAGGAACTGGCCGCCGATGTTGCGGGGCCGGTAGGCCGCGAGCCCGGCGCGCCAGATCAGCGGCAGCAGCACCAGCAGGCCGAACAGGTAGCGCAGGAACTGCGCCTGGAACGGGTCGAGCTGCATGGCCAGCGCGCGCATCAGCGCGTTCAGCACGCTGAACACCGCGCCGGCCGAGGCCGACCACATCAGGCCCTGCACCGTCGGATCCAGGCGGCGAAGCCGGTGACCGGTGAGCGCCAGTCGGCGCTGCCACGCGCCGCGCGGCGGGCGCCGCGGCAGTGGCGGAGGCAGGGCGGCCGTCACGGCGGCCCCGCATCGCGTGTTGGCACGGCGCGGCCTCGTGAGCTCAGGGAAGGGAGGGAAGGCAAGCGACGATGATAGATTTGATCTGTCGCAAACCATGACGCCTACGCTACACGACCGCTCCCACCGCGTGCTGCCCGCGCTGCTGCTGGGCCTGTGCATCGTGGCCGGGCCGGCGCCGGCGCAGGCCCAAGGCAGCGCGGCCGAGAAGCATGCGGCCGCGCTGCAGGCCTGCCCGACGGTCGCGAAGGAGATCGTCGACCTGGACATGCTGGCCAAGGGGCTGGAGCATTCCAGCGCGGACGGCCTGTTCGAGAAGCTGAGGCTGAAGTCGGCGATCGACGAACTGCTCGATCGCTTCAAGGCCTACCACCGCGGCAGCGGCCGCTTCACGCTCGACCAGCTTCAGGAGCAGTACGACGTGTTGATGATGCGCATCGCCACGCAGTTGCAGGACAAGGACGTCGCGCTGCACGGGCAGCTGTGCAATGCCTGGGAGTCGATCTGGGCGACGCTGCAGGACCGCCGGGCCTTCCTGGAGAAGCTGACGTGAGCGCAGCGCGAGGCTGGACGGCGGTGTCGGCGGCAGTCCTGTGCGGGCTGGTCGGCCTGCTGGCCGGTTGCCAGACGCCGCCCGGTCACGACCAGTGGGTGGGTGAGCAGCTCGATGCGGTCGTGGCGTCGCAGGCGCCCGAATGTGGTGCGGTGCTCCAGCACCAGCGCGCCCAGCGTCTGGACTATCGGGTCGTCTGTCAGTCCGGCAACGTCTACCGGGTGCGCGTGCGGCCCGACGGACGAGTGACGGTGACCCTCGAGGGGCCGGCGACCCCCCCACCACCGGCAGGCCGCTGACCGCCGCCACCGCGGCTCAAGTCCGGGCCCGGGCGGGCCGATATCCGCTCGATGGCAACTCTTCGGTTCCTGCGGGCGGGCTCGACTGCGTCGGCGCTTTGGCGCCTGACGCGGCGGCTGGGCTGCCTGGGAGGACTGCTGCTTGCCGGTCCGGCGCTGGCCAGCACCTGCGCTCCGCCGCCCGACTGGCCGCTCGCCGCCCAACTGCTGCAGCTGGAACGCGAGGGCCGGGCCCAACCGCGCGTCTGTGCCGCGCGCCTCGGCACGCTGGCGGCGGCCGAGGGCGTGGATGCCGGGCAGCGGTTGGAGGCGCTGTTGCTGCAGGGCTGGCTGTTGGCGGGGCTGTCGGATCATGCGGGTACCGAGGCTGCGGCGCGCCAGCTCGACCGGGCCGCCGAAAGCGGTGCGCCGGCACTGGCGGGTGCCGCAGCCCTGCTGGTGCGAGCCCGGCTGGCCGAGCAGACCGGCGATACCGCCCGGGCCGGCGAACTGGTGGACCAGGCCCACGCCCGCCTCCCGGCCCAGGCCAGCACGTTGAACCGGCTGCGTTTCACGTCCGCGCAGTCGCACATCCGAAACTCCGCCAGCCGGCTGGAGGACGCGATCCGCCTCGACCAGCAGGCATTG
>JBGAII010000119.1:0-13885 GCA_044225625.1 Rubrivivax sp.
GAGTGGCAGACGCGTTCAAAGAGCCAACCCAGATAGCCGAAGGCGTTGTTGGAGCTTGAGCCAACGAAGCCACGACCTGGGCATAGGTACCCTCTCCTTGGCCTCTGGCCTTCCCCTGCGCGCCCCGCCAACTGTCCGACAGTCCAGGCCACTACGTCGAGGCGCTGGCGCTGTTCTCAGAAGTGCTTGATCAGCGCAGACCGGACAACTTGGAGCGGCGAGAAGCATGCTTCTCTGCTGATCGAGCGTGGTGCAATCTTCAGATTGGCCAGCAAGAACTCGCACTGGCAGACATTCCGTGCCTGGGATCGCGAGGGTGTCCCCACCGACTTGGATGATGCAGCGACCACGCACGCTCGGATTGCAGAGATCCTGGATCGGGTAGGCGATGCGGACAAAGCACTGGCTCACCGCCGCCTTGCAACTGATCTTCGATCCAAGTACACCGCCGAGCAGGAAAAACTGCTATCTCGCTTACAGGAGGCCCTGGCAGGTCGACGGCCAGTCCTCTAGTCGACATAGGGAAACTTGACTATCGAGTAGAAATGCGCTCCATCGCTGTGTCGATCACCATGGCACAAAGGCTGTACAGCAGTGATCCGATCAGTGCCGCGCCGAACCCGGCGACGTGAAAGCCATCGAGCACCGATGCCGCCCAATAGAACATCAGCGCATTGATGACGAACAGGAACAGGCCCAGGGTCAGCAGCGTGACCGGCAGGGTCAGCAACACCAGCAGTGGCCGCACCAGTGTGTTGAACAGGCCGATCACGAACGCGGCGAGCATGGCCTCGCCGAATGTCTTGACGACGACGCCGCTGTACAGGTGCGCCACCAGGAGCAGCGCCGCCGACAGCAGCAACCAGCGGATGAGCAGTTTCATGCTGCGCAGCATAGCTCCGCGGCCCTGAAAACGCGCTCGCGCGTCGGGGAATGGCAACCCGTGCCGCGAAATCGCTTCTCAGCCCCTTGTGCAGGCATTAACATCGTGCACCGGAATTCCGCCTTACACGAGGGTCGGCAAGACCACATCGGAGCCCGGTACTGCATCCTAACACCGATGGAGAGATCACACATGGCAACTGCGAAGAAAGCTCCTGCGAAGAAGGCACCGGCCAAGAAGGCGCCCGCGAAGAAGGCCGTCGCGCCGAAGAAGCCCGTGACCAAGGCCGCTCCGGCGAAGAAGGCCGCGGCCAAAGCCCCGGCAAAGAAGGCCCCGGCCAAGAAGCGCACCCCCAGCGCCGCGTTCATGAAGGCCCTGACGCCCAGCGCGGCGCTCGCGGCGGTGATCGGTGACAAGCCGCTGCCGCGCACCGAGGTGACGAAGAAGCTGTGGGAATACATCAAGAAGAACGATCTGCAGGACAAGGCGAAGAAGACGATGATCAACGCCGACGCCAAGCTGAAGGAGATCTTCAAGAAGGCGCAGGTCTCGATGTTCGAGATGACCAAACTGATCAGCTCGCATCTGCTGGGCCTGGGTCGCCCTGCTCGACGAGGCCGTGGCCGCGAAAGCGCCACGGCCTTTTTGCTGCTCGCGCGGCCCTCAGGCCCGCAACTGCGCTGCCAAGAATCGCCCAGTGTGGCTGCGCGGGTCTTCGGCCACCTGCTCCGGCGTACCGGCGACCAGCAGTTCGCCGCCGCCCGCCCCCCCCTCCGGTCCCATGTCCAGCAGCCAGTCGGCGGTCTTGATGACGTCCAGGTTGTGTTCGATGACGACGATGGTGTTGCCCGCGTCGCGCAGCTGGTGCAGCACGCGCAGCAGTTGCGCGGTGTCGTGGAAGTGCAGCCCGGTGGTCGGTTCGTCCAGGATGTACAGCGTGCGCCCGGTGTCGCGTTTGCTCAGCTCCAGCGCCAGCTTGACGCGCTGCGCCTCGCCGCCGGACAGCGTGGTCGCACTCTGCCCCAGCTTGATGTAGCCCAGGCCGACGTCCAGCAGCGTGTGCAGCTTGCGCGCGATCGCCGGTACGGCGGAAAAGAACGCGTGTGCGTCCTCCACCGTCATGTCCAGCACCTGCGTGATGTTGCGGCCCTTGTAGAGGATCTCCAGGGTCTCGCGGTTGTAGCGCGCACCATGGCAGGTGTCGCAGGGCACGTAGACGTCGGGCAGGAAGTGCATCTCCACCTTGATCACGCCGTCGCCCTGGCAGGTTTCGCAGCGGCCACCGGCGACGTTGAAGCTGAAGCGCCCGGCGCCGTAGCCGCGGCGCGCGCCGCCGGCACCTCGGCGAACAGCTCGCGGATCGGCGTGAACAGCCCGGTGTAGGTGGCCGGGTTGCTGCGCGGCGTGCGTCCGATCGGGCTCTGGTCGACGTTGATCACCTTGTCGAAGGCCTCCGTGCCGTCGATACGGTCGTGCGGTGCCGGCTCGGCATGGCTGCCGTACAGCTTGCGCGCCACCGCGGCATACAGCGTGTCGTTGACCAGCGTGCTCTTGCCCGAGCCGGAGACGCCGGTGACACAGGTGAACAGCCCGATCGGGATCTCGGCATCGACGTTCTTCAGGTTGTTGCCGCGTGCGCCGACGATGCGCAGCATCTGCGTCTCGGCCATGCCGGCCGCCGTACGGCGCTGCTTCGGCACGTCGATGCGCAGCCGTCGCGCCAGGTACTGGCCGGTCAGTGAATCGGCATCGGCCGCCACGTCGGCCGGCCGGCCGTGGGCGATGACGCGCCCGCCATGCACGCCGGCGCCCGGCCCCATGTCCACCACGTGATCCGCGGCCAGGATCATGTCCTCGTCGTGCTCGACCACCAGCACGCTGTTGCCCAGGTCGCGCAGGCGCTTCAGCGTGCCGATCAGGCGTTCGTTGTCGCGCTGATGCAGTCCGATCGACGGCTCGTCCAGCACGTACATCACCCCGGTCAGCCCGCTGCCGATCTGGCTGGCCAGGCGGATGCGCTGCGCCTCGCCGCCGGACAGCGTGTCGGCGCTGCGGTCCAGGCTCAGGTAGTTCAGGCCCACGTCGTTCAGGAACTTCAGCCGCGAGCGGATCTCGCGCACGATCTTGTCGGCGATCTCGGCCTTGGCGCCCTGCAGCTGCAGCCCTTCGAAGTAGGCCAGCGCGTCGGCCAGCGTCTTGTGCTCGACGCGGTAGATCGGCTCGCCTTGCGCCTCGCCCTCGGCCTGAAGGAAGACATGCCGTGCCTCGCGCCGCAGCCGCGTGCCGCCGCAGTCGGGGCAAGGCTTGGCGGCCTGGTAGCGGGCCAGATCCTCGCGTACCGCCAGCGAATCGGTCTCGCGGTAGCGCCGCTCCAGGTTCGGCAGGATGCCCTCGAACGGATGACGGCGCTTCACCGAGCGCGTCTTGCCCCGTGCCCCGCTTCCGCCTTGGGCCTCGTAGACGAACTCGATGTCCTCGTCACCTGAGCCGTGCAGCAGCACCCGCTGAGCGTCGGCCGGCAGCGCCTCGAAGGGCTGCTCCAGGTCGAATCGGTAGTGCCGTGCCACGCTCTCCAGCAACGAATAGGTGTACGCGTTGCGCCGATCCCAGCCCTTCACCGCGCCCGACGCCAGGCTGAGGCTGGGGAAGGCGACCACCCGATGCGGGTCGAACACCGTCACCTGCCCCAGGCCGCCGCAGCTGGGGCAGGCGCCGACCGGCGAGTTGAACGAGAACAGCCGCGGCTCGAGCTCGACCAGCGAATAGCTGCACAGCGGGCAGCCGTAGCGGCTGGAGAACAGGTGCTCGCGCGCCGCGGCAGCACCCGGCGCCGGGTCCATCTCGCAGGCGATCGCGCGGCCGTCGGCGATGCGCAGCGCGGTCTCGAAGCTTTCGGCCAGGCGCTGCCCGATGTCCGGCTGCACGCGCAGCCGGTCCACCACCACGTCGATGTCGTGCTTTTCGTTCTTCTTCAGCTTCGGCAGCGCGCTGGCGTCGTACACCGTGCCTGGCTGCCCGTTCGAGCCGATGCGGAAGCGCACGTAGCCCTGTGCCTGCATCTGCTCGAACAGCTCGGCGAACTCACCCTTACGGTCGCGCGCCACCGGGGCCAGCACCATCAGCCGCGTGCCTTCGGGCAGCGCCAGCACCGCGTCGACCATCTGGCTGACGCTCTGCGCCTGCAGCGGCAGGCCGTGGTCCGGGCAGAAGGGCGTGCCGGCGCGGGCGTACAGCAGCCGCAGATAGTCGTGGATCTCGGTGATGGTGCCGACGGTGGAGCGCGGGTTGTGGCTGGTGGCCTTCTGCTCGATGCTGATCGCCGGGCTCAGGCCCTCGATCACATCGACGTCCGGCTTGTCCATCAGCTGCAGGAATTGCCGCGCGTAGGCGCTCAGGCTCTCGACGTAGCGGCGCTGGCCCTCGGCATAGAGCGTGTCGAAGGCCAGGCTGGACTTGCCCGAACCCGACAGACCGGTGATCACCACCAAAGCGTGCTTCGGGATGTCGAGGTCGATGTTCTTCAGGTTGTGCGTGCGCGCTCCGCGAACGCGGATCCAGGCGCCTTCGGTCGGGGGTCGGACGGCGGGATCGTTCGGCATGGGCTGGGTCGGGACCAACCGACCATGATATCGGGGCTGTTGCGCCGCAGCAAACGGCCGGGTCACCCGGCCCCGGCCAGCACGCGCAGGATCTCGTCGCCGTAGGCCTGCAGCTTCTTCTCGCCGACGCCGCTGACCGCGCCCAGCGCCGTCAGCGCCTGCGGGTTCTCGCGCGCCATCTGCGCCAGCGTGGCGTCGTGGAAGACGACGAAGGCCGGCAGGTTGTGGGCCCTGGCCACTTCGGCGCGCCAAGCCTTCAGCGCCGCGAAGCGCTGCAGTCCCTCGGCATCCAGCGGCAGCGGCGGCGCCTTGTCGGCGCCGGCGCCACGCGCACTGCGCGAGCGCTCGCCGCGGCGCGGCGGCGCTGCCGGGACGCGCAGCAGCAACTGCACCTCGCCGCGCAGCACCTCGCGTGCGCTCGGCGTCAGCGCCAGCGTGTGGTATTCGCCCTCGGCGCGCAGGTGGCCGAGCGCGATCAGCTGGCGCAGCACCGAGCGCCATTGCGCTTCGGACAGGTCGGCGCCGATGCCCCAGGTGCTGAGCCGGTCGTGGCCGTGCTGCGCCACCTTGTCCGTGACCTTGCCGCGCAGCACGTCGATCAGATGCACCGCACCGAAGCTCATGCCGCCGTGCTGCTGGAAGCGGTAGATGCAGCTCAACGCCTTGCGCGCCGCCTCGGTTGCGTCCCAGGTGGCCGGCGGCTGCAGGCAGTTGTCGCAATTGCCGCAGCGCAGCGTGCGGCCCGACCCCGCGGCATCGACCGGACCGACCGAGGGCAGTCCGTTGGCGGGCGGGCCGGCGTAGGTCTCGCCGAAGTACTCCAGCAGGCGCACCCGGCGGCAGTCATGGGCCTCGGCCAGGGCCAGCAGCGCGTCGAGCTTGCCGCGCTGCAGCTGCTTGAACTCCTCGTCGGCCTCGCTCTCGTCGATCATGCGCCGCTGGTTCACCACGTCCGCCAGGCCGTAGGCCATCCAGGCGTTGGCCGGAGCGCCGTCGCGGCCGGCGCGGCCGGTCTCCTGGTAGTAGCCCTCGATGTTCTTCGGCAGGTCCAGGTGGGCGACGAAGCGTACGTCGGGCTTGTCGATGCCCATGCCGAAGGCGATGGTGGCCACCATCACGATGCCGTCCTCGCGCAGGAAGCGGTCCTGGTGGCGGCGGCGCATGGCGGCGTCCAGGCCCGCGTGGTAAGGCAGCGCGGTCAGGCCCTCGTCGGCCAGCCAGGCGGCGGTCTCGTCGACCTTCTTGCGCGTCTGGCAATAGACGATGCCGGCGTCGCCCTCGTGTTCGTCGCGCAGGAAGCGCAGCAACTGGCGTCGCGGCTCGTCCTTCTCGACGATGGCATAACGGATGTTCGGCCGGTCGAAGCTGCTGATGAAGGTGCGCGCACCGCCCAGCTGCAGCCGCTCGACGATGTCGGCACGGGTGTGGGCGTCGGCGGTGGCGGTCAGCGCGATGCGCGGTACGCCGGCAAAGCGCTCGTGCAGCACGCTCAGGCCCAGGTACTCCTCGCGGAAATCGTGGCCCCATTGGCTGACGCAATGCGCCTCGTCGATGGCGAACAGGCTGAGCAGGCCCCGCTCGTGCAACGCGTCCAGCATGGCCAGGAAGCGCGGCGTCAGGATGCGCTCCGGCGCCGCATACAGCAGCACCAGCCGGCCGGAGCGCAGCTCGCGCTCCACGGCCGATGCGTCCTGGCTGTCCAGCGTGCTGTTCAGAAAGCTGGCGTGCACGCCCAGTTCCTCGAGCGCGCTGACCTGGTCGTGCATCAGCGCGATCAGCGGCGACACGACCACGGCCACGCCGCGCCCGGCGCGGTGGCGGGCGATGGCCGGCACCTGGTAGCACAGGCTCTTGCCGCCGCCGGTGGGCATCAGCACCAGCGCATCGCCGCCGTCCGCGACATGCGCGACGATCTCGGACTGCTGCCCGCGGAACTCGGCATAGCCGAAGACTTCGTGCAGGATGGACAACGGATCGGTGGCGGCGCTCACGGCGGGGCAGGAGGCAAAACACGGATTGTCGTCGGCCAGCGCGTCCGCTCCGCGCGGCCTGATAATCGCTGCTCGCAATCACCGCGGGAGCACGCGCCATGGCGTCGGTCAACAAAGTCATCCTCATCGGCAACCTGGGGCGCGACCCCGAGGTGCGCTATGCGCCCAGCGGCTCGGCCATCTGCAACGTCACGCTGGCCACCAGCCGCCAGTGGAAGGACAAGACCAGCGGCGAGCGCCAGGAAGAGACCGAATGGCACCGCGTGGTCTTCTACGACCGCCTGGCCGAGATCGCCGGCGAGTACCTGAAGAAGGGCCGCCCGGTCTACGTGGAAGGTCGCCTGAAGACCCGCAAGTGGACCGACAAGGACGGTGTCGAGAAGTACACCACCGAGATCGTGGCCGACCAGATGCAGCTGCTCGGCAGCCGCGAGGGCATGGGCGGCGGCGACGAGGGCGGTGGCGGCGGTGGCGGCGGCTACAGCCGCGAGCGCCCCGCGGCGCGCCCGCCGGCACCGGCGTCGAAGCCGGCGGCGTCCAAGTCGAACACCGGCTTCGACGACATGGACGACGACATTCCCTTCTAGGCTCGCGCTGACGGCTTCCCTTGGCGCCCACGCGCGCCGAGGCCTTCGGCTTCTGGCTGAAGCTCGGCTTCATCAGCTTCGGCGGGCCGGCCGGGCAGATCGCGCTGATGCACGAAGAGCTGGTCGAGCGCCGGCGCTGGATCTCCGAGCGCCGCTTCCTGCATGCGCTGAACTACTGCATGCTGCTGCCCGGGCCCGAGGCGCAGCAGCTGGCCACCTATCTGGGCTGGCTGATGCACCGCACGCTGGGCGGCATCGTTGCCGGCACGCTGTTCGTGCTGCCGTCGCTGGCGCTGCTGATCGCACTGTCGTGGGTCTACATGGCGCATGGCGATCTGCCGGCGATCGCGGCGCTGTTCTACGGCATCAAGCCGGCGGTGACCGCCATCGTGCTGCATGCGGCCTGGCGCATCGGCACGCGCGTGCTGACGCATGCCGGCGCGTGGCTGATCGCCGCAGCGGCCTTCATCGCGCTGTTCGCGCTACAGCTGCCCTTTCCGCTGATCGTGCTGGCCGCCGGCCTGCTCGGCGGGCTCGGCAGCCGCTTCGCCCCGGCCCACTTCGGCGGGGGCCTCGGCGTCCATGAAACCCAGGGCGCCGTCGGGCCGGCTGCGGCCGCTCGCGCGCATCCGCCGGCGCTGATCGACGACGACACCCCACCTCCGCCGCATGCGCGCTGGCAGGCTGCGCGCTTCGCCGCGGTGCTGGCCATCGGCCTGGGCCTGTGGGTCCTTGCGCTGGGCACCTTGGCGGCCCTGTACGGCTGGCATGGCGCGCTGACGCAGATGGGCTGGTTCTTCACCAAGGCGGCGCTGCTGACCTTCGGCGGTGCCTATGCGGTGCTGCCCTACGTCTACCAGGCGGCGGTCGAGCACTACCAGTGGCTCGGCGGCGCGCAGATGATCGACGGCCTGGCGCTGGGCGAGACCACGCCCGGGCCGTTGATCATGGTCGTGGCCTTCGTCGGATTCGTCGGCGGCTGGAACCAGGTGCTGTTCGGCAGCAATGCGCTGCTGCTGGCCGGCAGCGTGGCGGCGGTGGTCGTCACCTTCTTCACCTTCCTGCCGTCGTTTCTGTTCATCCTGATCGGTGGGCCGCTGATCGAGGCCACGCACGGCAAGCCGCACTTCACGGCGCCGCTGAACGGCATCACTGCAGCGGTGGTCGGCGTCATCCTGAACCTGGCACTGTTCTTCGCCGAACAGGTGCTGTGGCCGCAAGGGCTGGGGGGCCGCTTCGAATGGCCGGCCGCAGTCATCGGGCTGGCCGCGGCGCTGGCGTTGTTCCGCTTCCGGCGCGGCGTGATCCCGGTGCTGCTCGGCTGCGGCCTGGCCGGGCTGGTCTACAGGCTCGGGCCCGCCGTGCTCTGACGCGCCGCGCCCAGCTGGCCAGCCTGCTCAGGGCCGCACGCTGTCACGATAGCGCTGGACGTCCAGGGCCTTCACCGCGCCGGCCTGGTTGCCCCAGGCGCTGCGCACGTGGCTCAGCACCGCGGCGATCTCCTCGTCGCTCAGCGCGGTGGCAAAGGGCGGCATGCCGAAGGGCCGCGGGTTGCCGGCCGTGGACGCGGCGAACGCGCCGCCCAGCACCACCTGCACCAGGTTGGCCGGTGTCGGCCGCAACACGGCCGGGTTGCCGGCCAGCGGAAGATAGGCGCCGGGCACGCCCTGGCCCTGTTCGCCGTGGCAGCCCGAGCAATGATCCCGATAGAGCGCCTCGCCCTGCGTGCGTTGCGCGGCGGTCGCGCTGACGGCTGGAACGTCCATCGGCGGGCTGGCCGGCAGCGACTGCAGATACACGGCCATGGCGCGCAGGTCCGCTGCGTCCAGGTGCTGCGTGCTGTGCAGCACCACCTCGGCCATCGGGCCGAGCAGCGCGGCGCTGTCGCTGCGGCCAGTCTGCAGCAGCGCCGCCAGCGCGCCGGGCTGCGCCGTCCGCAGCGGTGGTGCGTACCAGTTCTGCAGCGGGATCAGGCCGCCCCCCAGGCCAGCGGCGTCGCGCGTCGCGCCCAGCAGGTTGCGTTCGGCATGACAGGCGGCGCAATGGCCCAGCCCTTGCACCAGATAGGCACCGCGGTTCCAGTCGGGCGGGCGCGTGGCGTCGGGCTCGAAGCGCGCCGGGCGGAAGAACAGCGCGCGCCAGACCGCCAGCGCCGCCTGCGTGTCGTACGGAAAGCGCAGCGCGTGTGGCCGGTTCGGCTGCGCTACCGCCGGCAGGCTGCGCAGATAAGCGAACAGCGCGTCGGCATCGGCCGCGCTGATGCGCGTGTAGGCGTCGTAGGGGAAGGCCGGGTAGAGCAGGCGGCCGTCGCGCGAGCGGCCGTTATGCAGTGCGCGGCGGAAGTCGGCCGCGGTCCAGGCGCCGATGCCGGTCTGCAGGTCGGGCGTGAGGTTGCTGCTGTAGACGGTGCCGAAGGGCGTGGGAATGCCACGACCGCCGGAATAGGGCGCGGCGCCGCGTGGGGTGTGGCAGTCCCGGCAATTGCCGGCGCGCGCCAGGTAGGCGCCGCGGGCCACCTGCTCCGGCCCGGCGGCCGCGCCGGCGGCACTGCCGCTGCCGGGATCATCGCCGCGCACGTTCAGCCACCACATGGCCACAGCCGCCAGCACCAGCACCAGCACCAGCAACGTCAGCCAGCGCTTCATCGGTGGCTGTCTGCGCCGATGCTGCCGCAGCGCATCGGCGCGGGTACCGGGGCGCTCGGCGGCCGCTCGGGCACCGGTTGCGCGGCCAGCCAGTGCGCGAGCGCGTTCACGTCCTGCGGCGTCAGCATGCGGGCGATCTGCGCCATGCAGTCCGGCGCGTCGGCGCGCCGTGCGCCGGTGCGCCAGGCGCCGAGCTGCGCATTCAGATAGTCGACCGGCAGGCCGAGCAGCCCCGGCACGTCCTGGCCTACGCCGGTGAGCGCGGTGCCGTGACAGGCCTGGCAGGCCGGCAACTGGCGCGCCGCGTCGCCTTCGCGCGCCAGCGCCTCGCCGCGGCGCAGGGTCGCGGCATCGGCCCGCGTCGGCGCCGGCGGCACGTACGGCAGTTGGAGCGTGGAGAAGTGCTGCGCGATCTGCTGCAGATAGGCATCGTCCAACGGCGCGAGCAACGTGCCCATCAGCGCGTACTGGCGCTGCCCGTCGCGGAAGGCAAGCAGCTGCCGGTACAGGTAGCCGGCCGGCTTGCCCGCGATGCGCGGATAGAAACCGTCGGGCGCAGCGCGCCCGTCCCGCCCATGGCAGCCGGTACAGGCCAGCAGGCGCTGCGACATCGAGTCCTCGAAGGCCGGGGCGGCCCGCGCGGCCAGGGCCAACAGGCCCAGCGCGAACATCCCGGCCCAGCGACGCGGGTGCGGCGAACGCAGGCTCAACGGTTGAGCTTGCCGCGATGCACGCAGTTCGCCTTGGTGCAGGCCGCGTAGAGCGCCAGCGAATGTTCGTGCAGTTCGAACCCCCGTTCCAGCGCGATGGCACGTTGACGCTGCTCGATCTGCGGGTCGTAGAACTCCTCGACCCGGCCGCAGGTCAGGCATACCAGGTGGTCGTGGTGCTGGCCTTCGTTGAGTTCGAATACCGCCTTGCCCGATTCGAAGTTGCTGCGCGTCAGCAGGCCGGCCTGCTCGAACTGCATCAGCACGCGGTACACCGTGGCCAGGCCCACGTCGGCGCCCTCGGCGAGCAGCGCCTTGAACACATCCTCGGCGGTCATGTGGCGCTGGTCGGCGCGCTGGAACACATCCAGGATCTTGATGCGCGGCAGCGTGGCCTTCAGCCCGCTGTTCTTCAGTTCGTCGGCGTTCGTCGTGTGGGGCATGGCATCGGTCCCAGCGGACGACGGCCCGCTAGAATTCGCCGATGATAGCCAGCAGCCCTCGCGCCTGAATCCATGCCCCTGCGATGCGCCACTGCTTTGCGCAGCGCCGCCGCACTTGCGGTGGTGGTGCTGGCGGCCGGCTGCAGCGCCTGGTCGGCCGACAGTGACTCGGTCCTCGGCTTGGTGTCGCCCTATCGGATTCCCGTGCAGCAGGGCAACGTCGTGACGCAGGAACAGCTGTCCCGCGTCAAGCCCGGCATGAACCGGCTGCAGGTGCGCGACGCGCTGGGTACGCCGCTGCTCACCGACACCTTTCATGCCGACCGCTGGGACTACATCTTCACGCTGCGCCAGCCCGGCATGCCGATGCAGCGGCGCAACGTGGTGCTGATCTTCGAAGGCGACGTGCTGAAGAACATCGACGCGCCCGATCTGCCCACCGAGCGCGAATTCCTCGATTCGATCACGCGCAGCGGCCGCCTCGTGGCGGCAAGCCAGCTGGAGCTGACGCCGGAGCAGATCAAGTCGCTGCCGGTGCCGCCACGCGCGGCGGCGCCGGCGGTCGACGCGGCGGCTTCGGCGCCCGCCGCACCGCCGCGCCAGTATCCGCCGCTGGAGCCGTCTTGAGCCTGTCCGTAGCGCGGAGGTTGGCATGAGCTTGGTGAAGATCGCCGTCGCCGGTGCCTCGGGACGCATGGGCCAGATGCTGATCGAAGCCGTCTCGGCCAGTGGCGACTGCGCGCTGAGCGGCGCCCTCGACATCGCCGGCAGCCCGGCGCTGGGCACGGACCCGCTGGCCCTGCTCGGGCGGCAGAGCCCGGTGCGCATCACGGCCGACCTGCGCACCGGCCTGGCCGGTGCCGACGTGCTGATCGACTTCACCCGCCCCGAAGGCACGCTGGCGCACCTGGCGGTGTGCCGTGAGCTGGGCGTGCGCGCGGTGATCGGCACGACCGGCTTCAGCGACGCGCAGAAGGCGCAGATTGCAGAGCATGCGCGGCACGTGGGCATCGTCATGGCACCGAACATGAGCCTGGGCGTGAATGTCGTGCTCAAGCTGCTGGACGTGGCGGCCCGGGCGCTGGGCGCGGGCTACGACATCGAAGTCATCGAGGCGCACCACCGCCACAAGGTCGATGCGCCGAGCGGTACGGCGCTGGCCATGGGCGAGGTGCTGGCGCGCGCCACCGGCCGTCAGCTGGACGACTGCGCGGTCTGGGGACGCCACGGCGTCACCGGCGAGCGCAACCCGGAAGCGATCGGCTTTTCCGTGATCCGCGGCGGCGACATCGTCGGCGACCACACCGTGCTCTTTGCCGGCACCGGCGAGCGCATCGAGATCACGCACAAGAGCGCCAGCCGCGTCACCTATGCGCAGGGCAGCCTGCGCGCCGCGCGCTTCGTTGCCGCCCGGCCGCCGGGGCTGTACGGCATGGACGACGTGCTCGGGCTGTAGCGCCGGCCGCGACCCATGCAGGAACTCGGCGATTTCTGGGGGCAGGCCGATCTGGTGGGCCGTGCCGTGGCGGCCGTGCTGCTGCTGATGTCGATCAGCGCCTGGGTGCTGATCTTCTGGAAGAGCTGGGTGCTGAGGCGGGCGGCCGCTGACCTGCGCCGCGCGGTGCCGGCCTTCTGGGATGCCGGCTCGCTGGACGATGGCCGCAGTCGCCTGGGCCGGCTGGACCGTGAAGCCCTGTTGCTGCCGCTGCTGGATGCGGCCACGCTGCAGCCGGGCTCCGGTACGCTGCAGGGCGCGGGCCGGCTCGACTCGCAGCTGACGCGGCGGCTGCGCGACGCACTGCACCGCGGCCTGGCGCACCTGCAGTATGGCCAGGTGCTGCTGGCGTCGATCGGCGCCACGTCGCCATTCGTCGGCCTGTTCGGCACGGTCTGGGGCATCTACCACGCGCTGGCCAGCATTTCCGCGGCCGGCAGCATCACCATCGAGAAGGTCGCCGGCCCGGTGGGCGAGGCGCTGATCATGACCGCCGCCGGTCTGGCGGTGGCCATCCCCGCGGTGCTGGCCTACAACGTGTTCGGCAAGCGGGTGGCGGCCTGTGAGGCCGATCTCGAAGGCTTTGCGCACGACCTGCGCGAGATGGTGCTGGACGGTCAGCGTCCCGGACGCGGCTGAAATGAAGCCCCCACGCTCACTGCGCTCGCTGCCCCCCGAGGGGGCGCCTCAGCGCCTTCGGGCTGCCGGGCGGCACTGAGATGGCCTTCGGACGCCTGGAACGCGACCCGGGCTCGCGCCCGATGAGCGACATCAACATGACGCCGCTGATCGACGTGATGCTGGTGCTGCTGGTGATCTTCATCATCACCGCGCCGCTGATGACCACCAGCCTGAAGCTGGACCTGCCCAAGACCGAAGGCGCCCGCCCGTCGGACGCGCCGCTGTTCATCGCGCTGTCGATCGACGAGCAGGGGCGGCTCTTCGTCGGCGACGAGGCGGTCACGCCCGAGCAGCTGCTGCAGCGCGCCCGCGAGGCCGCGCAGCGCGATCCGGCCACCGAGGTGCAGCTGCGCGCGGACAGCCACGTGCCCTATGGCCGCGTGGCCGAGCTGATCGGCCTGGTGCAGGAGGCCGGCCTGTCGCGCGTGGGCTTCGTCACCGAGGCTGCGGCCGGGCCCGCGAAATAGCGCCTCCTACAATCGCGGGATGAACGAAAAGTACATCCCCGCCGAGGTCGAAAGCAGCGCTCGCAAGGCCTGGGCGGAGGCCGACGTCTACCGCGTCGTCGAAGACCCGAACAAGCCGAAGTTCTACGCCTGCTCGATGCTGCCGTACCCCAGCGGCAAGTTGCATATGGGGCATGTGCGCAACTACACCATCAACGACATGCTCGCGCGCCAGCTGCGCATGAAGGGCATGAACGTGCTGATGCCGATGGGCTGGGACGCCTTCGGCCTGCCGGCCGAGAACGCGGCGATGAAGAACAAGGTGCCGCCGGCGAAGTGGACCTACGAGAACATCGCCCACATGAAGGGCCAGATGCAGGCGATGGGCCTGGCCATCGACTGGAG
>JBGAII010000120.1:0-15993 GCA_044225625.1 Rubrivivax sp.
CTTGACCAGCACGTTCCAGCGGTGCGCGGCCGTCAGGTCGCTCAACTGGTCGGGCGTGTACAGGCCCAGCTTCTGCGCCTGCTCGATCAGGTTGGTCTCGCTGCCCAGGAAGGCGAAGGCGCCGGTCACCGGCCACAGGCCGTGCCAGTGCACCGAACGGCAGCGGCCGCCGGGCTCGGCGTCGCGTTCCAGCAGCACCACGTCGTGGCCCAGCTCGCGCAGCCGGTACGCTGCTCCCAGGCCGGCGATGCCGGCACCGACGACGATCACGCGCATGGGCTTCGGGCCTCCCGCGATGGAAAGGCCCGACTCTAAGCGCAGCGGTCGCGCCGCTTCAGCGGCTCAGCTCGTGCGCCAGGCGTCGGCCCAGCAGGCGAGCACGCGTTCATGGCCGCCGAAGGGCGCGGATGCGGCCTCGGCGGCCGGCATGTCGGCGGCTTCCAGGGCCTTCAGCAGGCCGATGTACGGCTGCCACGGCCCGCCCTGCTGGCGCAGGGCCTGTACGGCTGTCGGCGGCAGGTGCATGGCGTCGGCGGCCTCGTCGAGGCCACATTGCAGCAGCAGCGGCAGCATCGTGGCCAGGCCCAGCAGGTACAGCCCGCCGGGGTTGGCCTCGTTGCCGGCACGGGCCAGCAGCTCGAAGAAGCGCGCACGGGCCAGCGCGGTGGCCTGCAGTGCGTGCGCTGCCGGCCGCGGCGGCGACATGCGCACCAGCATCTGCGCCACCCAGCGGTAGAGCGCGTCGCGGCCGAGCAGCATCACCGCCTGTTCGATCGAATCGAGCTCGCGCCCGGGCAGTGCGCCGGCGCTGTTCAGGTATTGCAGCAGGCGCAGGCTGAGCGCGGCGTCGGCCTTGATGTCCTCGACCACCGCGGCATGGTCCTCGTCGTGCAGCAACCGGTTCAGCAGGCGCAGCGCACGCTGTGCCTGCGGCGGCAGCGCCTGGGCGCGGGCCGGCTCGCTGCAGCCGCCCAGCGTGCAGGCGGCCCACAGGATCGGCGCACCGAGCAGGCTTTCCATGACATCGACGCCGGGCAGTTCCAGCGCCAGCAGCGGCGTGTCGGGCCAGCGCTCGACGGCCTGCTGCAGTGCCTGGCGCCAGGCGTCGGCGTCGGGCGCGGCGGGCGCCGGCAGCGGCATGAAGTCGGGCCGGCCGGCGACGCGCGGCATGGCCGGCGTCGACAGCGGGTTCCAGCCGACCTGCACGCCAGCGCGGTGCAGCCGCGAGATCAGCGCGCAGACAGCGTCGGCATCCTGGAACAGCGCGTCGGCGCGCAGCAGCAGGTGCATGCCGCGCGCCAGGTCGCGGTCCTGCGCCTGCGCCAGCCAGCTGGCCGGCAGCTCGGCCAGCGCACCCAATCCCTGCTGGCAGCACAGGCGCATCGCGCCCAGCAGGTTGGCGGTGTAGGCGGTGGCGGTTGGCCCCGGGTGTAGGCGGTTCAGCATCGCAGCACCGATCTGGAACTCGAACTCCGCCAAGGCGGCCCTGCGCCGAGACCAGCGGCCGGCGCACCGGCTCCGGCGGGCGGGTCGTCGGCCCGTGGGCGTCGCCGAGGCGAGCGGCCACCGGGACGGACGGAAGCCGGCCGCGAAACCGGCGGCGGTGGCGGTGGCTTCGCGCGGAATCGGTTCAGCAGGGCGGCCAGCATGGCGGCGAAGTCGGCCGGACTGGCGTCCCGGCACTGGGCAGAACAGCCCCGGAAAGCCCTCAAACCCGCGGGCCGGGCTCGGGCGGGTCAGGGGCCGAGTTGGCCGCGCTTCGCCTGCGGGTCCAGCCAGCACGGCCGGCCTCAGCGGAAGCCGGCCCGAAGAGTCAGGCGGCTTTCGTGGGATAGCTGGCACCCAGCCCGGCCCGTGCATCGGCCTGGATGCCGTAGGGCGGGATCGGGTAGCGCAGGCCGTTCTTGGCCAGTGCCTGCATGCCGGCGATGGCCTTCGGCAGGTCGGCCGGCGGCAGCGCCATCAGCAGCTCGTCGTCGGCCACGCCGCCGTAACGGCGCTCGGCGAAGCAGGGAATCGACAGGCTGGCCTTGCCGGTGGCCAGCGCGCGGCCCCAGCTGTCGGCGCAGGACGACTCGCCGACCACGCTCCAGTCGAAGCGTTCGTAGCCGGCCCATTGCAGGCCGTTGATCAGCAGGATCATCTGCCCCGGCGTGGCATAGACCAGGCAGATGTCGGGCGGGTCGAGCCGGCCGCTGGCCAGTGGCGACACCGCCATCGCGCGGTACCGGCCGTGCGGCACGGTGCTCATCGCGCGCTGGTGTGCGGCCGAGTCCTCGACGGTGGCGAACCAGACGCCGGCCATCGCCTGGCCGGACAGCCATTCCTCGTCCTGCGGGTGCAGGCCCAGCACCGCGCCGCATTGCGCGCCGACCAGGTCCTCGCGGGTGATGCCGACGGTGAAGCCTAAGCGCGCGGCCTGGGCCACGATCTGGTCGGCCGTGTGGATGGCGTTCGGCCGGCGGATCTTCGGGATGGCCTGCATGTCCTCGACGCGCTCGAACAGCTTCATGCCGATCGGCGTGGTCTTCAGGCGCAGCAGGCGGTTCAGCTCGTCGACCAGGCGCGGCCAGTCGGTGGCGGTGTTCTCGGGCATGTCGTCTCCAGAGTCGGGCGTGGCGGTGCATCGCGGCCAGGCGCACTATGCCGCAGCCGGTGTCGGGGTAGCCTCGGGGCTGGGAGGAACGTGCAGATGCACAAGCGATTCATGCTGCTGCTGTGGGTGGCGGCGACGGCGGTACGGGCCGACCCGATCGGCGAAGTGGACACGGTGTTCCAGTGGATCGGGCCGGACCACAAGATCGTCGTCGAGGCCTACGACGACCCCAAGGTCGCCGGCGTCACCTGCTACGTGTCGCGCGCCAAGACCGGCGGCATCAAGGGCGGGCTGGGCCTGGCCGAGGACAAGGCCGAGGCCTCGATCGCCTGCGCCCAGGTGGGACCGATCCGCATCGACAAGCCGCTGCCGAAGCAGGAGGACATGTTCACCGAGCGCATCTCGCTGGTCTTCAAGAAGCTGCGCGTGGTGCGCATGGTGGACCCGAAGCGCAACGCGCTGGTCTACCTGACCTATTCGGACCGCGTGATCGAGGGCTCGCCGCAGAACAGCGTGGGCGTGGTGGCGGTGGACGCGGCGACGAAGATCCCGCTGCGCTGAGCGCGCCCGCGTCCGCGTCCCCACGGCAGGGCCGGCGGCCGCGCGCGTTGTTTTGTCGCATCGCCAGGCCGGCATGCCGCAGGCCGGCGTGGCCTGCGGCGTGCAATTTGTACGGCTGTCACACGCCAGCGCCAGCATGCCGGTTCAACCGGATGCACGCTGTGGCCGTTGAGGAGCCCATGGACCCGTTCACCGCCCGTCGCCTGAGCTGCGGCATCCTGATCCTGAACCGGCAGCAGGAGCTGCTGCTGTGCCACGTCACCGGCCAGGACCACTGGGACCTGCCAAAGGGTGGCCTGCACGACGGCGAAAGCCCGCTGCAGGCGGCGCTGCGCGAGACGCGCGAGGAGACCGGCCTGCGGCTCGAGGCCGCGGCGCTGCTGGAACTGGGCCGCTTCGACTACCGGCCGAAGAAGGACCTGCACCTGTTCGCGACGCTGATGCCGCGTTTCGACGTGGCCCTGCTCCGCTGCGAGAGCCACTTTTCACAGATGGGCACGGGCCGGCGCCTGCCGGAGATGGACGGCTACGACTGGTTCGGCTTCGAGCGCATCGGGGCGCTGTGCACCGGCAAGATGACGGCCGTGCTGCACGGCCGGCTCGACCTGCCGCAGGTGCTGCAGCGCGTCAGCGCTCAGGGCGCACTGGCGCTGGCGGCCTGAGTGCCGTAGCGGGCGAGCAGCGCCGCGCGCCGCCGCGGGCAGACGTTGATCTTGGCGAAATCGCCGCGGATGTGCGGCAGCGCCAGCAGCCGCGGGTCCATCACCTTGAACCACAGGCGGGGCAGGTAGGCCAGCGGGAACATGCCGAAGTAGCCGCTGGGCAGCTGCGGCAGGGCGGGGAAGTGGCGCAGGCTCTGGTAGCGGCGCGCCGGGTTGGCATGGTGGTCGCTATGCCGCTCCAGCTGGAACAGCACCAGGTTCGTGTAGGTGTGGTTGGCGTTCCACGAGTGGTGCGGCTGGCAGCGCTCGAGCTGGCCGTCCGGGCCCTTCAAGCGCAGCAGGCCGTAGTGCTCGACGTAGTTGGCGCTGGTCAGCTGCCACCAGGCGACGACGTTGTGGATGGCCAGGAACAGCACCATCGGCCCGCCGTAGAGCGCGATCAGCGTGCCCTGCAGCGCCAGCGTGACCGCATAGCTCTGCAGCATCTCGTTGTGCGGGCTCCACGGGCTGCGGCCTTCGCGCCGCAGGCGCTCGGCCTCCAGCGCCC
This sequence comes from Rubrivivax sp., assembly GCA_044225625.1. GTDB lineage: Bacteria > Pseudomonadota > Gammaproteobacteria > Burkholderiales > Burkholderiaceae_C > Rubrivivax. The sequence continues at coordinate 4,367 of JBGAII010000120.1, forward strand.
AGGCGCGGCGGATGCCGCCGGGCAGCTCGCGCAGCGCGAAGCGGTAGATGCTTTCGCCCATGCGCGCGCTGGCATGGTCTTCCGGCGTGGCGACGAAGCGGTGGTGGCCGCGGTTGTGCTCGATGCGGAAATGGCCGTAGGCCGGCACCGCCAGCACCAGTTTGGCCAGCCCCACCTCCAGCGCGGTGTGCTTGTGGCCCAGCTCGTGGCCGGTGTTGATGCCCAGGCCGGAGGTCGTGCCGGCCACGTAGGCCAGCGCCAGGAAGGCCCAGACCGGCAGGTCCTGCGTGCCGGCCCAGACTGCGCAGCCGATCAGCGTCAGGAAGTGCAGCGGCACCACCGCAGCAGAGCCAGCGGTAGTAGCGGTCGGCCTCCAGCTGCGGCACCACGGCTTCCGGCGGGTTGTTTTTCGTCCTCGCCCAGCCAGGCGTCGAGCAGCGGCCCGCCGACATAGCCGATGGCCAGCGGCAGCAGCAGCCACGCTGGCTGGCCGGTCCATGCGTGCAGGCCGATGCCGGCGAACGGAATCAGCGGATAGACCACCGACAGCGCCCACAGCCAGCGCTTGCGGTCGCGGTAGGCGACGGGGCCGAGGCGCGGATCGACGGCCAAAAGGCGGGGGTTGCGCATGGTTTCACTCTACGTACTTGTAGCCCGCGGACAAGAGGGTCTAATGTGCACCCATGTCGGTCCCACGAACCCGCCGCCGAATCGCCTTGGCCGCGCTGGTGGCCCTGGCCGTCGCTGGCGTGGCCGGCTGCGGCGGCAGCAGCGGTGGCGACAGCCCGCCGCCCTTCGTGCCGCCCAGCGGCGAGCTGCGGGTCACGACGCTGGCCGCGACGCTGGCGGCGCCCTGGAGCCTGGCCTTCCTGCCCGACGGCCGCATGCTGGTGACGCAGCGCGGCGGCTCGCTGGTGATCGTGCGCGCCGACGGTTCGGCGGTCGAGGCCGCGGTCAGCGGCGTGCCGGCGGTGAACAGCGCCGGCCAGGGCGGTCTGCTCGACGTGGCACTGGACCCCGACTTCACCACCACCGGCTGGATCTACCTGAGCTATGCGGAGGACGGCCCGGGCGGCAGCGGCACGGCGCTGGCCCGTGCGCGGCTGGTGGGCAATGAACTGCGCGAGCTGGCGGTGATCTGGCGCCAGCAGCCCAAGGTGGCCAGCGGCATCCACTACGGTGCGCGCATCGCCTTCCGGCCCGACAAGACGCTGTACCTGACGGTGGGCGAACGCGGGCAGGACGACCCGGGCGCGCCGACCGTGGCTTTCGCGCAGAACCCGGCCCTCACGCTGGGCAAGGTGTTGCGGCTGAATCGCGACGGCAGCGTCCCGACCGACAACCCGGTGTTCGGCGCCGGCGCCGCGCCCGGCCTGTGGAGCCTGGGCCACCGCAACCCGCAAGGGGCGGCGGTGCGGCCCGGCAGCAGCGAGCTGTGGGTGGCCGAACACGGCCCGCAGGGCGGCGACGAGCTGAACCGCATCCGCGCCGGCGCCAACTACGGCTGGCCGCTGCGCAGCTATGGCTGCCCCTACGGCGCGCCGGTCGGCGATGCCTGTCGCGTCGGCGGTGGCACGCACGCGCCGGGCTTCGAGGAGCCGGCCAGCTACTGGGTGCCGACCTCCACCGCGCCGTCGGGCATGGCCTTCTACGACGGTGACCGCTTCCCGGACTGGCGCGGCCAGGTGTTCGTCGGGGCGCTGGCCGGGCGCACGCTGTGGCGGCTGCAGTTGGATGCCGCCGGCAACGTGCTGACGCGCGAGCAGGTGCCCGAGGTGCAGGCGCTGGCGCAACGCATCCGCGACGTGCGCCAAGGCCCGGACGGCTGGCTGTACCTGCTGAGCGACGAAGGCCGCATCCTGCGGCTGGAGCGTGCCGGCTGAGCGAGCGTGCCGGCCGCGGTGCATCTGGCACCATGCCGCCCATGAGCCCGGAAGACGACGCCGCCAACGCGGCCGCACTGCAGCGATTTCTCGACGCCACCGAAGAGGCGCTGCAGCAGGGCCGCTTCCAGCGGCTGCTGCTGGCCGGCCATCGCGGGCCCGAGCCCGACCTGAAGCGGGTGACGGTGCGCGCGGTCACGCTGCGCGGCGTGCCGCACCTGAGCTTCGTCTACAGCCACGAGCGCCGCGACGAGACCCACAACCTGCCGCAGGCGGAAGGCCTGCAGCGGCTGCGCGGCCTGCTGGGCCGCGATTTCGCCAATGCGCACCTGGACACACCGCAGCAGGAACTGCAGCTGGCCTACAGCCGCAAGGGCCGCGCGAGCCTGCGCGTCGGGCGGCGTGAAGCCGCTCCCGGCGCCGCGGACGACGCGGCTCCGGCCGTCGGCGCCGCGCACAACCGCGAAAAGCAGCGCCTGCTGAGCCTGGACCGGCCGTTCCTGGCGGCGCTGGGCGTGGCCGACGCGCAGCAGCGGCTGGTGCCGGCGATGGCGCGCAAGTGGAAGCAGATCAACAAGTTCCTGGAGATCCTCGATGCCGCGCTGGCCGCGTCGCCGCTGGCCGCGCAGCAGCGCATCGAGGTGCTGGACTTCGGTTCGGGCAAGGGCTACCTGACCTTCGCGCTGCACGACCACCTGCGCCACACACTGGGCCGCGACGCGCAGGTCACCGGCGTGGAACTGCGCGCCGACATGGTCGAGCTGTGCAACGGCATCGCCGCGCGGCTGGGCCTGCAGGGCCTGCGTTTCGAGCAGGGCGATGTGGCCAGCACCGCGCCGCGCCCGGTGGACGTGATGATCGCGCTGCACGCCTGCGACACGGCCACCGATCACGCCATCCACATGGGCATCCGCGGTGGTGCGGCCATCATCTGCTGCGCGCCCTGCTGCCACAAGCAGCTGCGGCCGCAGCTGCTGCAGCCGCATCCGTTGCGGCCGATCCTGCAGCATGGGGTGCACCTGGGCCAGGAAGCCGAGATGCTGACCGACAGCCTGCGCGCGCTGCTGCTCGACGCCTGCGGCTACGACACGCAGGTCTTCGAGTTCGTGTCGCTGGAGCACACCGCCAAGAACAAGATGGTGCTGGCGGTGAAGCGTGCGCAGCCGCGCGACCGGGGGCCGCTGCTGGCGCAGGTGCAGGAGGTGAAGGACTTCTACGGCATCCGCGAGCAGTGCCTGGAGACGCTGCTGAAGGCCGATGCGCTGATCTGATCCGGGGTCGCCACGAAGATGGAAGAGCGGGCGGCTGCTGTCGGCGCCTTGCTGTCTGTCGTTGTCCTCTTAAGCCGGCGTGCGGCGGGGAAGCGGTGCTGTCCGTGCCGCCCCCGCTCGCGGTCTCGCGCCCAGTCGCGCTCGCGGGCCGCGCGCGCTGGCCGTGGCCTGCGCTCCTCCGCCATCCTCGCCACCGACCAGGCAGTGGCGTGCGGTGCCGTTGCGCCGCGAACATGTGTCCGGCACTGCGCGCGGTAAACTGGCCGAACCACACGCCCTGCCCCGCCTTGCCGCGGTCGCGTTCGTGAGCGACAGGCGCAGCAGGCGATCAGCGAGCGACCGCTAAGCGCCGAAATCGACGATTGCTGCTACGCGTCCTTGTGAACGCCGGCCGATGCCGCAGGCGACTCCACGGCGAGGTCGAAGTTGAGTTCGACCGTCAGCCCCAGCGGGTCCTGCAGGAACACCTGGTACAGCGTGGTGCCTTCCAGCGGCTTTTCGCTGAACGCGATGTTCGCGTCGCGCAGCCGCTGCCGCGTCGTGTCCAGGCCGTGCGCCTTCAGCGCGACGTGGTCCACCGGCCCGCGCGGCGGTGGCGTGGCCGGCAGCAGCGCGTTCAGGTGCACGATGGCCTCGCCGCCGACGTACAGCCAATGGCCGGGGTGGCGCAGCGCGGGCCGGTAGCCTTGCTGCAGACCGATCGTGCCGGTGTAGAAGTCGAGCAGGCGCGGCAGGTCCGCGGGCGCACAGCCGATGGTGACGTGGTGCAGCGCCGAGACGTCGAGGCTCATGCTGCGTTCCCGGCCGCGGGCGCCGTGCGGCAGAGCACCGCGTCGAGCACCGCGGCCAGCCGCGCCGTCGCATCGCCGGCAGCACCGCGCGAACGCCAGGCCACATGGCCGTCCGGCCGCACCAGCACCGCGCCCTGCGCCTCCAGGCCGTAGGCCTGCAGCCAGCCGGTGTCGTCGCCGTCGAGCACGATGCTCTCGACACGCGGCGAGGCCGCCAGCGCCGCTGCCGCCTCGCGCCAGGCCGCACCTTGCGGCGCGGTCAGCAGCACGAAGCCGCGCCCCAGCAGGTCCAGCGTCGAGACCTTCTCGCCGCCGCGCATCACCCAGGCGTGCGGCGCGCGGCAGCCCGGCGCGGCGCTGGGTACGTACTGCTGCACCGGGTCGTCGACCGTCGCTTCGCTGCCGTCAGCAGCACGGCCGCGGACACATAACGCGCACCGAAGATCAGCCCCACCTCGTTGAGGAACTCCTTGCGCGGCAGCACGGCCTGCGTCTGCCGCGCGGTGCGGCCCATCGACAGCGCGTTCAGCAGGCTCGAATGCGTGACGGCCTCGCCGACCGGCCGGCGCTCGGCGTCGTAGCTGTCGAGCAGTGCATCGCCGGCGCCGTGCTGCAGCACCGCGGCCAGCTTCCAGGCCAGGTTCTGCGCGTCCTGCACGCCGGTGTTCAGGCCGAAGCCGCCGGTCGGCGGCATCTCGTGTGCCGCATCGCCGGCCAGGAACACCGGGCCGGCGCGGTAGCGCTCGGCGACCATCGCCGACGCCTTCCACGCGCTGACGCCCAGCACCTGCACGTCGAGCTGCTCGACGCCGACCGCGCGGCGGATGATCTCGGTGCAGAAGGCCGGCGTGAACTGCTCCGGCGTGAAGCCGTAGTGCGACAGCGACGTGACCAGGAAGCCCCAGCGGTCGCTGCCGTTGATGGTCAGGAAGGTGCCGCGCAGCTCGGGCTGCTCCACCAGGTACAGCGCGGCGGGCCGGTCTTCGGCCCAGCGGCTCAGGTCGGCGCGGAAGTGGATGTTGACGCTGTCGTAGACATCGTGTTCGCCGCGCCGGCCGATGCCCAGCTGCGTGCGGATCGGGCTCTGCGTGCCGTCGGCGGCGATCACGTAGCGCGCCCGCACGGCCTCTCGGGTGCCGTCGGCCTGCTCGATGACGGCGTTCGCGCCGTCGGCCCCGATGTCGAGTTCGACCAGCTCGGTGTGGAAGCGCAGCTGCCCGGGGCCGGCGCTTTCGGCGCGCTGGCGCAGCACCGGCTCCAGGATGTCCTGCGAACAGCCGCAGTTGGCTGCCACCGACAGCGCCTGGTTGTCCGCGGTGCCGCGGCCCGGATGCAGGCGCTTGATCTCGCGCCCGGCCAGGCTTTCGGACCACAGGATCATCTTGCCGAAGCGCTCGGGCATGGCCACCGCGCGGATCGGGTCTTCCAGCCCGATCTGGCGGTACATCTCCATCGTGCGCGCGTTCAGCGCACGCGCCTTCGGCAGGATGGCCGTGCCCGGGTGGCGCTCGACCAGCAGCGACTCAACGCCGAAATGCGACAGGTAGATCGAGGCGGTCAGGCCCACCGGGCCGCCGCCCACGATCAGCACGGGAACGTCGATCATCAATCACTCCAGAACAGCTTTCTCAAACCAGGAATTCGCGCAGATGCGCGGCCACCACCTGCGGCGCCTGCGCCAGGCTCAGGTGGCCGACCTCGGGCAGCCGCAGCGCACGGGTGTCGGGGATGACGCCGGCCAGCGACAGCGTCAGCTCGGGCGGCACCAGCCGGTCGGCATCACCGGCGATCAGCAGCGTCGGTACCGCGATGGCCGCCAGGTCCAGATCGGGCATGTCGGCCACCGTCGCGTTGCGCCGCTCCGAGCGGGCCGACCGCGGCGGCGCCGCCTTGAAATGCGCCCGGTACGCCGGCTGCTGCGCCAGGAACGCGGGCGGGAAGAAGATCTCCGCCATCTGCTCGGCGCTGTCCGGTAACCGCGCGCGCAGGCGCATCAACTCTTGCGCCACCTCGGGGTTGGCCGCGGCCAGCGACACCGTCAGCGGCCAGGTGCTGGCCAGCACCAGCCGGCGCACGGCGGGTGCATGGCGCACGGCCAGCACCTGCGCGATGCGGCCGCCGAAGGAGGTGCCGAAGACGAAGGCCTGCGCGTGGCCCAGCGCGTCGAGCAAGGCCTTCGCATCGTCGGCCAGCGTCGCCAGCGTGGCCGGCGTGTCGCGGTTCTCGGTCTCGCCGCAGTCGCGCTGGTCGTAGCTGACCACCGTGTAGCGGTCGACCAGCGCCGGCCGGATGGCGTTGAACTGCCGGCGGCTGCCTTCGGCGCCGTGCAGCATCAGCAGCGGCGGGCCGCTGCCCTGCAGCTCGAAGGCGGTGCGCGTGCCGTTCAGGTCGATGAAGTCGGGCATGGCCCTAGCCCAGCTGGATGCCCAGCGGCGGCAGCACCTTGCGGTAGCGCTCGATCTCGCTGGTCACGTAGGCCTTGAAGGCATCGGGCGGCATCATCGCCAGCTCGCCGCCGTTGTCGCGGATGAAGTTGCTGAGCAGCGGCGTCTGCCCGGCCTTGACGAACTTGTCGTAGGTGGCGCGCACGACCTCCGGCGTCATCCTGGCCGGGCCCCACACGCCGCTCCAGGCCGGGATGTCCTCGACTTGAAGACCGGCCTCGGCAAAGGTGGGCGTGTCGGGCAGCAGCGCCGAACGCGTGGGGCCCGAGATGCCCAGGCCGCGCAGCTGGCCGGCGCGGATCTGCTGCGCCACGGTCGACGGCGAGATGAAGCCCGCGTCCACCGTGCCGCCGATCAGCTCGGTGGTCGGCGTGCCCTTGAAGGGCACGTGCAGCAGCTCCACGCCCACGCCCTTGCTGAACAGCACACCCATCACGTGCGTGGTGTTGCCCACGCCCGACGAGCCGTAGGTCAGCCGGCCCGGCTCCTTCTTGGCCGCGGCGACGAACTGCTCCAGCGTCTTGAACGGCGACTTCTCGCTGACCAGCAGCACGAAGCCCGAGCTGCGCGACAGCATGGTGATCGGCGTGAAGTCGGCGATCGGGTCGAAAGGCAGGCTCTTGAACAGCGCGGCGTTGGTGGTGAAGCCGCCGGTGGTGTAGAGCACGGTGTTGCCGTCGGGTTTGGCGCGCGCCACCTCCGCGGCACCGAGCGAGCCGCCGGCGCCGCCGCGGTTTTCGACGATGACCACGCGGCCGGTGTTCTTGCCGATGGCTTCGGCGATGACGCGTGCCGTGACGTCGGTGCCGCTGCCCGCGGCGAAGGGCACGACGATGCGCATCTGGCCTTCCTGCGCGCGCGCCAGCGACGGCAGCAGCAGCGATGCCGCGGCGGCACCCACGAACGATCGACGGCCTTGCAGCATGTCCTGTCTCCTTTCCCGCGACGGGATGTCGTTGTCTTCCATGCGCAAAGGCTAAGGGGCGGGCCGCGGCCGTGTCCAAGTCAATTTTCTGACCGGCCTCATAACCGGCCGGCATCGGGCCGGTGCTGCGCTCAGCAGAGCCGCACGTTCGGCCACTGGCCGTCGCGCACGTGCTGTTCGATGACCGAACAGAGCAGCCCGATGACGGCTTCGGTCGCACGGGACAGCGGCCGGTCCGCGGCGCGCGCGATGGCTCGATGCAGCGCCAGCCCCTCGATCGGCACGGCGCGCAGGCGGCCGGCCTCGATGTCGTCCTTGACCGCTGCCGCGAAATGCACGGTCAGGCCCACGCCATCCAGCACCAGCCGGCGCGCGACCTCGGCGGTCTCGACCTCGACGACCGGCACCAGCTCGACCTTGGCGCGCGCGGCGGCGTCTTCCAGCTTCAGCCGCACGCCGGACTTGACCAGCCCGGTCATCACCAGCGGCACGCCGGCCAGGTCGCCGATGCGCATCAGCGTCTTGCCGACGCGCGGATCGTCCGGCGTGCCGATCAGGCAGATCTGCTCGTCGAGCAGCGGCTTGCTGACGACGTTCGAGCGGTCGATCGGGTCGACCAGCAGCGCGATGTCCACCTGGCCCTGGGCCAGCATGTCCTGCAACGATGGCGCGAAGCCCTCGATGAAGCGCAGGCGCACGTCGGGCAGCGCTTGCCGAACCGCCTGCGTCAGCATCACCGTCAGCTGCTGCGCCAGGCCGGGCGACAGGCCGATGGCCACCGGCCCGCGCGGCGCACTCTGGCGCGCCAGCAGGTCGGCCTTGATCTGCTCCGCATAGCGCAGCAGGAACACCGCGCGCTCGAGCAGCAGATGGGCCTCGTCGGTGGGCGCGGCACCGCGTGCGTGGCGTTCGAACAGCTGCACGCCCAGCTCGTCCTCCAGCAGCCGGATCTGCCGGCTGAGCGCGGGCTGCGTCACGTGCAGCACGGCCGCGGCCTTGCCGTAGTGCTGCTGGGTGGCCAGCGCGACGAAGTAGCGAAGTTGCCGCAGATCCATGAGGGCCGGATCTTAGGTGCGCACCAGCGCATCGCGCCGCGCCAACCCGGGAAACCAGCGCCACCACAGCGCCGCCACCAGCAGCGTGCCCGCGCCGCCGAGCAGCACCGAGCCCACCGGTCCGAGCCAGGCCGCGGTGGCGCCGGACTCGAATTCGCCCAGCTGGTTCGACGCGCCGATGAACACCGAGGCCACCGCGCTGACGCGGCCGCGCATCGCGTCGGGCGTTTCGAGCTGGATCATCGTCTGCCGCACTACCACGCTGACCATGTCGGCCGCGCCGGTGACCACCAGCGCCAGCAGCGACAGCGGGAACGACGTCGACAGGCCGAAGACCATCGTCGCCAGGCCGAACACGGCGATCGCGGCAAACAGCTTGGCGCCGGCGCGGTGGGCGATCGGCCAGCGTGTCAGCGCCACCGACATGGCCAGCGCACCCAGCGCCGGTGCCGCGCAGCAGCCCCAGGCCCCAGGGGCCGACGTGCAGGATGTCTTTGGCATAGATCGGCAGCAGCGCCGCCGCACCGCCCAGCAGCACCGCGAACAGGTCCAGCGAGATCGCGCCCAGCACCGCCTTGTTCTGTCGCACGTAGTGCACACCGGCCAGCAGCGTGCGCAGGCTCGGCGCCTCGCGGCGGGCCGGCCGGGCATGGCGGATGCGCAGGCACAGCACCGCGGCCAGCGCGAACAGCAGCGCGCACAGGCCGTAGACCGCCGAGGCGCCGGCCACGTAGACGAAGCCGCCCAGCGCCGGGCCGGCGATGATGGCGCCCTGCAGCCCAGCCGAGCTGAAGGCCATGGCGCGCGGCAGCAGCACCGCCGGCACCAGCAGCGGCACCAGCGCCTGCTGTGCCGGCATCTGGAAGGCGCGCACGGCGCCCAGCACCACCGACAGCGTCAGCAGCAGCGTGCGCTGCGGCAGCCCGCCGAAGGGCGACAGCGCCAGCGCCAGGGCGACCAGCCCCTGTGCCGCGACACACAGCGCGACGATGCGCGCGCGATGGTGGCGGTCGACCACGTGGCCGGCCACCAGCACCAGCGCCAGCGCGGGGGCGAACTGCAGCAGCCCGACCAGGCCCAGGTCCCAGGCCGAGCCGGTCAGGTCGTACATCTGCCAGCCGATCGCGACCAGCAGCATCTGGCTGGCCGACACGCCGGCCAGGCGCGCGCACCACAGCCGCATGTAGTCGCGGCAGGCCAGAAGTTCTCGCATCGACATGAGCACCGATCATCGCCCGGCGGATGCCCCTGCCCGGCTTGATGAAACGCAATAAGAATGGTTCGCATTGCCATAGAATCCGCGGCCTTGCACTATCGCAATCAGCCAATTCAGGAATGGGAGACCGCCGCATGGCCCACCGTCACACCCCGCGCCGTCTGCTCGTGGCTGCGCTGCTGGCCGGCGCGTCGCTGGCCGCCAGCGCGCAGGACAAGGTGCTGAACCTCTATTCGGCACGCCACTACCAGACCGACGAGGCGCTGTACGCCAACTTCACCAAGGCCACCGGCATCAAGATCAACCGCATCGACGCCGACGACGCCGGTGTGATCACGCGGCTGAAGGCCGAAGGCGCGGCCAGCCCGGCCGACGTGATCCTGCTGGTGGATGCAGCGCGGCTGACCAAGGCCAAGGCCGAGGGCCTGTTCCAGCCGGTGAACTCCGCCGTGCTGCAGCAGCGCATTCCCGCACACCTGCGCGACGGCAACGACGGCGGCGGCCCGCAGTGGTTCGGCTTTTCGACGCGGGCGCGCCTCGTCGTCTACAACAAGGCCACGGTGCAGCGCGCCGACGTCGACACCTACCAGGAGCTGGCCGACCCGAAGAACAAGGGCAAGCTCTGCACCCGCTCGGGCTCGCACCCCTACAACCTGACGCTGTTCGGCGCGATGCTGGTGCACCTGGGCCCGCAGGCCACCGAAGCCTGGCTGAAGGGCCTGGTCGACAACATGGCGCGCGCGCCGAAGGGCGGCGACACCGACCAGATCAAGGCCGCGGCCAGCGGCGAATGTCAGATCGCGCTGACCAACAGCTACTACCTTGCGCGGCTGATGCGCTCGACCAAGCCCGAGGACGTGGAGACGATGTCGAAGATCGCCTTCGTCTTCCCCAACCAGGACAGCTGGGGCACGCACGTCAACATCGCCGGCGGCGCGATGGCCAAGCATGCGAAGAACAGCGCCGAGGCGCAGAAGTTCCTGGAGTACCTGGCCAGCGACGAGGCGCAGCGCTACTTTGCCGACGGCAACAACGAATGGCCGGCCGTGCCGGGCGTGAAGGTCAGCAACCCGGCGCTGGACGCGATGGGCACGTTCAAGGTCGACCCGCTGCCGATCGCGCAGGCCGGCGCCAACCAGGCGCAGGTGCAGCAGATGCTCGACCGCGTGGGCTTCAAGTAGGCCGGCGCGGGCGCGCCGTCGGCGCGCGACGCGCGAGAATGCGCCGTCGCCAACCCCGGGCTGCCGCACCATGACCTTCCTCGTCCTCGGCCTGATCCTCTTTCTCGGCGCGCATTCGGTGCGCATCTTTGCGGACGGCTGGCGCAGCGCGCAGATCGCCCGCCTGGGCGCCGGCCCGTGGAAGGGCCTGTACACGCTGGTCTCGATCGCCGGCTTCGGCCTGATCCTCTGGGGTTACGGCCAGGCGCGGCTGCAGCCGGTGGCGCTGTGGACGCCGCAGCTGTGGGCGCGGCACCTGGCCGGGCTGCTGATGCTGGCCAGCTTCATCCTGCTGGTGGCGGCCTACGTGCCGAAGAACGGCATCAAGAGCGCGGTGCACCACCCGATGGTGCTGAGCGTGAAGGTCTGGGCCTTCGCCCACCTGCTGGCCAACCACACGCTGGCCGACCTGCTGCTGTTCGGCAGCTTCCTGGTCTGGGCGGTGCTGGACTTCCGCTCGGCGCGCCAGCGCGACCGCGCCGCCGGCACCGTGTACCCGCCGGGCACGCTGGCCGGCACGCTGACCGCCGTGGTGGTGGGCGTGGCCGTGTGGGCGCTGTTCGCCTTCTGGGCGCACGCCTGGCTGTTCGGCGTCAGCCCGATGGGGCGCTGAGCGGCCACGGCGACGTGGGCGACCTTCAGTCGCCCAGCACCGCGATCGCGTCGACCTCGACCTTGAAGCCGCCCGGGAACGGCGCCGTCGGCACGATGGCCCGCGCCGGCTTGTGGCTGCCGAAGAACTCGGCATAGATCGGGTTGAACACCGCCCAGCCGTCGGGATCGGCCATGTAGACCGTGACCTTGGCCACCTGCTGCAGCGTG
>JBGAII010000121.1:0-15824 GCA_044225625.1 Rubrivivax sp.
GGTGTGAGTCGGCCATGGCGCCTTGTAGGACGGGGGGTGCCGACCACAACCCCACCACCCCAGCACGCTCCAGCATCGCATGCAGCAGCACGTTGCAGCCGGCGGTGATGTGCTCGGGCTTGGCGTCCTCGATCTCGTTGTGGCTGATGCCGTCCTTGCAGGGGATGAAGATCATGCCCGCCGGCGCCAGGCGCGCCATGTACACCGCGTCGTGGCCGGCGCCGCTGACGCAGGGCATGTTGCTGTAGCCCAGCGTGTCGGCGCCGCGCTGCACGGCGGCAATCAGGTCCGGGTGGAAGGGCTGCGCCGGGTAGGCCGACACCTGCGTGATCTCGATCGGCAGCCCGGTCTCGGCGCTTAGGCGCACGGCCACCGCGCGGATGTCGGCATCCATCGCGTCGCACAGCGCGTCGCTGGCATTGCGCAAATCGATGCTGAACTTGACGCGGCCGGGGATCACGTTGCGGCTGTTCGGGTGCACGTGCACCATGCCCACGGTGCCGCGCCCATGCGGCGGGTGGCGGTGCGCGCAGGCCACCACCTCCTGCATCAGCTTCGTCGCCACCTGCAGCGCGTCCTTGCGCAGCGCCATCGGCGTGGGGCCGGCGTGGGCCTCCATGCCGGTCACCACGCAGTCGTACCAGCGGATGCCCAGCACGCCGGTCACCACGCCGATGGTCTTGGCGTTGTCCTCCAGCACCGGGCCCTGCTCGATGTGCGTCTCGAAGTAGCAGCCGATCGGGTGCTCACCGGGCTCTTCGGTGCCGATGTAGCCGATGCGCTGCAGCTCGTCCTTCACCGTCTTGCCCTCGGTGTCCTTGGCGGCATAGGCATGTTCCAGCGTGAAGGCCTTGGCGAACACGCCCGAGCCCATCATCACCGGCACGAAGCGGCTGCCTTCCTCGTTGGTCCACCAGGCCACCTCGATGGGCGCCTCGGTCTCGATGCCGTGGTCGTTGAGCGTGCGCACCACCTCCAGCCCGGCCAGCACGCCGTAGTTGCCGTCGAACTTGCCGCCGGTGGGCTGGGTGTCGATGTGGCTGCCGGTCACCACCGGGGCTAAGCTGTTGTTGCGCCCCGGCCGGCGCAGGAAGCCGTTGCCGATCTTGTCGATGGTGATGCTCATGCCGGCTTCGCGGGCCCACTTGCTGACGAGATCGCGGCCCTGCTTGTCCAGGTCGGTCAGCGTCAGGCGGCACACTCCCCCCTTGGGCGTGGCGCCGATCTGCGCCAGCTCCATCAGGCTGGCCCACAGGCGCTGGCCGTCGATGCGCAGCTTGGCGATGTCGGTCTTGACCTGGGTGTCCATGGCAAGCTCCTTTCAGCTTGGGTCAACGCGCCGCGGCAGCCGGCGACGGGCGCTGCAGCGATTCCAGTTGCAGGTGGCGCAGCACCGGCCGGCCGCGGAACACCGCGTACTCGTCGGCAAAGGCCTGCGCGTCGGGTAGGGACCGGCAATGTGGCCGGGCCGCTCGCTGTCGGCAAACACGTAAAGCTGCCCGCCACGGTGGTAGCCGGCCATCCAGTGCAGCCGCAGCACGTGGCCGTCCACCTCCACCGGCTCGAACTCCACCATCAGGTAGTGCGCCTGCGCCGGCGGGTCCACGTGGCGCAGCGTTTCCACCGCCAGCCGCGCCAGGTCCAGGCAGATGCCCGAGGGCAGCTCGAAAAGTTCGCCGGCTCGGCCACGCTGGGCAACGGGCCTTCGCGGCGCCGGGTGGACGAGAACTGCAGCGCCCGCTCGGCGTCGAAGCGGAAATGCCGGCCGGCCCAGGCGGCAATGTCCTCGGCCCGCTGCCACTGCTGCAGCGCCTGCGCGTGCGTGCCCGGCGCGGCCGCCGGGTCGCGGCGCAGGTCGGGCTGCAGCAGCGCGGACATCGGCGGGCTGCGCTAGCGGGCCACCGCCGTGGGCGCCAGCGTGTCGGCCCGGCGCTTCACGGCTTCGAAGTTGGCGCCGAAGGGCTCGCGCTTCAGGTAGCGGCCGGCGCCGCGCGTGGTGCGCAGGTCACCCTTGGCATACACCAGCTTGCCCTGGCTGACGGTGGCCGCGGCAATGCCCTGCACCGTGCGGCCTTCGAAGATGTTGGTGTCGACCTTGCTCTTCTGCGTCTTCACCGACAGGGTCTTGCTGGCCGCCGGGTCCCACACCACCAGGTCGGCATCGGCGCCCGGCGCCACCAGGCCCTTGCGCGGGTACAGGTTGAAGATGCGCGCCGCATTGGCCGAGGTGATGGCGACAAATTCGTTGGGCGTCAGCCGCCCGCTGTTGACGCCCTCGTGCCACAGCACGGCCAGGCGCTCCTCGACGCCGCCGCAGCCGTTGGGGATCTGCGCGAAATTGGCCTTGCCCGCGGCCTTCTGCGGCGCGCAGAACACGCAGTGGTCGGTGGCGGTGGTGTGCAGGCTGCCGGCCTGCAGGCCGCGCCAGAGCATTTCCTGGTGGCCCTTGGGCCGGAAGGGCGGGCTCATCACATGCGCGGCGGCCTTGGTGAAATCCGGGTCGCGGTAGACGCTGTCGTCCACCACCAGGTGGCCGGCCAGCACCTCGCCATACACCCGCTGGCCGCGGGCACGGGCGCGGGCGATGGCCTCGGCCGATTCGATGCACGACACGTGCACCACGTAGATCGGCACGCCCAGCACGTCGGCGATGGCGATGGCGCGGTTGGCGGCCTCGCCCTCCACCATCGGCGGGCGGCTCAAGGGGTGGCCTTCGGGGCCGGTGATGCCCATCTTGGCCACCTCGGCCTGCAGCAGGTAGACCAGCTCGCCGTTCTCGGCATGCACGGTGGGCAGCGCGCCCAGTTCCAGCGCGCGCTTGAAGCTGTTAACGAGAGTCTCGTCGTCGCACATGATGGCGTTCTTGTAGGCTGACGCCCTCGTCCTTGACCAGCGTGCCCATGTCGCGGTGCACCGATTCGTCCCACCAGGTGACGGCCACGTGGAAGGCGTAGTCGGACGCCGCCTTCTCGGCCCAGCCGCGCCACTTCTTGAAGGCGGCCAGCAGCGGCTCCTGCGGGTCGGGGATGACGAAATCGATGATGGTGGTGGTGCCGCCGGCCAGGCCGGCGCAGGTGCCGTCGTAGAAATCGTCCACCGCCACCGTGCCCATGAAGGGCAGCTGCATGTGGGTGTGCGGGTCGATGCCGCCGGGCATGACCAGCGCACCGCCGGCATCCACCACCTCGGCACCGGCGGGAGCCTGCAGATCCGGGCCCACCGCCCGGATGAGGCCGCCTTCGCACAGCACGTCGGCGCGCTGGCTCAGGTCGGCATTGACGACGGTTCCGCCGCGGATCAACAGGCTCATGGCGCGCTCCTTCTTTACTTGCCGGTGGCCTTGTTCCACACGGCATGGGTCCAGGCATCCGGCCCCGGGTCCTTCTTGATCACCGGCTCGCTGCCGCCGGCCAGCAGCACCTTCACCGTGCGCTGGTAAGCCGCGGGCTCCAGGAAGCCCATCTTCGGCGAACCGGCCACGGTGATCAGCTTGGCCACGTTCTCGATCTGGCGCTTCTGCACCGCGGCGGTCGACGCGCCCGAGGCATCGGCCGCCAGGATGATCTTCACCGCCTCGTCCTGGTTCTTCAGCGCGTATTCCCAGCCCTTCATCGACGCGGCGACGAACTTGCCCATCTTGGCCACGAAGGCCGGGTCCTTGAGCTTGGGGCCCAGCACGTACAGGCCGTCTTCCAGCGTGGCCACGCCCTGGTCTTCGTAGAAGAAGGTCACCAGCTGGTCGGGCTTGACGCCGGCGTCGATGATCTGCCAGTACTCGTTGTAGATCATCGTGGACACGCAGGCCGCCTGGTTCTGCAGCAGCGGGTCGACGTTGAAGCCCTGCTTCAGCACCTTGACGTCGGGGTTGGCGCCGCTGGTCTTGAGGCCCAGCGTGGCCATCCAGCTGAGGAACGGGTACTCGTTGCCGCCGAACCAGACGCCGATGGTCTTGCCCTTGAAGTCCTTGGGCGTGTTGACGCCGGCGGACTTCTTGCAGGTGAGCATCAGGCCGCTGCGGTTGTAGATCTGCGCCACGTTGACCATCGGCACGCCGGCCTCGCGCGCGGCCAGCGCGCTGGGCATCCAGTCGACCGCGATGTCGGCGCCGTTGGCGGCCAGCACCTGCGGCGGCGCGATGTCGGGGCCGCCCGGCTTGATGGTCACGTCCAGCCCGGCTTCCTTGTAGAAGCCCTTGGCGGCGGCCACGTAGTAGCCGGCGAACTGGCCTTGCGGCACCCACTTCATCTGCACGGTCACCTTGTCCTGCGCCAGGGCGGCGCCGGTGGCGAGCAGCAGGGACATCATCAGGGCGGTCTTGCGCATACGGGGAACTCCTCTTGAGGGCCTTGCGGCGTTGGCTGGAAACATCATCCCATGCGGATCGACGGGTGCCAGAAGGTCAGGCGCCGCTCGATCCATTCGATCAGTGCATACAGGGCCGAGCCGGCCACCGCGGCCACCGCGATCGCTGCCCAGACCAGGCCCATGTTCAGGCGCGCGGCCTCGGTGCTGATGCGAAAGCCCAGGCCGGCGACCGGTGAGCCGAAGAACTCCGCCACGATGGCACCGATCAGCGCCAATGTCGAGTTGATCTTGAGGGCGTTGAAGACGAAGGGCAGTGCCACCGGGATGCGCAGGCTGAACAGCGTGCGCCAGTAGCTGGCGCCGTAGCTGTGCATCAGGTCGCGCTCCATGTGGCCGGTGGACGCCAGGCCGGCCAGCGTGTTGACCAGCATCGGGAAGAAGGTCATCACCACCACGACGGCGGCCTTGCTGTGCCAGTCGAAGCCGAACCACATGACCATGATCGGCGCCACGCCGACCAGCGGCACGGTGCTGGCCAGCGAGGCCACCGGCAGCAGCCCGCGCTGCAGGAAGCCGCTGCGATCGATGAGCACGCCGACCACGAAGCCCAGGCCGCAGCCCAGCGCCAGCCCGATCAGCACCGAATGCAGCACGGTCTGCACGAAGTCGCCGCGCAGCGCCGGGGCGCCGTCGATCAGCGAAGCCCAGACCACGCTGGGCGAGGGCATCAGCACCTTGGGCACCTCGAAGCCGACGGTCAGCAACTCCCAGAACAGCAGCACCCACAGGCCGAAGAGCAGCGGCGTGCCGAAGCGCACCGCGGGCGACTTGGCATCGCGCGCCGCCAGCCAGCGCAGCGACCCCACGGCCAGCGCCGCCAGCACCACCAGTCCGATGAAGTAGCCGGCCCGCCAGGGGTGGCCGGCCAGCGCGGCGCCGTCGAGCATCATCCGGCCCCCCAAGCGCCTGCGGCGCCGGCCCCCCATGGGGGCGCGAGCCGGCTTGGGGCGGCCCGGCGCCTGCTCACTTCTTGCCCCCGGGCGTGAAGCGGCGCTCCAACCAGGCCACGCTGCCGGTGAGCAGCAGGCCCAGCAGCGAGGCCATGATCAGCGCCGACCAGATCTGCACCGTCTGGCCATAGTACGAGCCGTTGAGCAGCCGCGAGCCCAGCCCGGCCTGCGCGCCGGTGGGCAGCTCGGCGACGATGGCGCCCACCAGCGCGGCAGCGATGCCGACGCGCAGCGACGGGAACAGATAGGGCAGCGAGGCTGGCATGCGCAGCATGCGGAACACCTGGCCGCGGTTGGCGGCATAGGTGTGCATCAACTCCTGCTCGAACACGCCGGGCGAGCGCAGGCCCTTGACCAGCGCCACCGTCACCGGGAAGAAGCACAGGTACATCGAGATCACCGACTTGGGGAACACCCCCGTGAGCCCCATGCTGCCGAGCGCGACGATGACGATCGGCGCGATGGCCAGCACCGGCACGGTCTGCGAGGCGATGATCCACGGGAACAGGCTGCGGTCCAGCGTGCGCGAGTGCACGATGGCCACCGCCAGCAGCGCGCCCAGCAGCGCGCCGAGCACGAAGCCGATCAGTGTGGAGGCTGCCGTGACGCCCGTGGAACAGCAGGTTGCGTGCGAATCCAGCGGCCAGTCGACGATGCTCGTCCACATGTCCAGCGCCACCTGGTGCGGCGTGGGCAGCACCGGCCGGCCCATGTTCCAGGTGAGCGGCAGCAGTTCGGTGAGGGTCCAGTTCGGGTTGTCTGCGAGCTGCCTTTCGATGACCTGCGGCGCGTTCAGGTAGGCCGCGCCGGCGTACCAGACGACGATCAGCACCGCGAGCACCGTCAGCACAGGGGCGGCCTTGTGGCAGGTTCTTGCGATCGGTGACTTCTTGGCGCTCATCAAATTCACGCGTGCGGTGTGTAGCGCGCGTCGCGCCGGGGCACCCGCCAGGGCTCCATGCCGGGTCAGTCGGCGCTGCGCGCCGCCGGCGCTGCTCGGCCCGGGCGAGCGCGCATGCTCGCTGCGCGAACTGCGTTCGCTCCGCTCAAACAATATGCGCGAGTCAGATGTGGAAGCGCGCACTGCGTGCGCGCCTCGCCCAGGCGCTGCGCTGCTCGCCGACCCAAATGCCCCCTGTCGCGACGAACCAGGAGATGGCATGCCAGGAGGCGCACGTCGGTGCGCAAAGGACCCGTGCGGTGGCTGGCGCGCGCCGCGGAGGCGCCGACACCGCAGACCTGCCCGGCAACGGCCAGGGCGCGCCCGAGCACCGCAGGGCTCTTGGCCGCGCGCGCAGCGCGCTTCCATAACTGACTTGCCGCATCTGTTTGAACGAAGCGAGCGCAGCTCGCGCGAGTGAGTTGAGCCGGCCCCGGACCGAGGAGCGCAAGTCGGTGCGCAGGCGCCGACCGCCCGCACGCTGCCCGGCCACCCGCACGGGCCTTTGCCGCGAATGAAGCAAGATGAATCAGTCGTGGGCATCATGCAGCGCCACCCGCACCCGATGCGCGATCTCGATGAACTCCGCCGTGTCGCGGATGTCCAGCGTGCGTCCGGCGGCAGCGAGGAATCGATGACCTCGGTGATGCGCCCCGGCCGCGGCGACATGACCACGATGCGCGTCGACAGGAACACCGCCTCGGGAATGGAGTGCGTCACGAAGATCACCGTGCGCTTGCTGCCATGCCACAGCTGCAGCAGCTGCTGGTTCAGCCGGTCACGCGTGATCTCGTCCAGCGCGCCGAAAGGCTCGTCCATCATCAGCAGCTTCGGCGCGAAGCCCAGCGCGCGCGCGATCGACACGCGCTGCTGCATGCCGCCCGACAGCTGCCAGGGGTACTTGCCCTCGAAGCCCTTCAGGCCCACGCGCTCCAGCTGCTCGCGGGCGGTGGCGCGGGCCTGCTCCTTCGGCACGCCCTGCACCTCCAGCGGCAGCGTGGCATTGGCCAGCACCGTGCGCCAGGGGAACAGCGCCGGCGCCTGGAACACGTAGCCGTAGGCGCGGTTCAGCCGCGCGTCGTGCGAGCTCATGCCGTTGACCTGCACCGTGCCGGAGGTCGCCTGCTCCAGGTCGGCAATCACGCGCAGCAGCGTCGTCTTGCCGCAGCCCGACGGCCCGATCAGCGAGATGAATTCGCCCTCGGCAATGTCCAGGCTCACGCGGTCCAGCGCCACCACCGGCGGCTCGCCGGGAAAGCGCACCGACATCTCCTGCACCCGCACCACGGGCGCGGCCGTCACCACTGCCGACTCCACAGGTTTCATGCAGCCCTTGCTGGATTGTTCGGATGCGTGGTCCAGTTGGCGTACTCGGCCGGCACCTTCTGGCCGGTGCGCTGGTCCACCTCGCCAGGCTGCAGCACGCGCATGTCGATGCAGCCGGGCACCGGGCAGATCGACGCGCACAGGTTGCAGCCCACGCATTCGGCTTCGTTGACGACGAAACGCCGCTGGCCGTTCACCTGCGCGAAGATGGCCTGGTGCGAGGTGTCCTCGCACACCACGTGGCAGCGGCCGCACTGGATGCACAGGTCCTGGTCGATGACCGCCTTCTCCACGTGGTTCAGGTTCAGCTGGTTCCAGTTGACGATGCTGGGCACCGCGCGGCCCACCATCTGCGCCACGCTGGTGTAGCCCTGCTCGTCCATGAAGTTGCTCAGGCCGTCGGCCATGTCCTGCACGATCTTGAAGCCGTAGACCATGGCCGCGGTGCACACCTGCACCGTGCCGGCGCCCAGTGCGATGAACTCGGCCGCGTCGCGCCAGTTGCTCACGCCGCCGATGCCGCTGATCGGCAGCCCGGCGGTGGCCGGGTCGCGCGCGATCTCGGCCACCATGTTCAGCGCGATCGGCTTCACCGCCGGCCCGCAGTAGCCGCCGTGCGAGCCCTGCGGCCCGATGCTGGGCTTCATGCGCATCGATTCCAGGTCCACGCCCATCACCGAGTTGATGGTGTTGATCAGGCTCACCGCGTCGGCGCCGCCGGCCTTGGCCGCGCGCGCCGGGTGGCGGATGTCGGTGATGTTGGGCGTGAGCTTCACGATCACCGGCAGGCGGCTGTACTGCTTGCACCAGCGCGTCACCATCTCGATGTACTCGGGCACCTGGCCCACGGCCGAGCCCATGCCGCGCTCGCTCATGCCGTGCGGGCAGCCGAAGTTCAGCTCCACGCCGTCGCAGCCGGTGTCCTCCACCATCGGCAGGATCGCCTTCCACGCGCCTTCCTCGCAGGGCACCATCAGCGACACCACCAGCGCGCGGTCGGGCCAGTTGCGCTTGACGCGGCGGATCTCGTCCAGGTTGATCTGCAGCGGCCGGTCGGTGATCAGCTCGATGTTGTTGAAGCCGATCACCCGCCGCTGGTCGGACAGCAGGCTCTCGTAGCGCTTGCCGTTGACGTTGACGACCGGCGGCCCGTCCTCGCCCAGCGTCTTCCAGACCACGCCGCCCCAGCCGGCCTCGAAGGCGCGGTGGACGTTGACTTCCTTGTCGGTGGGCGGCGCGCTGGCCAGCCAGAAGGGGTTGGGGCTGCGGATGCCGAGGAAATCGCTGCGCAGGTCGGCCATCGTGGTCTCCAGTTGCTCTTCAGGCGCGCAGGGCGCGGTCGATGGCGATGGCCGCCACCTTGCCGTCCTCGACCGCCTCCACCGTCAGGTCGCGGCCGCCGAGGCGGCAGTCGCCGCCGGCCCAGACCTTGGGGTGCGAGGTCTGGCCATCGGCATCGGTGGCAATGCGGCCGGCCTTCAGTTCGAGATGCAGGCCCAGCGGCTGTGCCTCGAAGACCTGGCCGATGGCCGTCAGCACCACGTCGGCCTCGAGCTCGAAGCTCTCTCCGGTGCGCACGATGCGGCCCTCGCGCAGCGTGGTGCGCACGAAGCGCACGCCCCGCACCCGGCCGTCGGCCAGCAGCATCTGCTCCGGCGCGGCCCAGTGGCGGATGGTCACGCCGTTGCGCTGCGCCCACTGCTGCTCGTAGCCGCTGGCCGGCATCGCTTCGGGGCCGCGGCGGTAGACGATGCTCACCTCCTCGGCGCCGAGCAGCCGGCTCTGCACCGCGGCGTCCACCGCGGTCATGCCGCCGCCGATGACCACCACGCGCCGGCCCACCGGCACCGCGGCCGGCGATTCGGCCTGGCGCAGCTCGGCGATGAAATCCACCGCCGGCCGGGCCGCGGTGTCGGCCGGCTCGGCGATGCCCAGCGTATTGACGCCGGCCAGCCCCAGGCCCAGGAACACCGCGTCGTAGTCGCG
Source organism: Rubrivivax sp. (assembly GCA_044225625.1). Lineage (GTDB taxonomy): Bacteria > Pseudomonadota > Gammaproteobacteria > Burkholderiales > Burkholderiaceae_C > Rubrivivax. The sequence continues at coordinate 9,568 of JBGAII010000121.1, forward strand.
CGTCAGCGCGTCCAGGTGCATGTCGCGGCCCAGGCTGTGGCCGGGCTTGACCTCGATGCCGCCGATCGACAGCAGCCAGTCGATTTCCTTCTGTGCGAAGCCGTCCACCGTCTTGTAGGTGGCCAGGCCGTATTCGTTGAGCCCGCCGAGCTTGGGCTTGTCGTCGAACAGCGTCACGGCATGGCCCAACATGGCCAGCCGGTGCGCGCATGACAGCCCCGCCGGCCCGGCGCCAACGACGGCCACCCGCCTGCCGCTGGGCGCCGCGCGACTGAACAGCGGCGCGCCCGGCGCGTCGAAGTAGGCGTCGGTGGCGTGGCGCTGCAGCAGGCCGATCTCGACCGGCTTGTCCTCCTGGGTGCTGCGCACGCAGGCCTGTTCGCACAGCACCTCGGTCGGGCAGACGCGGGCGCACATGCCGCCCAGCACGTTCTCCTCCAGGATGGTGCGCGCCGCACCACGCAGGTTGCCCTGGGCGATGCGGGCGATGAAGCTGGGGATGTCGATGCCGGTCGGGCAGGCGGTGGTGCAGGGCGCGTCGAAGCAGTAGTAGCAGCGCTCGGCCTCCAGCAGTGCCTGCACGGGGGTCAGCGGCGGGTGGGCGTCGGCGAAGTTGCGCGCATAGTCGGCCGGCGACAGCCGGCCGCTGGCGACGGCCGGGGTGGCAGGGTTGGAGCTCATGTGCGCGTTCTCCGCAAAGCGGGCAAGGCCCGTTGATGCTGTTTTACCAGCAGCCGGGCCGGGTGCCCAGGCTGGTGCGTCGCGGATCAGCAAGGCACATGCCATGCCGCGTGGCGGTGCACCCCGGGTGCCCCGGACCGGGCTCCTAGAATCGGGGCTTCCCCCGCCGCATTCCCACGGCCGCCGCCATGGCGGCGCCTGCCATGAGTCTTTCCCCGCTTTCCGCGTTGTCGCCGCTGGACGGCCGTTATGCCGCCAAGGTGGCGGCGCTGCGCCCGCTGCTCAGCGAGTTCGGCCTGATGCACCGCCGCGTGCAGGTCGAGGTCGAATGGTTTATCGCGCTGTCCGACGCCGGCCTGGCCGAGTTCAAGCCGCTGAGCAAGGGCGCGCGCGATCGGCTGCGCCGACGCGTGGCCGCCTTCTCGGAAGCCGACGCCCAGGCCATCAAGGACATCGAGAAGACCACCAACCACGATGTCAAGGCGGTGGAGTACTGGATCAAGGCCGGTTGCGAAGGCGATGCCGAACTGTCGGCCGCGGCCGAGTTCGTGCACTTCGCCTGCACCAGCGAGGACATCAACAACACCAGCCATGCGCTGATGCTGAAGCACGCGCGGGCCGAGGTCATGCTGCCGGCGCTGGACGCGATCATCGCCACGCTGCGGCGCATGGCGCACGGGCTGGCCACCACGCCGATGCTCAGCCGCACGCATGGCCAGACCGCCAGCCCGACCACGCTGGGCAAGGAAGTGGCGAACGTCGCCGCGCGGCTGGAGACGGCGCGCGCGCGCATCGCCGCGGTGCCGCTGCTGGCCAAGATGAACGGCGCGGTCGGCAACTACAACGCCCACCTCGTCGCCGTGCCCGAACTGGACTGGCCGGCCTTCGCTCGCCGCGTGGTGGAAAAGCGCCTGGGCCTGACGCTGAACCCGTACACGATCCAGATCGAGCCGCACGACTACATGGCCGAGCTGTTCGACGCCTTCACGCGCGCCAACACCATCCTGATCGACTGGGCGCGCGATGTATGGTCGTACGTGTCGCTGGGCTACTTCAAGCAGAAGCTGCGCGAAGGTGAGATCGGCAGCAGCACGATGCCGCACAAGGTCAACCCGATCGACTTCGAGAACGCCGAAGGCAACTTCGGCCTGGCCAACGCGCTGCTCACGCACCTGAGCCAGAAGCTGCCGATCAGCCGCCTGCAGCGCGACCTGACCGACAGCACCGTGCTGCGCAACATGGGCGTGGCGCTGGGCTACACGCTGCTGGGCTACGACAGCCTGCAGCGGGGCTTAAGCAAGCTGCAGGTGAACGAAGCCGCACTCGCGGCCGACCTGGACGCCGCCTGGGAGGTGCTGGCCGAAGCGGTGCAGACGGTGATGCGCCGCCATGGCCTGCCCAACCCCTACGAGCGGCTGAAGGCGATGACCCGCGGCAAGGCCATCACCGCGGCGGCGATGCGCAGGTTCATCCAGTCGCTGGAGCTGCCGGCGGCCGACAAGCAGCGCCTGCTGGCGTTGACGCCGGCCGGCTACACCGGTCTGGCGGCGGCGCTGGCGAAGCGGGTATGAGCGCTGCACGGCCGCTCCGAAAGCGCTCGCGCCCCACGGGCTGCGAAGCGGCCTCCTTTGGGCCGCGGGGGCCGGCGCGCAGCGCCTGGGGGGCTGAATGAACTTCATCGACATGCTGCGCCAGGCGCAGCAGGCCAACGACTCGATGCTGTGCGTCGGTCTGGACCCGGAGCCGGCCAGGTTCCCGGGCGCCTGGCGCGGCGACGCGGCGCGCATCTTCGATTTCTGCGCGTCCATCGTCGATGCCACCCGCGACCTGGCCTGCGCCTTCAAGCCGCAGATCGCCTACTTCGCGGCGCAGCGCGCCGAAGACCAGCTGGAGCGGCTGATCGAACACATCCACCGCGTCGCACCCCAGGTGCCGGTGATCCTGGATGCCAAGCGCGGCGACATCGGCGCCACCGCCGAGCAGTACGCGCGCGAGGCCTTCGAGCGCTACGGCGCCGATGCGCTGACGCTGTCGCCCTTCATGGGCTTCGATTCCATCGAGCCCTACCTGCGTTATGCGGACAAGGGCCTGATCCTGCTGTGCCGTACCTCCAACCCCGGCGGCAGCGACCTGCAGGCCCAGCGCCTGGCCGGCGGCGGCATGCTCTACGAACACATCGCGCGGCTGGCGGCGGGCCCCTGGAACGCGGGCGGCCAGCTCGGCTTGGTGGTCGGCGCCACCTATCCCGAAGAGATCGCCCGCGTGCGCGAGATCGCGCCGACGCTGCCGCTGCTGATCCCCGGCATCGGCGCCCAGGGCGGTGATGCCGAGGCCACGGTGCGCGCCGGCTGGCGGCCCGACGGGCCGATCGTCGTCAGCTCGTCGCGGGCGATCCTCTATGCCTCGGCCGGCGCCGACCATGCCGAAGCCGCCCGCCGCGTGGCGCAGACGACACGGCAACAGCTGAATGCGGCACGCAGCGTGAACTGATACCCTTGACGGCGAGAACGCGGCTGCGGCTGGGCGCCCTTGGCGCCAAACTTGCTGCCTTGCAACAAGACGTTGGCGAGGACCGTAGAGGTCATGAAGCCCGCCCTGTCCTTATCACCGCCCCCGTCGATCGAGGATACCGAAGCGCCGCAACGCGCCGTTCGGCACCTGATCACGCGGCACTTCTTCGGCACCGCCGCGGCGGTGGCGGTGATCGCGGCGCTGGTCTTCACCTTCCTGCCCACCGTGGCCACGCCCGCCGCGCGCTGGCCGCTGGTGCTGGCCTTCGCGGCGCTGGCGGTGCTGGCGGCGACCTCGATGCGCGCCGGCGCATCGCGCCTGGAAGACCTGGTGGCCCTGGTCGTCATCGCCTCGATCGGCGTCATCACGCTGGCCGTCACGCTGCTCGACTGGGGCATCGCCGGCCCCGGCTTCGGCTTCTTCGGCCTGATGACCTGCATGGTCTGTGCGGTGGCCGGGCTGCGCATGGGTCTGGTCGTCGGCGGCCTGAGCGCGGCGGTGGTGCTGGGCCTGGCCTATGCCCAGTGGCGTCAGTGGCTGCCCGGCGTGCGGGCCGGCATGTCCGACGAGAGCCTCGGTCTGCGCGCGCTGATCCACCTGATCGTCATCGGCGCCGGCCTGGCCGGAGGCATGCTGGTGTCGCGCGTGATCTCCAACTACGTGCGTTCGGCCGAGGAACGCGAGAAGCGCTTTCGCGGCCTGCTGACGATTGCCGCCGACGCCTATTGGGAGATCGATGAACACTACCGCCTCGTCGCCTACCGACGCCAGGGACGCGTCGGCGGTGCGATGGGCGAGGCCAGCGCCATCGGCCAGGTGCCGTGGGAGGTGCCTGAGTTCGGCATCGACGACGACACGCTGGACCTGCTGCGCGCCCACCTGGAGGCGCGCGAACCTTTCCGCGATCTGCCGGTGCAATGGCTGGGCGTGCCCGGTCAGGTGCGGCATTTCCTGATCAGCGGCGAGCCGCGGCAGCCGGCCGATTCCGTCTTCCTGGGCTATTGGGGCGTGGCGCGCGACGTCAGCGCCGACGTGCAGGCCCGTCAGGCCCTGGCCGCGACCGAGTCGCGCTACATGGAGCTGTTCTCGCGCATCCCCACGCCGCTGGTGCTGCATGCCCAGGGCCGCGTGCTCGATGCCAATCCGGCCGCGCTCGACATGTTCGGCTTCGCCGACCTGCAGTCCATGGTCGGGCAGGAACTGCTGGCGGTCTACGAGGGCGGCGATTCGCGCGAACGTGCGCGCCGGCGCATCGAGGCGCTGCAGCAGATGCAAGCGGGCGAGGCACTGCCGGTGGCCGATTTCCGCCTGATCGTGCAGGGCGGGCGCCGCGTCCTGGTGCGCGCCACCGGCGTGCGCCTGGACACGCCGGACGGTCCGGCCGTGCTGTCGATCTTCGTCGACGACACCGAGCGCAAGAAGGCCGAGGACGCGGTGCGCCGCTCCGAGGCGATGCTGTCGCACCTGGTGGCCACCAGCCCCGACGTGATCACGCTGACCGACCTGGCCACCGGCCGTTATGCGATGGTCAACCGCACCTTCGAGCGCCAGACCGGCTACGGCGCGGCCGAAGTGGTGGGGCACACCTCCGCGGAGCTCGGCATCTGGCGCCATGCACAGGACCGCGAGCGCTTCGTCGCCGCGATCCGCAGCCACGGCCAGGTGCAGGACATGCCCACCGAGTTCGCCACCAAGGCCGGCGCGACGCTGTCGATGCTGGTGTCGGGCGCGCGCTTCGCGATGGACCGGCGCGAATACCTGGTGATCAACGCGCGCGACGTGACCGGCTCCGAGCGCGAGCGGCTGCTGCGCGAGGCGATCCTGCAGAACGCGTCGATCGGCATCGCGGTGACGCGCGACCAGCGCTTCGTGCTGGCGAACCCGCGTTTCGAGCAGATGTACGGCTGGCCGGCCGGCGCGCTGCTGGGCCAGAGCGAACGCGTGGTCTGGGACAGCGACGACGACTACCAGCGCATGAGCGCCGAGCTCGACCCGCCGCTGGCGCGCGGCGAATCGGTGGAGATCGAGGTCCAGGCACGGCGCTTCGACGGCAGCACCTTCCTGGGTCGTGTCACCGGCAAGGCCATCGACCCGTCGCATCCGGCGCACGGCGGCACCATCTGGATCGTCGAGGACATCACCGAGCGCCGTCAGGTCGAGCAGGCGCTGGAACGCGCCCGCGACCAGGCCGAGGCCGCCAGCCGCGCGAAGAGCGCCTTCCTGGCCAACACCAGCCACGAGCTGCTGAACCCGCTGGGCCACCTGATCGGCCTGGCCCGCCTGGCCGCCGACAGCGGCACCGGCGAGGCGCAGCGGCAGCAGCACCTGACGCAGATCGGCCAGGAGGCGCGGGCGCTGAACGACAAGATCTCCGACATCCTCGATCTGTCCAAGGGCGAGGCCGGCAAGCTGGAACTGGTCATCGAACCCTTCGACCTGGGCGAGCTGCTGCGGAAGATGCAACGCATGTATGCGGTGCGCGCCGAGGACCGGCCGATCGCGCTGCGGATGGAGCTGGGCGAGGGCGTGGAGGGCCAGGTGCTCGGCGACGCGAAGCGCACCGAGCAGATCCTGCGCAACTACCTGGACAACGCGCTGAAGTTCACCGACCACGGCGAGGTGCGCCTGGTGGCGCGCCGCCTCGATGCGCAACGCGTTCGCCTCGAAGTGCACGACACCGGCGTCGGCATCGAGCCCGACATGCAGACGCGCCTGTTCCGGCCCTTCAGCCAGGCGGACGACTCGCTCACCAAGCGCCATGGCGGCACCGGTCTCGGGCTGTCGATCTGCCGCGAGCTGGCCGCGCTGATGGGCGGCGAGGTCGGCGTGTACAGCCAGCCGCAGCAGGGCAGCTGCTTCTGGGCCGAGCTGCCGCTGCCCGCCACCACGATGCCCGCGCCGGATGCGCTGCAGGGCGCGTCGGTGCTGCTGGTCGAGGACGATGTCGTCAACATGACGATCGCGACGGCCGTGCTCGAGCAGTGGGGCATGCGCATCGAGTGCGCGGCCGACGGCCGGCAGGCGCTGCAGGCGGTGCAGCGCCAGGCCGAGGCCGGCCGCCTGTT
>JBGAII010000122.1:0-14025 GCA_044225625.1 Rubrivivax sp.
GTGCTGATCGCCAAGCTCGGGCAGGACGGGCACGACCGCGGCGCCAAGGTCGTGGCCACCGCGTTCGCCGATCTCGGCTACGACGTCGACATCGGCCCGCTGTTCCAGACGCCGGCCGAGTGCGCGCGCCAGGCCATCGAGAACGACGTGCACGCGGTGGGCGTCTCCACGCTCGCGGCCGGCCACAAGACGCTGGTGCCGGCGATCATCGAGGAGCTGAAGAAGCAGGGCGGTGACGACATCGTCGTGTTCGTCGGCGGCGTCATCCCCCAGCAGGACTACGACGGGCTCTACGCCGCCGGCGTCAAGGGCATCTACGGCCCCGGCACGCCGATCCCGGTCAGCGCCAAGGACGTGCTGGAGCAGATCCGCAAGGCCGTGGCCGCCGGCTGATCGTCCGACGGCCGAGCCCGATGTCCACTCCCTCCACCCCCGCCGAGCTGGCGGCTGCCCTGCTCGCGGCGCCCGGGCCGGCGCAGCGGCGTGCGCTGGCCAAGGCGATCACGATGGTGGAGTCCACGCGCGCCGATCACCGCGCGCAGGCCGACGAGTTGCTCGCCGCCGCGCTGCCGCACGCCGGCCGCTCGACGCGGCTGGGCATCAGCGGCGTGCCGGGCGTGGGCAAGAGCACCTTCATCGAAGCGCTGGGGCTGTGGCTCATTGCGCAGGGTCATCGCGTCGCGGTGCTGGCGGTCGACCCGTCGAGCAGCGTCTCCGGCGGTTCGATCCTCGGCGACAAGACACGCATGGAGCAGCTGTCGGTGCATGAGCGCGCCTACATCCGGCCGAGCCCGGCGTCCGGCACGCTGGGCGGCGTGGCCGAGAAGACGCGCGAATCGACGCTGGTGGCCGAGGCCGCCGGCTACGACATCGTCATCGTCGAGACCGTCGGCGTCGGCCAGAGCGAGACTGCGGTGGCCGGCATGACCGACATGTTCGTGCTGCTGCAGCTGCCCAATGCCGGCGACGACCTGCAGGCCATCAAGAAGGGCGTGATGGAGCTGGCCGACCTGGTGGTCATCAACAAGGCCGACATCGACCCAGATGCCGCGACGCGCGCGCGCGCGCAGATCACCTCGGCGCTGCGGCTGATCGGCCAGCACGGCCACCACGATCCGATGGACCAGACGCTGTGGCATCCGCAGGTGATCCAGCTCAGCGCGCTGAAGAGCCAGGGGCTGGATGGGTTCTGGGCGCAGGTGGCGCGCTTCCGGGAGCTGCAGACGGTCAGCGGCCGGCTGGCGCAGCGCCGCCAGCAGCAGGCCAAGGCGTGGATGTGGGAGCGCATCGACGCCGGCCTGCGCGCCGCCTTCCGCCAGCACCCGGCGGTGCGCACCGCCTTGCCGGACACGCTGCAGCAGGTGAGTGACGGGCGGCTGATCGCGTCGGTGGCGGCGCGCCGCCTGCTGGCCGCCATGGGCCTGGACCCCGCGTCGACGCAGGCGGCGGAGCGCGCGGCATGACGCCCGAGGACCTGCAGCGCATCCGCGCCAGCGACGGTTGGCGCCGGCACCGCGTGGAGCTGTTCCACGACACCAGCGTCGGCAGCGTGATCGTCAAGGGTCAGCGCGCGGCGCGGCCGACCTGGCGCTACCGCCTGCTCAACGGCTTTGCCGCGCTGATCGGCCTGCCGCTGCTGCGCGCCGCGCCGGCGCATGGCGGAGCCCGCGCCCAGGCCATCGAGGTGGCGCGGCTGCAGAACCTGGACGCGGCGGGCGTGGCGGTGCCGCGGCTGCTGCACGTGGAGACCGAGTTCTTCGTGCAGAGCTGGCTCGGCCAGTCCCGGCTCGACGTGCTGCTGGAGCAGCCGGACGCGCTCGACTGGTGGCAGCGCGGCCTGCGCACGCTGGTGGACCTGCACGCGCGCGACCAGTACCTGAGCCAGGCCTTCGCGCGCAATTTCATCGCCAGCGGCGACACGCTGGCGATGATCGATTTCGAGGACGACCCGCTGGAAGTGATGACGCTCGTGCAGGCGCAGGCCCGCGACTGGCTGGCCTACCTGCATTCGAGCGGCCGGGCCTTCCGCGCGCAATCGCCGGCGCAGCGCGCCGAATGCATCGCAAGGCTGCGCACCGAACTGGCGGCCGAGCGCCTGCCGGTGCGGCAGCTGTTGGCCGACACCGCGCGGCGGCTGCGCTGGGTGCAGCGTCTGCGCGCCGGCGACGGCCGCGGCTGGCGCCGGCACATCGCGATTCTTCAGACGGCAGTGGACCTGATGCTCACTGCCGGGCTTCCCGACGACAACCTGGCCACGCAACCGAAGGTGACCCATGCACGACATCATTGAACAGCTCGAACGCAAGCGCGAGGCGGCCCGCCAGGGCGGCGGCGCCAAGCGCATCGAATCGCAGCATGCCAAGGGCAAGCTGACGGCGCGAGAGCGACTGGAGCTGCTGCTCGACGAAGGCAGCTTCGAGGAATGGGACATGTTCGTCGAGCACCGTTGCGCCGACTTCGGCATGCAGGACAACCGGCCGCCGGGCGACGGTGTCGTCACCGGCTACGGCATGATCAACGGCCGGCTGGTGTTCGTCTTCAGTCAGGACTTCACCGTCTTCGGCGGCGCGCTGTCGGAAGCGCATGCCGAGAAGATCTGCAAGGTGATGGACCAGGCAATGAAGGTCGGCGCGCCGGTCATCGGCCTGAACGACAGCGGCGGTGCGCGCATCCAGGAAGGCGTGGCCTCGCTGGGCGGCTATGCCGAAGTCTTCCAGCGCAACGTCATGGCCAGCGGCGTGGTGCCGCAGATCAGCATGATCATGGGCCCCTGCGCCGGCGGCGCGGTGTACAGCCCGGCGATGACCGACTTCATCTTCATGGTGAAGGACAGCAGCTACATGTTCGTCACCGGCCCCGAGGTGGTGAAGACGGTGACGCACGAGGAAGTGACGGCCGAGGAGCTGGGCGGTGCCAGCCCGCACACCACCAAGAGCGGCGTCGCCGACCTGGCCTTCGAGAACGACGTCGAAGCGATCCTGATGCTGCGGCGCTTTTTCAACTACCTGCCGCTGAACAACCGCGACAAGCCCCCCGTGCGGCGCGGCGCCGACAGTGCCGACCGCGCCGACCTGTCGCTGGACACGCTGGTGCCCGAGAACCCGAACAAGCCCTACGACATCAAGGAACTGATCATCAAGGTCGTCGACGACGGCGACTTCTTCGAACTGCAGCCCGACTATGCGCAGAACATCGTCATCGGCTTCGCCCGCATGGAAGGCTCGACGGTGGGCATCGTCGCCAACAACCCGATGGTGCTGGCCGGCTGCCTGGACATCAAGAGCAGCATCAAGGCGGCGCGCTTCGTGCGCTTCTGCGACGCCTTCAACATCCCGGTGGTGACCTTCGTCGACGTGCCCGGCTTCATGCCCGGCACCAGCCAGGAGTACGGCGGCATCATCAAGCACGGTGCCAAGCTGCTGTATGCCTATGCCGAATGCACGGTGCCGAAGGTGACGGTGATCACGCGCAAGGCCTACGGCGGCGCCTACGACGTGATGAGCAGCAAGCACCTGCGCGGCGACGTCAACTTCGCCTGGCCGAATGCCGAGATCGCGGTGATGGGCGCCAAGGGCGCGGTGGAGATCATCTTCCGCGAGGAGAAGAAGGACGCGGCCAAGCTGGCGGCGCGCGAGGCCGAATACAAGGCGCGCTTCGCCAACCCCTTCGTCGCCGGCGCGCGCGGCTTCATCGACGACGTGATCCAGCCGCACGAGACGCGCAAGCGCATCTGCCGTTCGCTGGCGATGCTGAAGGACAAGAAGCTGGACAACCCGTGGCGCAAGCACGGCAATATTCCCCTCTGAGGCGAACCATGTTCAAGAAGATCCTGATTGCGAATCGCGGGGAGATCGCCTGCCGCGTCATCAAGACCGCGAAGAAGATGGGCATTGCCACGGTCGCTGTCTATTCCGACGCCGACCGCGACGCCCGCCACGTGGAACTGGCCGACGAGGCGGTGCACATCGGCGCCGCGGCCAGCCGTGAGAGTTACCTGCGGGCCGATCGCATCATCGAGGCCTGCAAGCAGACCGGCGCCGAGGCGGTGCACCCGGGCTACGGCTTCCTGTCGGAGAACGAAGAGTTCGCCAAGCGCGTCGAGGACGAAGGCATCGTCTTCATCGGCCCGAAGCACTATTCGATCGCCGCCATGGGCGACAAGATCGCGTCGAAGAAGCTGGCCGGCGAAGCCAAGGTCAACACCATCCCCGGCTACAACGACGTCATCGAGACGGCCGAGTCGGCGGTGAAGATCGCCAAGGACATCGGCTACCCGGTGATGATCAAGGCCAGCGCCGGCGGCGGCGGCAAGGGCCTGCGCGTGGCCTTCAACGACAAGGAGGCTTTCGAGGGCTTCACGGCCTGCCGCAACGAGGCCAAGAACAGCTTCGGTGACGACCGTGTGTTCATCGAGAAGTTCGTCGAGAGCCCGCGCCACATCGAGATCCAGGTGCTGGGCGATGCGCACGGCAACGTGGTCTACCTGCACGAGCGTGAATGTTCGATCCAGCGCCGCCACCAGAAGGTGATCGAGGAAGCGCCGTCGCCGTTCATCAGCGAAGCGACGCGCAGGGCGATGGGCGAGCAGGCGGTGGCGCTGGCCAAGGCGGTGAAGTACCAGAGCGCGGGCACGGTGGAGTTCGTGGTCGGCAAGGACCAGAGCTTCTATTTCCTGGAGATGAACACGCGGCTGCAGGTCGAGCATCCGGTCACCGAAAGCATCACCGGGCTGGACCTGGTGGAGCAGATGATCCGCGTCGCCGCCGGCGAGAAGCTCGGGTTCACGCAGGCCGACATTCCGCGGCGCGGCTGGGCCATCGAATGCCGCATCAACGCCGAGGATCCGTTCCGCAACTTCCTGCCGTCCACCGGCCGGCTGGTGCGTTACCAGCCGCCGGCGACGAGCATGGAGGCTGCGGCGCCGGTGCCGCAGGACGGCGGCGTGCGCGTCGATACCGGCGTGTACGAAGGCGGCGAGATCCCGATGTACTACGACTCGATGATCGCCAAGCTGATCGTGCACGGCCGCGACCGCAACGAGGCCATCGCGAAGATGCGCGAAGCGCTGAATGCCTTCGTGATCCGCGGCGTGGCCAGCAACATCCCGTTCCAGTCGGCGCTGCTGGCGCACCCGAAGTTCGTCGCCGGCGACTTCAACACCGGTTTCATCGCCGAGCACTATCCGCACGGCTTCCGCGCCGGTGACGTGACGCACGAGGACCCGGATTTCCTGATCGCCATCGCCGCTGCCGCCAACCGGGCCTATCGGCGTCGCGCCGCGGGCATCAGCGGGCAACTGCCGGGGCATGGCGTGCGCATCCAGGACGAATTCGTCGTCGTGGTCAAGGCGGACGACGGGCAGCACCGCCACCATCCGGTGACGGTGCAGGCCAACGGCCAGATGCTGGTCCAGGTCGGCGAGCGCAGCTACACGCTGTCCAGCGACTGGCGCTTCCGCGACATCCGCGCCAGCGGTCAATGCAACGGCCAGCCCTTCACGGTGCAGCTGGAGCGGCAGGGCGTGTGGCTGCGCGTGGCGCACAACGGCCGCGCCATCGAGGCGATGGTGCTGAGCCCGCGTGCAGCCGAGCTGATGCGGCTGATGCCCTTCAAGCCGCCGGCGGACATGAGCAAGTTCCTGCTGTCGCCGATGCCCGGGCTGCTGTCGGACATCGTCGTCAAGCCCGGCCAGGCGGTGCAGGCCGGCGAGCGGCTGGCGGTGATCGAGGCGATGAAGATGGAGAACATCCTCACCGCCGCGCAGGACGGCACCGTGGCCGAGGTGATGGCCGCCAAGGGCGAGAGTCTGGCGGTGGACCAGCCGATCATCCGTTTCGCCTGAAAGGACCGGCGATGAGCGACAACAAGCCTTTCCGCATCCTGGGCGTGCAGCAGATCGCCATTGGCGGGCCGGACAAGAACAAGCTGCGCGCGCTGTGGGTCGACATCTTCGGCCTGAGTGTGAAGAGCACGTTCGTCAGCGAGCGCGAGAACGTCGACGAGGACATCTGCGCGCTGGGCGAGGGTGCGCATGCGGTCGAGGTCGACCTGATGCAGCCGCTGGACCCGGACAAGAAGCCGGCGGTGCACAGCACGCCGCTGAACCACGTGGGTCTGTGGGTCGACGACCTGCCGAAGGCGGTGGCATGGATGACGGCGAACGGCGTGCGCTTCGCGCCGGGCGGCATCCGAAAGGGCGCGGCGGGCCACGACATCTGCTTCATCCACCCGAAGGGCAACGAGCAGTTCCCGCTGGGTGGCGAGGGTGTGCTGATCGAGCTGGTGCAGGCGCCGCCGGAAGTGGTGGTGGCACTGGGGTGAAGGATTGTCGGACCGTCGATGCCGGCAGCGAGCCCTTCGATCGGCGACGGCAACGTCCCGAGGCTACGGGCCGTGTTGATCCTGGCGTCGGCTGGGCTGGCGATGTCCGTCTGTCTGCCATGGCGTGATGGTCCATAGCGTGTCGCGACTGGATCTCAACCTGGTGCGCGCGTTCGTCGCCATCTACGAGGCGCAAAGCGTGACCCGTGCCGCCGAGCGGCTGGCACTGACGCAGCCGGCGCTGAGCCATGCCCTGTCGAAGCTTCGCTCGGTCTACGGCGACCCGCTGTTTGTCCGCGGACTGCATGGGTTGGCGCCGACGACGCTGGCCGACCAGTTGTACGAGCGCTTCGCTCAGGCGCTGGAGGCGGTGGAGAGCACGCTGGAGCCGTCGGACCGCTTTGACGAGGCACGATCGACGCGGCGCTTCCGCATCGCGATGTCCGACATGGGTGCGATGTCCTTTGCCTACCCGCTGCTGCGGCGCCTGCAGGCGCTGGCGCCGCAGGTCGAGATCGAGATCCGCAAGATCGACGCCGAGGTCGACGAGAGCCTGACCACCGGGCGCCTCGACGCCGTGATCGGCAACCTGCCGGCGCTGGAGGCGGTGGCACGCAGCGAAGTGCTGTTCGAAGAGCACTACGCCTGCCTGCTGTCCGAGCGGCACCCGGCCATCGGCGAGCAGCTCACGCTGGAGGCTTTCGCCGCAGCCCGCCATGTGGCGCTGTCGACGCCGACCGCCGGCAACCGGCTGGTCGACGACGCTCTGGCCGAGCGCGGGTTGTCGCGCCGTGTCGTGGCCCACGTGCCGCTGTTCTTCGGGCTGCCGCGCCTGCTGGCGCAACGCGAGTTGCTGGTGGTGGTGCCGGATCGGGTGGCGCAGGCGCTGACGGAGGCCGGCGGCATCCGCGCGCTGCCGCTGCCGTTCCCGCTGCCACCCTTCGAGGTGCGCATCTACTGGCACGCGCGCCACGGCGCGAGTGCGGCGCACCGCTGGTTGATCGCAGAGGCCGGGGCCGCACTGCGCGATCCGTCTCGGGGCTGAAGCGCGGCAGCGCGGCGCCGCCCGCTGCGCCGGGCTTCCAGGGCTTACCCGCCCCTTCATTCGCTCCGCTTATCTGTAACAGGCCCAGCCTTCATTGGCGTCGATGGGGCGCGCCTCCTACGATCCTTCGCATCAGAAGCACAAGGAGACCAAGTTGCGCCGAACCCTGCTTCGCGCCGCGCTCGCGGCCCTGGCCGCGCCCGCGCTGAGCGCCCTTCATGTCCCGGCCGTGGCCCAGGCGCAGCCGACGCCGCTGCCCAAACCGGTGCGTTTCGTCACCGCGTTTCCACCGGGCTCCGGCACCGATGCGCTGCTGCGCACGATGGCGCCCAAGCTGCAGCGGCGCTGGGGGCAGCCGGTCATCGTCGACAACCGCCCGGGCGGCAACGGCTTCATCGCGATCGATGCCTTCAAGCGGGGCGGTGGCGACGAGATCAATCTGCTGCTGCTCGACGGCTTGCAGGTGGTGGCCTATCCGCACCTTTTCCGCAAGCTGCCCTACGACCCGGCGAAGGACTTCGAGGTGCTGTCGCCGATGCTGCATGCGCAGTTCTTCGTGCTCGTCTCCGCGCAGAGCAAGTACAGCTCGGTGGGTGAAATCCTTGCCGCGGCCAAGGCCCGGCCCGGCAAGCTGAACTACGGTTCGTGGTCGGTCGGCAACCCGGTCCACCTCGGCACGACCGAGCTTCTGGCGCGCACGGGGGCGCAGATGGAACACATCATCTACAAGGACCCGAACCTCATGTACACCGGCGTGGCCTCCGGCGAGCTCGACTTCGCGATGGGCACGCTGTCGGCGGTGCGTGTGCTCGGCGGCCGCATCAAGCCGCTGGCCGTGATGTCCGACAAGCGCTACCCCGGCGCACCCGACGTGCCCACCTTGGCCGAGTCGGGTGGCCCCTCGGGCCTGGAGGTCTCCGGCTGGGCGATGATCGTCGGCCCCAAGGGCTTGCCGCCTGCGCTGACCGAGCGCCTGCGTGCCGACGTCGAGGCCGTGCTGGCCGATCCTGACCTGAAGCCGATCTACTTGGCGTCCGGCTACGACCCCTTCGTCGCAACGCCCGCGCAGTTCGCGGCCTTCCTCGCCTCCGAGTCGGCAAAGTACGCGGACGTGGTGAAGAAGTCCGGCATCCGCATGGACTGAGGCGAGCGATCCGATGACGCTCCACACCTTCACGCAGACGGACGTGACGCTCGCGTCGGGCGCGGTGCTGCCGGAAGTGCGCATCGCCTATGCCACGCGCGGCACGCTGGCGCCCGATCGCCGCAACGTCGTGCTGGTGGCGCACGGCTATACCGGCGGCCCGGACATGATCCTCGACGGTTCGCAGCCAGTGGACGGCGGCTGGAGCGCGCTTGTCGGCCCGGGCCGGGCCATCGATACCGATCGCTGGTTCGTGATTTGCCCCAACGTACCGGGCTCGCCCTACGGCTCCACGCACGCCGGCAGCATCGATCCGCGCGCCGGCCGGCCCTACGGTGCGCGCTTTCCGCGCATCGGCGTGGCCGACATCGTGGCGGGGCAGCGTGCGCTGCTGGCCCATCTGGGCATCGACCACCTGGCGGCGGTGGCCGGCGCCTCCTTCGGCGGTGCGCAGGTGCTGCAATGGGGCGTCGACCATCCCGGGTTCATGGACGCGCTGGTGTGCGTCACCGCAGCGCCGAAGTTCGGTGGGGTGGACGTGGCGGCGTTGCGTGCGCGGCTGCTGGCCGAGCCCGCCTTCCACGGCGGCGACTACTATGGGTTGGCCGACCTGCGTCCGTTGCTGCGCGCGCGCCGTCTGGACGGGCTGCGCGCGTTTGGCGCCGAAGCGGCGTTGGCCGCGCGCTTCCCGGACGCCGGCGCGCGCAACGCCGAACTCGAGCGTCTGGCCGCGCACTGGGCGGAGGGCTTCGACGCCAACGCGCTGCTGGTGATCTTCCAGGCGATGGCCGACTTCGATGTGAGTACGCAACTGGCGCGGATCCGTGCACCGCTGCTGTACGTGCTGTCGCGCAGCGACCGGGTCGTCCCTGCGGCGCAGGCGCCGCAGGTCCTGCAGCGCTTCGCCGACGCCGGCGTGCGCGCAAGTTACGTCGAGATCGACAGCGACCATGGCCACTGCGCGCCGGGTACCGATGCGGCCAAGGGCGCCGCAGTTGCGCCTGCCGAAGGCTCGACCGCCCTGGCGAACGGCGCCGCCCTCGTCGACCTTTCTGCAGGAGCCCGCCCATGACCCCGACCGTCGCCATCCCCGATGCACCGCAGCGCAGCGCGCAGGACTGGATGCGCCTGCTCGAGCAGCGCCGGCAGCGCACCCGCACGGAAGTCAGCGCCGAGGAGTGGGAGGCGCGCGTCGACCTGGCCGCGTGCTATCGGTTGTGCGCCCACTACCGCATGACCGACATGATCTACAACCACATCTCGCTGCGCGTGCCGGGCCGGCACGACCACTTCCTGATCAACGCCTTCGGGCTGCTGTACACCGAGGTCAGCGCGTCCAACCTGATCAAAGTCGATCTGGACGGGCGGCCGGTGGACGCGGGCGACCTGGACACCAACCCGGCCGGCTTCGTCATCCATGCGGCCATCCACCGCGCCCGGCCGGACGTGGCCTGCGTCTTCCATACGCACACGCGCGCCGGCGTGGCGGTCTCCGCGCAGCGCGAGGGGTTGCTGGCGATGTCGCAGCATGCGATGCGCTTTCATCGCCGCATCGGCTATCACGACTACGAAGGCATCGCGCTCGACCTGGAAGAGCAGCTGCGCCTGGTGCACGACCTGGGCAGCCACGATGCGCTGATCCTGCGCAACCACGGGCTGCTGACCACCGGAACCACGGTGCGCGCCGCCTTCGAGAACATGTATTACCTGGAGATGGCCTGCCAGATCCAGATCGATGCGCTGGCCGGCGGTGCCGCCGTCGTGCTGCCGCCGGATACCGTCTGCGAGCGTGCGGCACAGCAGTTTGCAGGCTCCAACAGCTTCATCCGTGATCGCGACTGGCACGCATTGCGACGCATGCTCGACCGGCTGGACCCCAGCTACCGGGACTGAAGACATCGAACAGGAGACAACCATGACTGCCCACGCATCGCTTCCCGAAGATGTCCCCGTGCTCGTCTGCGGCGCCGGGCCGGTCGGCCTGGCCACGTCGATCCTGCTGTCGCGGCAGGGCATCCGCCACCTCGTGGTCGAAAAGCGCGAGGCGGTGAGTCAGCTGCCGCGAGCGCGCGGCATCACGGTGCGCAGCGCCGAGATCCTGACCCAGCTCGGGTTGGACGACGAGGTCGCGGCCTTCTCGCTGCCGCCGCTGTGGACGCAATGCTTCGTCTATACCGAGACGCTGGCCGGCGCGCTGGTCGGTGTGATGCCCTCGGCGACGCGGCCCGGCAGCCACGCCGCCGTGTCGCCGTGCGACTACCGTGTCGCGGCGCAGGACCGCATCGACCCGATGCTCTACCGCGCCGCCACCGCGTACCGCGAGGCGGATATCCGCTTTCGCACCAGCGTGACCGGCTTCGAGCAGGACAGCGAGCAGGTCGTCGTCACGCTGCAGCGCGCCGACGGCTCCAGCGCGCGCGTGCGTTGCCGCTATCTCGTCGCCGCGGACGGCGGGCGCAGCCCGCTGCGCCAGATGGCCGGCATCGGCGAGCAGGGGCGCGCCAACCTGCGCTCGTTCGTCAACTGCCACGTGCGCGCCGACCTGAGCCGCTTCACCGCCGGCCGCGAGGGCACGCTGATCTGGACGCTGGCGCCCGGCCGCGAAGGCCTGTTCCAGCCGCTGGACGGCGAGCAGGCATGGGCGATCCAGATCCAGTTCGATCCGCAGCAGGATCCGCCCGAATCGTGGACGCAGGATCGCGTGCTGGCACGCTTGCGCGAGATGGTCGGCGGCGCCGACGCGGGCCGCGTCGAGTTCGAGATCGCCAGGACCTACACCTACACGCTGTCGATGATGCTGTCGGACCGCCTGCGGCAGGGGCGGCTGCTGCTGGTGGGCGATGCGGCGCACCAGGTGCCGCCCTACGGTGGCTTCGGCCTCAACACAGGCCTGCAGACCGCGCACAACCTGGTGTGGAAGCTGGGCGCGGTGCTGCGCGGCGAGGCAACCGCGGCGCTGCTGGACACCTTCGACAGCGAGCGGCGCGAGGTCGCCAGCCGCGTGATGGCCTTCGGCCGCACCAATGCCGGCTACATTGACCAGCTGATGGCGGCCGTGCGCGCCGCTGGCAGCGCCGAGGAAAGGCGCCGACTGATCGAGGGCTCGGCGCAGTACGGCAACTGGGTCGGCCTCGATCTCGGCGTGCACTACGAAGGCCCGGGCGCCTACGTGCCGGACGACGTGGCGCCGCCGGCGACGCCGGACCCGGTGCAGAACTACGTGCCGCATGCCAAGCCGGGGCAGCGCGCCCCGCACCTGTGGGTGCAGCACGGTGACCGGCGGGTGTCGACGGTCATGCTGTTCGATGGCCGCTTCGTCTTGCTGGCCGGTCCGCAGGGGCAGGCCTGGGTCGACGCTGCTGCTGCCCATGGGCGACCGTCCATCAGTGCCTACCGGGTGGCCGACGACGGTGATCTCGTTCCCGAAGGTGACTTCTGTGGCCTCTACGGCATCGAAGCTTCAGGGGCGGTGCTGGTGCGGCCCGATGGGCACGTGGCTTTCCGCGCCCCGTCGCTGACATCCGATGCCGTGCTGACCCTGAACGCAGTCATGGAGCAGGTGCTGCGGCCATCCTGACACGCGTTTGCCCCCACGCGCTTGCCCAATGGGCAGGAGGGGCATCGGCCGTTGGCGGTGCGGGTGCCGATCGCCGCCTGGGTGTCACGCTGAGCCTTGACACGGTCGCAGGCTGGCAGCAGAAGAGCTGCTGGAGGCTTTCCTGTGTGCGAAGGCTGGGTTGGGTTCTTTGGAGAGAAATCATCGAGCCTTCGTGGCAAGATGAGGTGTTGCTTGCCCGACAGGGCTTTCGATGCGCTTCGACCTCCAGACCCTCGACCTCGTGCTCGCCGTTGCCGAAACCCGCAGCATCACCCGCGGCGCGGCGCGTGAGCACCTGGCGCTGGCGGCGGCGAGCAAGCGCCTCAGCGACCTGGAGACGCGCCTCGGCGTGCCGCTGTTCGAGCGCAGGGCCCGCGGCGTCGAGCCCACCGCTGCGGGCCATGCGCTGGTGCGGCATGTGCGTTCGCTGCGCGCGCAACTGCACGCGCTGGAGAACGAGGTGCAGGAGTTCGGCCGCGGCATTCAGGGCCAGTTGCGTGTGGCTGCCGCCGCCGGCGCCATTGCCGAAGTGCTGCCCGCGCACTTGGCGGCGTTCGCCCGCGCGCACCCCGGCATCCGCATCAGCCTGGAGGACCTGACCAGCGCCGAAGTGCAGGCGGCGGTGGCCGAAGGCCGCGCCGATGTCGGCATCTTCGTGCCGCCGGTGCACGACCCGAGGCTGCGGCACTGGCCCTATGCGCGCAGCCGGCTGGCGGTCGTGGTGCCGCGCGGCCACGTGCTGGCGCGGCGCAGCGCGGTCGGCTTCGACGCGCTGCTCGATTTCGACCTGATCGGGCTGCACCTGGGTGCCGCTGCGCAGGAGCGCATGCGCGAGCGCGCCGAGGCGCTGGGCCGCCACCTCGACGCGCGGCTGCATGTGCGTGGCTTCGATGCGATCGTGCAACTGGTCGAGGCCGGCCTGGGCGTGGCTGTGCTGCCGGCCGCGGTGACCGAGCGGCTGGCGCGGCTGTTCGACGTGGTCGTGCTGGAGTTGCAGGACGAACTGGCCGAACGCGAATACCGCCTGGCGGTGCGCGAGCAGTCGGTGCTGCCGCCCGCGCTGCAGAAGTTCGTCGCTGCGCTGTGCCCGCAGGCGCTGGCGAACGCCCCCGATGCGCACCCGCCGCCAGCGGCTGCGCGACAATCCCGCTCCTCCAAGGTGAAACCCGCCCCATGACTGCCCGCACCCTGTACGACAAGCTCTGGGACGACCATGTCGTCCATACCGAAGAAGACGGCACCGCGGTGCTGTACATCGACCGGCATCTGGTGCATGAAGTGACCAGCCCGCAGGCCTTCGAAGGCCTGCGCCTGGCCGGGCGCAAGGTCTGGCGCACCAGCTCCATCGTCGCCACCGCCGACCACAACACGCCGACCACCGGTTGGGAACGCGGCTACGACGGCATCACCGACCCGACCAGCAAGCAGCAGGTGGTCACGCTCGATGCCAACATCAAGGCCTTCGGCGCGGCGGCGTACTTCCCGTTCCTGGACAAGCGCCAGGGCATCGTGCACGTCATCGGGCCGGAGCAGGGTGCCACGCTGCCGGGCATGACCGTCGTCTGCGGCGACAGCCACACCAGCACGCACGGTGCCTTCGGTGCGCTGGCGCACGGCATCGGCACCAGCGAGGTCGAGCACGTGATGGCCACGCAGACGCTGCTGGCCAAGAAGGCCAAGAACATGCTCGTCAAGGTGGAAGGCACGCTGCAGCGTGGCGTCACCGCCAAGGACATCGTGCTGGCCATCATCGGCCGCATCGGCACGGCCGGCGGCACCGGCTACACCATCGAATTCGGCGGCTCGGCCATCCGCGCGCTCAGCATGGAAGGCCGCATGACGGTGTGCAACATGGCCATCGAGGCCGGTGCGCGCGCCGGGCTGGTGGCGGTGGACGACAAGACGCTGGCCTATGTG
>JBGAII010000123.1:0-14043 GCA_044225625.1 Rubrivivax sp.
CAGGCGGCGAAGGCCTGATGCTGCACCGGGCCGACGCGCCCTACCACACGGGGCGCAGCCAGGCGCTTCTGAAGCTGAAGCCGCAGCAGGACGCCGAGGCTCTGGTCATCGGCCACGTGGCCGGGCGCGGTCGCCACGCAGGCCGCCTGGGCGCACTGCGAGTCCGGACGGCGGACGGCACCGAGTTCCTGCTCGGCACCGGCTTCAGCGACAGCGAGCGCGAAGCACCGCCTGCGCCGGGCAGCTGGGTCAGCTTCAGCCACCGCGGGTTCACCGGTGAGGGCGTGCCGCGCTTCGCCAGCTTCCTGCGCGTGCGCGAGTTCTAGTCAGGCCAGCGGGTCGATGCGCAGGATCGCCAGCGACAGGTTGTCGCCGCCGCCGCGGGCGCGTTGGCGCGCCTTGTTGACCAGCATCTCGCTGGCTTCCCGCGGCGGCAGCGCATGCAGGATGGCGCCCAGTTCCTTGGGCGTGAAGTAGTGCCACAGGCCGTCGCTGCAAGCCAACAGAGCATCGCCGAAACCAAGGCGTCCGAGCTGTGTCACGGCGAGCGGCGGATCCTGGTGCGTCCCCAGGCAGCCCGTCAGCAGGTTGCCCTGGGGATGGGTCAGCGCCTCTTCTTCGGTGAGCCGGCCTTCGTCGATCAGCCGTTGCACGAACGAGTGGTCGGTGGTGCGCGACAGCATGTCCGGCCCCCGGAAATGGTAGACGCGCGAGTCGCCGGCATGGGCGAGGGTGGCATCCAGCGTCGGGTTCACCAGGAACGCGGCCAGCGTGCTGTGCGGCTCCTCCTCCGAGGTGATCGCCGTCAGCTTGATCATCAGGTGCGATTCCATGACCAGCTGGCGCAGCGCCTGTGCCGGCTCGTCCTTCGACGGCACGTAGCGCTCGAACAGCTGGCGGGCCGTCAGCATCACCTGGTCGGCCGCCTTGCGTCCACCGCTCTTGCCGCCCATGCCGTCGGCCACCACACCCAGCGCGCACCCGGGCACCCTGGCGTGCGTGATGACTTCCACCTGATCCTGCTGGTAGGCACGATCGCCGCGGTGCAGGCCGGTGGCCGCCGTGATGCGGAAGGCCTGTTCTGGTGCATTCATGGCGGCAAATATAAACTCGGCTGCATGAGCGAAAGTCCGCAAATCAATGACAACTTGCACTCGGTTCAGCGGCAATTGATCGAACTCCGGATGGAACACGCGGACATGGACGACATGATCGATCGCATGGTGCTCAGCCTGCCGCTCGACGATCTGGCGCTTCGGCGCCTGAAGAAGCGCCGCCTGATGCTGCGCGACCGCATCGCGCGCCTGGAACTGGAGCTCGAACCTCCGACGCCGGCTTGAACGCGGTCGAGCCTCCGCCGGTGGACGAAGCCGGCATCGACAGCCTGTCGCAGCAGGTGGCGCTGGCCTTCTCCAGCCAGGGTGCGTTGCAGCGCAGCGATCCTGCGCTGGCGCAACGGGAAGTACAGCAGCGCCTGGCCGAGCAGGTGGTGCGGGCCATCGTGCAGCGCAGCGCCCTGGTGGCCGAGGCCGGCACGGGCGTGGGCAAGACCTTCGCCTACCTGGTGCCGGTGCTGCTGTCGGGCCGCAGGGCGCTGGTCAGCACCGCCACCAAGAGCCTTCAGGACCAGCTCTTCCTGCGTGACCTGCCGCGCCTGCGCGACGCGCTGGGCGTGCCCGTCACGCTGGCGCTGCTGAAGGGACGCTCCAGTTACCTGTGCCTGCACCGCCTGGAGCAGGCTCGTCGTGGCGCCGAACTGCCGGACCGCTGGGCCGTGCGTGCACTGGCCCGCATCGAGACCTGGGCTCAGGCCACGCGCAGCGGCGATCTGGCCGAGATCGAAGGCCTGGACGAGCGCTCGCCGGTGATTCCGCTGGTGACCTCCACGCGCGACAACTGCCTGGGCAGCGACTGCCCGCAGTTCAAGTCCTGCCACGTCATGCAGGCGCGGCGCGAGGCGATGGCGGCGGACCTGGTGGTAGTCAACCACCATCTGTTCTTCGCCGACATGGCACTGCGCGACAGTGGCGTGGCCGAGCTGCTGCCGACGGTGGACATCGCGGTGTTCGACGAGGCGCATCAGCTGGTGGAGACCGGGGTGCAGTTCCTCGGCACGATGCTCGGCACCGGGCAACTGATCGACTTCGCGCGCGACCTGCTGGCCATCGGATTGCAGCAGGCGCGCGGCCTGCGCGACTGGCAGCAGCTGTGCGGCACGCTGGAGCAGGGCGCGCGGCAGTTGCGCCTGCGGTGCGCCGGGCCGCTGCGCGACGTGCGTGGCAGCTTGAAGCTGGGCTGGGACGAGCGCGCCGGCTCCGCGGGGTGGGCCGACGGCCTGCAAGCCGTGGCGGATGCCGCACAGGCCGTGCAGGAGGCGCTGCAGGACGTGCTGGCGGTCGGCCCGGACTTCGACAAGCTGCAGGAACGGGCGCAGGCGCTGGCCCGGCTGGCGCAACAGTTCGCGCAGCCGGCGCCGGATGATCACGTCCGCTGGATCGACCTATCGGCGCAACAGGCGCGGCTGGTGCAGTCGCCGCTGGACATCCGCGCGCTGTTCGGTGAGCAGCGGCAGGCGGCGTCGAAGGCCTGGATATTCACGTCCGCCACGCTCGGTGACGACGCCGGCCTGAGCTGGTTCACCGTACCCGCCGGGCTGGAAGACGCGGTCACGCAGCGCTACGGCAGCCCCTTCGACTATGCGGCGCACGCGCGGCTGTGGGTGCCGCTGCCTTTCCCCAAGCCGAACGAAGCTTCGCATCCGGCTGCGGTCGGCGCGCTGGCGGCACGCTGCGCGCGGGCGCTGCGCGGGCGCTGCTTCGTGCTGACGACCACGCTGCGGGTGCTGCCGCTCATCGCCGAGGCGCTGCGCGACGCGCTCGCACGCAGCGGTTCGCCCATGGAGGTGCTGGTGCAAGGCAGCCAGCCGAAGCGGGCGCTGTTGCAGCGATTCGGCGATGGCCGCGACTGCGTGCTGGTCGGCTCGCAGAGCTTCTGGGAAGGCATCGACGTGCCCGGCGATGCGCTGCAGTGCGTGATCATCGACAAGCTGCCGTTCCCTCCGCCGAACGATCCGCTGGTGCAGGCGCGGGTGCGGCGCATCGAAGCCCGCGGCGGCAATGCCTTCGCAGAGTATTTCGTCACCGAAGCCGCCGTGTCGTTGAAGCAGGGCGCCGGCCGCCTGATCCGCAGCGAAACCGATCGCGGCCTGCTGGTGGTTTGCGACCCGAGGCTGCGCCAGATGTCCTACGGCAACCGGCTGCGGGCGGCACTGCCGCCGATGCAGCCGCTGGCGCAGGAGGATCAGGCGATGGCCTGGCTGGCAGAACTGGCTGCGGCGCACTGAACGTGCGCGCCGGCGTTCACGGCTGTGGCGGCCTCAGTTCCAGATGTGCCACCAGGAGGTGCCGCCGCCCTTGCGCAGCCCCTGGCTCGGCAGCGTGCTGTTGGGGAAGTTCTGCTTGAAGACGCGGTCCGCATCGTCGCGCAGCGTGTCCAGGCCGAGCCGGTCGTAGCTCAGCACCATGATGTACAGCGCTTCCTCGGTGGCCGGCGCGCCGCGGAAATCATTGACCGCCTGCTGCGCACGATTGACCGCGGCCACGTAAGCGCCACGGCGGTAGTAGTAGCGCGCCACGTACAGCTCGTACTCGGCCAGCGTGTTGATGATGTAGTCCATGCGCACGCGCGCATCTTCGGCATAGGCCGAGTCGGGGAACTGGTCGACCAGTTGCTTGAAGGCCTGATACGAGTCGCGCATCGCTCGCGGGTCGCGCTCGGCCAGGTCCTGGCCTGCCAGGCTGCCCATCACGCCGATGTCGTCGTTGAAGTTCACCACGCCGCGCAGGTACAGCGCATAGTCGAGCGCCGGGCTCGACGGGTTCAACTTGATGAAGCGTTCGACGGTCGCCAGCGCCTGCGCGCGGTCACCGCTGCGCCAGTAGACGTAGGCCAGGTCCAGTTGCGCCTGCTGGGCCAGCACGGTGCCGGCCGCACGGCCTTCCAGCCGCTCCAGCGTCTTGACGGCACTGTCCCAGGTGCCGCTGGCCATCTCCGACTTGGCCTGTGAATACAATTGATCGACGCTGGCGGTCAGCGGCCCGCCAGCGTTGTCATCCGATTTCGTACTGCTGCAACCGGCCAGGGCCACGACGAGCACCCCTAGGGCGGCGGCGAGCCGCTTCACACGAAGACCCGTCATGGACATGGTGGCAGCCGGGGTGCCAGCGTCGGCTGGAAGTGGAACCGACGCAAATTATAGGGAGCGCCCTGCGGTGGCCGATGTCGACGAAGCGGCCGACGCGGGCGAGGCGCCTCAGGCCGATCACGAACTGCGCGAAATGACCGTCGATGCCGAAGCCCACGGGCAGCGGCTGGACAAACTGCTGGTGCGCATGGCCGCGGAGTTCTCGCGCAACCACCTGCAATCCCTGGTCGAGCGGGGCCACGTGTGGGTCGACGGACGGGTGGCGACGGTGTCGGCGCGCAAGCTGCGGGCCGGCCAGAGGATCCGGCTCGAACTCGTGCCCACCGAAGAGAGCCGCGCTTTCACGCCGCAGCCGCTGGCGCTGGACATCGTCTTCGAGGATACCCACCTGCTGGTGCTGAACAAGCCGGCCGGTCTGGTGGTGCACCCCGCTGCCGGCAACTGGTCGGGCACGCTGCTGAACGGGCTGCTCGCCCACCATGTGGCCGCCGCCATGCTGCCGCGCGCCGGCATCGTGCACCGCCTGGACAAGGACACCTCGGGCCTGATGGTGGTCGGCAAGACGCTCGAAGCGGTGACGGCGCTGTCGCGCGCCATCGCCGCGCGCGAGGTCCAGCGCCACTACCTGGCCGTCGCGCATGGCGAGCCGGCATGGGCCGAGCGCAGCATCGACGCGCCGATCGGCCGCGACCCGGTGTCCCGTGTGCGCATGGCGGTGGTCGCCGGCGGAAGGCCGGCACGTACCGATGTCCAGCGGGTCGCGGCGGTCGGCGGCTTCAGTGCGCTGGCCTGCAAGTTGCACAGCGGCCGTACGCACCAGATCCGCGTGCATCTGAGCTCGATCGGCCACCCGCTGGTGGCCGACACGCTGTACGGCGGAACGGCGGCGCTGGGCATGGCACGGCAGGCGCTGCATGCGGCGCGTCTGCGTCTGCAGCACCCGGTCGATGGCGAATGGCTCGCATTCGAGCAGGCGCCGCCCGAGGACTTTGCGCGTGCCTGGGCGGAGGTCACGGCCGGCTGAAGCGCGCTGCCCGGCGGGATCTGCGGGCGGCGTTACAATGCCCTCCACCGGCGCTGCGACCGAGTACGGCTGACCGATACCGGGCCGCAACCCTCCGCCCACGGTGTGCCGACCGGGCACCCGATTCCGATTGACGAACTGCCCCAGGCAGGCCGCACGATGGCCCGGCCCGCCGGCACGAGCTTCGATCCACCGATGGTGCGAGTGGCACCGTCCTGCATCCCATGCCGTCGAAACCCACGGCCCTGCGGGCCCAGATCCAACCTACCTCAGGTCGCTCATGAATACACAGGATGCGAAACGCGTCCTCGAAACCGCGCTGATCTGCGCGCAGGCACCGTTGCCGTTGCGTGACCTGCTGAGTCTGTTCGACCAGCAGGTCGGCGCCGACACCGTGCGCAGTCTGCTCGATGAGCTTTCCGCCGACTGGCAGGGTCGCGGCTGCGAACTGGTGATGCTGGCCACCGGGTGGCGCTTCCAAAGCCGGCCGGAGATGCGCGAATACCTCGACCGGCTGCATCCGGAAAAGCCGCCGCGTTATTCGCGCGCGGCGATGGAGACGCTGGCCATCATTGCCTATCGCCAGCCGGTCACGCGTGGCGATATCGAGGACATCCGCGGTGTCACGGTGACCACGCAGATCATCAAGTCGCTGGAAGACCGCGGCTGGATCGAAACCATCGGCTACCGCGAGACCGCCGGCCGTCCTGCGTTGTACGCCACCACGCGCCAGTTCCTCGACGACCTGGGCCTTGCCAGTCTCGACCAGTTGCCGGCGGTCATCGGTGCAGATGGCCAGCCGGTGCCTGGCGAAGGTCTGCCGGCCGAGCAGGCCTCGCTGCTGGATACGGCCATGGCCGGCACGGATGGCCCGGTCGCCGAACCGGGCGCGATCGACCCGGGGGCCGCCGAGGCCGCCAGCGACGTCGTCGCGCCCGGCTCGACCTTGCCGGAGGCCGGTGTCGACGCCTCTGCGAACGCAGCCGCCGCAGACGAGCCCGCCACAAACGAGTCCGCCACAAACGAGTCCGCCGCAGACGAGCCCGCCGCAAGGGGCAGCGAGGCTGCCGATGCGACGCCGACCGATGTCTCGGCGACCGAAACTTCTGGTGCCGTCGGCGAAGCGGCCCAGGGCGAAGTCAGCTCCGTCACCACCCCCCGCCAACCAGGCCAACAACGCATGAATCCGCAAGACCCCGATACGCCGGACAGCAGCACGACGAACGCCGAGGTGCCGCCGCCGAGCCGGACGGCGCCACGCCGCGGTCGTCGAGCGCGCCGTGCGCCGCCGGCGAAGGCGTGGCCGCCACCGAGATGGCCCGGAGGTGGCGGCGCCGTCGGACGCCGGCATGGCGGCTGAGTGGCCGGCGGCCGGACGACGTGGCGGCCAGCCAGGCCGAAGCGCCGGCCGGGCAGCCTGACGCGGGGGAGGTGCCCCCGGCCCATGGCCCATCGGCTGATGCGCCCATGGCGGCGCCGCAGCAGGCTTCGGCAGCGGACGACGCTGACGCGCCGCGCGAAGGCGGGCGTCGCAATCGCAACCGCCGCCGTGGCCGCCGCGGGCGCGACGGTGCGCCGGACACGACGGGCGCCACCCCCGGGGGCGACGGCGCTGCGTCCGCGGTCGAAGAGGAACGCCGCCATCTGCCGCAACCCGAGGTCGGCGAGGTCCTGGCCCAGGTGCTGTCGGGGGCCTACGACGAGGAGCCGCTACCGGCCGAAGGCGAAGAGCCGGCGCCGGTGGCGCCGCAGAAGCGCGTGCTGGCGCCGGATCCGGACGCGCCGAAGCTGCAGAAGGTGCTGGCGCAGGCCGGAATCGGCTCACGCCGCGACATCGAGCAGTTGGTGGCCGAAGGCCGCATCACCGTCAACGGCGAGCCGGCCCACGTCGGCCAGCGCATCTCCTTCGGCGACCAACTGCGCATCGATGGCAGGCCGATCAAGGCGCGCATCGTGCCGCCGCCGCCGCGCGTGCTGGCTTATCACAAGCCCGCCGGCGAGGTGGTGACCCACGACGACCCACAGCACCGCCCGACGGTGTTCCGGCGCCTGCCACGGCTGGCGCAGGGCAAGTGGCAATCGGTGGGGCGGCTGGACATCAACACCGAAGGCCTGCTGCTGTTCACCAACTCCGGCGAGCTGGCGAACCAGCTGATGCACCCGCGCTTCGGCGTGGAGCGCGAGTATGCGGTCCGGGTGCTGGGTGCGCTCGACGAGGCCGAACGCGAACGCCTGCTGCAGGGCGTGGAGATCGACGGCCAGGCGGCGTCCTTCAAGAGCCTGGAGGACGCCGGCGGCGACGGCGCCAACCGCTGGTATCGCGTCGTCATCACCGAGGGCCGGAACCGCGAGGTGCGCAAGCTGTTCGAAGCCGTGGGCCACGCCGTCAGCCGGCTGATCCGCGTGCGCTACGGTTCGGTCGTGCTGCCTCGCGGCCTTCGTCGCGGCGTCTGGGTGGATCTGGATGAGCCCGATGTCTGGACGCTGCGGCGCCTGGCGCGGCCCGAACGCCGTCCCGAGGGCGATGCGGGCGAGGGTGCATCGCGGGGTGAGAGCGAGCGCCGCGGCCGTCGTGGCGGCCGCAAGGGGCGCAACGACCGGCGGCGCGAGGGCGGCGATCGTCCGCCGCGGCTGGAAGGCCTGCCGCCGATGGACCGGCCGCCGATGGACCGGCCGGAACGCGGGCCGCGCCTGCGCGGCGAAGGCGGGCCGATACCGAATCCGTTGCTGCAGACCTACGACAAGCGTGCCTATCAGCAGGAGCGCACGCGCCGCGCCGAGATCAGCGAAGACGGGCCGATTCCGAACCCTCTGCAGCAGACTTACGACAAGCGCGCGTACCAGCAGGAGCGCACGCGCCGGGCCGAGATCAGCGAGGACGGGCCGATACCGAACCCTCTGCAGCAGACCTACGACAAGCGTTTCGTGCAGAAGCAGGGGCCGAAGCAGGGCCAGGGCCAGGGCGGGGGCGGCCGGCGCAAGGGCGGCAACAGCGGTGGAGGGGGCGGACCGCGCCAGCCCGATCCGATGCAGACCGCGGTCGGCTATATCGGCGCGGATGCCTTCGTGCGCAAGGCCGGCGGTGGCGGGCGCGGCGGCCGTGGCAAACCCTCGCGTGGCGGCGGCGGAGGCCGCGGCCGATAGTCCTTGCGGATGTGGCGCGCAGTTGCAGCGCTAAAATACAAAGTTTGCCAAGTTATTGATTCAGGAGAGTTTTTTCATGGCTACCGAACGCACCCTGTCGATCATCA
Source organism: Rubrivivax sp. (assembly GCA_044225625.1). Classification (GTDB taxonomy): domain Bacteria; phylum Pseudomonadota; class Gammaproteobacteria; order Burkholderiales; family Burkholderiaceae_C; genus Rubrivivax. The sequence goes on from JBGAII010000123.1 coordinate 8,480, forward strand.
AGCCCGATGCCGTGGCGAAGAACGTGATCGGCCAGATCTACGCCCGTTTCGAGGGCGCGGGTCTGAAGATCGTCGCTGCGCGCATGGCGCACCTGTCGCGTCCGGAGGCCGAAGCCTTCTACGCGGTGCACAAGGCCCGCCCGTTCTTCAAGGATCTGGTCGACTTCATGATCAGCGGCCCGGTGATGATCCAGGTGCTCGAAGGCGAAGGCGCGATCGCCAAGAACCGTGAGCTGATGGGCGCCACCGATCCGAAGAAGGCCGAGAAGGGCACGATCCGCGCCGACTTCGCCGACAGCATCGACGCCAACGCGGTGCACGGCTCCGACGCGCCCGAAACGGCGGCGGTGGAAGTGGCCTTCTTCTTCCCCGGCATGGCCGTCTACAGCCGCTGACGTGGTGCACGACCGGCGGCACGACGCGTGGTGAACCTGCTCGACTTCGACCTCGACGGCCTCGCGGCCTGGTGCGACGGTCTGGGCGAGAAGCGTTTCCGCGCCCAGCAGCTGTTTCGCTGGATCCATCAGCGTGGCCAGGCGGATTTCGGGCGCATGTCCGATCTGGCGCGTTCGCTGCGCGACAAGCTCGCCGGCGTGGCCGAAGTGCGCGCGCCGGCGTGTTTGAGCGAACAGGCCTCGGCCGACGGCACCATCAAGTGGTTGTTCGACGTCGGCGGCGGCAATGCCGTCGAGACGGTGTTCATTCCGGAAGACGACCGCGGCACGCTGTGCGTATCGTCGCAGGCGGGCTGCGCGGTCGGCTGCCGCTTCTGTTCCACGGGACATCAGGGCTTCAGCCGCAACCTCGGTACGGCCGAGATCGTCGGCCAGCTCTGGACCGCCGAGCACCGGCTGCGCGCGCGCCTGCACCTGCCCGAGGGTGAGCGCGCGATCAGCAACGTGGTGATGATGGGCATGGGCGAGCCGCTGCAGAACTACGCAGCGCTGGTGCCGGCATTGCGCGTCATGCTCGACGATCATGGCTATGGCCTGTCGCGTCGCCGCGTCACCGTGTCCACGTCGGGCGTGGTGCCGATGATCGACCGCCTGCGCGACGATTGCCCGGTGGCCCTGGCGGTGTCGCTGCACGCGCCGAACGATGCGCTGCGCAGCGAGCTGGTACCGCTGAACCGCAAGTACCCGCTGGCCGAACTGCTGCAGGCCTGCAACCGCTACCTCGAAGCCGCGCCACGCGACTTCATCACGCTGGAGTACTGCATGCTGCACGAGGTCAACGACACGCCGGAGCTGGCGCAGCAACTGGTGCGGCTGGTGCGCGGGCTCGAAGGGGATGCGCCGGGCCTGCGCTGCAAGCTGAACCTGATCCCGTTCAATCCCTTTCCCGAATCCGGCCTGGTGCGCTCGTCGCCGCAACGCGTCGCCGCGTTTGCACAGCTCCTGCGCGATGCCGACATCGTGACGACGGTGCGCAAGACGCGGGGCGATGACATCGCCGCTGCCTGTGGACAGCTGGCCGGCGAAGTTCAGGACCGCACGCAGGTCCAGCGGCGCCTGCAGCGCGCCCCGATCCGCATTCACGCCGCCACCCACGGAGGCGCTCGTTGAAGGCCTGGGCGGAGCGCATCGCAGCCGGGCTGCTGGCGCTGGCGCTGGGCGGTTGCACCAGCACGGTGACGCAGACCGAGGCCAAGGCCGAGGCGAAGCCCGTGACCAAGGCTGCGCCCGATCCGGAGCAGCTGAAGCGCGCCGCCGGCACGCGCCTGGAGCTGGCCAGCCTGTACTTCAGCCGTGGCCAGTTCAATACCGCGTTGGACGAGGTCAAGCTGGCGATTCAAGCCGACCCGAACAACAGCGGTGCCTTCAACCTGCAGGGGCTGGTGTACGCGGCGCTGGGCAACACGACGCAGGCCGATGCCAGCTTCCAGCGGGCGCTGCAGATCAACCCCAGCGATGCCAACACGATGAACAACTACGGCTGGGTGCTTTGCCAGAACCAGCGTTACAAGGAGTCGGTGGAGATGTTCCAGCGCGCGCTGGTGCAGCCCAACTATCGTGGTGCGGCGCGCACGCTGCGCGTGATGGGCATCTGTCAGTCGCGTGACGGCCAGATGCAGGAGGCCGAGGCCTCGCTGATGCGTTCGTACCAGATCGACCCGACCAGCGCCGAGACCGCGGTGACGCTGTCCGAAGTGCTGTACCGGCGAGGCGACTACGAGCGCGCGCGCTTCTACATCGACCGCGTCAACAAGTCGGCCGAGCAGTCCAACGCGCAGACGCTGTGGCTGGGCTCGCGCATCGAGTACAAGCTCGGCAACACCGTCGCAGCACGCGCACTGGGCGAGCAGCTGCGCAAGCGCTACCCACAGTCGCCGGAGGCGCTGGCCTTCGAGCAGGGGCGCTTCAATGAATGAAGCGGTGTCACCGCCGGGCGGCGGCAGTGCCGGCGCGCTGCTGCGTGCCGCGCGCGAAAGGCAGGGCCTGCACATCGCGGCGCTGGCCGCGGCGATCAAGATTCCGCAGCGCAAGCTGGAGGCGCTGGAAGCCGACCGCTTCGACGAATTGCCCGACGCGACGTTCACGCGCGCGCTGGCGCTGACGGTGTGCCGTGCGCTGAAGATCGACCCCGCGCCCGTGCTGGCGCAGCTGCCGCAGGGTGGGCCGCAGGGGCTGGGCAAGGTCAACGGCAGCCTGAACACACCCTTCCGTGATCGACCCGGCCGCAGCAGCGATCCGGGCGAGCGCGGCCCGCTGCGCCATCCGCTGGCCTGGGCCGCGCTGGTGGTCGTGGTTGCCGCCGCGCTGCTGTACCTGAGCCCCGTCGACTGGTGGGCTTCCTTCCAGTCCGCTCCGGCCGGTCCGGACGCCAGCGCGGCGGCTGCCAGTGCGCCGGCCGCGTCCGAGCCGGCGACCTCGGTCGTCGCCGTGGCCGTGCCCGATTCGGCCGCCCCGATGCCTGCCGCGTCGGCCTCTGCCGCGTCGATGGAGGAGGCGAACGCCGCCGCCGAGGCGCCGGCCAGCGCGGCCGCCGAGGCGCCCGCCGGACTGGCCGTGCTCAGCGCCAGTGATGCCAGCTGGGTCGAAGTGATCGACGCCGATGGCAAGGTGCTGGTGCAGCGCGTGCTGCGGCCGGGCGAAAGCCTCGGCCTCGATGGGCGATTGCCTTTCAAGCTGAAAATCGGCAATGCCGCGGCCACGCAGCTGCAGTTCCGCGGTCAGGTCGTCGACCTGACGGCGCTGACGCGCGACAACGTGGCTCGGCTCGAACTGAAGTGAAGCGCCCCCCATCATGAATGCGCCCGACAACCTGATCCTGCCGGCCGGCGTGCCGGACCGGCGTACCCGTCAGGCCGTGGTGCGCTGGGGCAGCCATGCGCTGACCATCGGCGGCGACGCGCCGGTGCGTGTACAGGCCATGACGAACACCGATACGGTGGACGTGATCGGCACCGCCATCCAGGTCAAGGAGCTGGCGCAGGCCGGCTCGGAACTGGTGCGCATCACCGTCAACACGCCCGAGGCCGCCGAGGCCGTGCCGCACATCCGCGAGCAGCTCGACCGCATGGGGATCGTGGTGCCGCTGATCGGCGATTTCCACTACAACGGCCACCGCCTGCTGACCGACTATCCGGCGATGGCCCAGGCGCTGAGCAAGTACCGCATCAACCCCGGCAACGTCGGCAAGGGCGACAAGCGCGACCGCCAGTTCGCCCAGATGATCGAGGCGGCGATGCGCCACGACAAAGTGGTGCGTATCGGCGTCAACTGGGGCAGCCTGGACCAGGAGCTGCTGGCCGGCCTGATGGACGAGAACGCGGCCCGTGTCGAGCCGTGGGATGCCAAGTCGGGGATGTACCAGGCGCTGGGACAAAGCGCGCTAGGTTCGGCCGAATACGCCCGCGAGCTGGGCCTGAACCCGGACAACATCATCATCAGCTGCAAGGTCAGCGGCGTGCAGGACCTGATCACCGTCTACCGCGCGCTGGCCCGGCGCTGCGACTATGCGCTGCACCTGGGCCTGACCGAGGCCGGCATGGGCACCAAGGGCACGGTGGCGTCGACAGCGGCGCTGTCGGTGCTGCTGCAGGAGGGCATCGGCGACACGATCCGCGTGTCGCTGACGCCGCAGCCGGGCGAGGCGCGCACGCAGGAAGTGGTGGTGGCCCTGGAGATCCTGCAGGCGCTGGGGCTGCGCAACTTCAACCCCAGCGTCACTGCCTGCCCGGGCTGCGGCCGCACCACCAGCGAGACCTTCCAGGTGCTGGCCAAGCGCATCGACGACCACCTGCGCGCGATGATGCCGAGCTGGCGCGAGCGCTATCCGGGCGTCGAGAACCTGAAGGTCGCGGTGATGGGCTGCATCGTCAACGGCCCCGGTGAGAGCAAGCACGCCGATATCGGCATCAGCCTGCCGGGCACCGGGGAGGCGCCGGCCGCGCCGGTGTTCATCGATGGCGCCAAGGCGATGACGCTACGCGGCGAGGGCATCGCCGAAGATTTCCACAAGATCGTCGAAGACTACATCCAGCGCAGGTTCGGGACCCCCGCGTAGCGCTCTCGTCGCGACCCGCGGGGCGCGCCATCGCCGGTCGGCGTAGCCGGTCACGGTGCCCGCACGAAAGCCGGCCAAGAACAGAAGCATCCATGGCAGATCCCATCCAGGCCGTCAAAGGCATGAACGACATCCTGCCGCCGCAGTCGGCGCGCTGGGAATGGTTCGAGCACAAGGTGCGCGCGCTGATGCAGCGCTATGCCTACCTCAACGTGCGCACGCCGATCGTCGAGCCCACGCCGCTGTTCGTGCGCGGGCTGGGCGAAGTGACCGACATCGTCGAGAAGGAGATGTACTCCTTCAAGGACAGCATGAATGGCGATGAGCTGACGCTGCGTCCCGAGGCCACTGCCGGCGTGGTGCGCGCGGCGGTCGAGCACAACCTGCTGTACGACGGCGGCAAGCGGCTGTTCTACATCGGCCCGATGTTCCGTCACGAGCGGCCGCAGCGCGGGCGCTACCGGCAGTTCCACCAGGTCGGCGTCGAGGCGCTGGGCTTTCCCGGGCCGGATGTCGATGCCGAAGTGATCCTGATGGCGCGCTCGCTGTGGCGCGATCTGGGGCTGTCGGACGTACGTCTGGAACTCAACAGCCTGGGTCAACCGGACGAACGGCGCGCGCACCGTGCGGCGCTGGTGGCCCACTTCGAACAGCATCGCGAACTGCTCGATGCCGACGCGCTGCGCCGTCTGCACAGCAACCCGCTGCGTATCCTGGACACGAAGAATCCGGCAATGCAGGCGCTGGTCGAGGCGGCGCCGCAGCTGATGGCCTTTCTCGGCGAGGCTTCTCTGAAGCACCTCGACGCGGTGCGCGCAATGCTCGATGCGGTGGGCCAGCCCTATCGCATCAACCCGCGCCTGGTGCGCGGCATGGACTACTACAACCTGACCGTGTTCGAATGGGTGACCGACCGGCTCGGCGCTCAGGGCACGGTCTGTGGCGGCGGCCGCTACGACGGGCTGATCGAGATGATCGGCGGCAAGCCGGCGCCGGCCGTCGGCTGGGGTCTGGGCATCGAGCGCGTGCTCGACCTGCTGGAGCAGGAGGGCATC
>JBGAII010000124.1:0-14357 GCA_044225625.1 Rubrivivax sp.
CTCGGTGGCGCCCCGGTCCACGCTGACGTCGGGCAGCGGCCGCGCCCAGTCGACTTCGCCGTGGCCGCGCAGCACCAGCGTGGCTTGTTCGCCGGCGCGGGCGAAGAAGTCCTCGACGCGCAGGAACAGTTCCTCCGGCGGCAATACCGGCCGCTCCGGGTCATGCTGCAGGAAGCGATGGCGTTCGCGGGTGTCGGACCAGAAGTGCTGCAGGGCGTCGTCCACCTCGCCGTGCAGCACCAGCGCGGCATCTTCGCCGAGGTAGTCGAAGACCGTCGCCGTCTGCTCGAAGAACAGCGGCAGGTAGTACTCGATGCCGGCGGTGGCGATGCCCGAGGCGATGTCCTTGTAGATGCGGTGGCGGCTCGGGTCGCCTTCGATCTTCTCGCGCCAGCGGGCGCGGAAGGCATTGCGCGCCGCCTCGTCCATCGGGAACTCGCGTCCGGGCAGCAGCCGCACCTCGGGCACCGGGTACAGGCTGCGCTGCGAATCGGGGTCGAAGGCGCGGATCGAATCGACCTCGTCGCCGAACAGATCCACGCGGTAGGGCACCAGCGAGCCCATCGGGAACAGGTCGATCAGGCCGCCGCGCACCGCGTACTCGCCGGGCGACACCACCTGGCTGACGTGCTGGTAGCCGGCCAGCGTCAGCTGGCTCTTCAGCGCGGCCTCGTCCAGGCGCATCTTCTGCTTGAAATGGAAGGTGTAGCCGGCGACGAAGGAGGGTGGCGCCAGCCGGGCCAGCGCCGTGCTGGCCGGCAGCAGCACCACGTCCAGGTCGTGCCCGCGCACGCGCCACAGCGTGGCCAGGCGCTCGGAGATCAGGTCCTGGTGCGGACTGAAACTGTCGTAGGGCAGCGTCTCCCAGTCGGGGAACAGTGCCACGCGCAGCTCGGGCGCGAAGAAGGGCAACTCGTCGACCAGCCGTTGCGCGTCCGCAGCCTCGGCGGCGACGACGCACAGCAACTGCCCGGCGGCCTTGCGCGCCTGCGCATGGCGGGCCAGCAGCAGGGCATCGGCGGAACCGACGGGTCGTGGCAGCTGGAAGCGCTTGCCGCGGGCGATCGATGGGATCTGCATGAGGACACGAGAAACACAAAAGCCCCACAACGTCGGTTGCGGGGCGGTGGGCCATTTTAGGCGGCGTGCCGCGGGCACGTGCCCGGCTACCATTGCCGCGTGAACAAGGCCTCTTCATTCGCGCGCTGCTTCGCGCTGGTGCCCTGCGCCGGCGTCGGCGAACGTGCCGGCCAGGGCGCACCGAAGCAGTACGCACCGATCGGCGGGCGCGCGCTCGTTGCCCACACGCTGGATGCGCTGGTGCGTGTGCAGCGGCTGCAGGCGACGCTGGTGGTGCTGGCGCCCGGCGATCGGCAGTTCGCAGCGCTGGCCGGCGGCTTCGATCCGGCCCGCGTGTGGGCGGCGCACTGCGGCGGCGGCACGCGTGCCGCCAGTGTGGCCAACGGGCTCGCCGAACTGCAGCGCCGCGGCGCCGCGGAAGAAGACTGGGTGCTGGTGCATGACGCGGCCCGCTGCCTGCTGCGGCCGGCCTGGGTGGACCGACTGATCGACGCCTGCAGCGGCGACGCCGTCGGCGGACTGCTGGCGCTGCCCTTGTCCGACACGTTGAAGCAGGGCTCGCAGGGCCGCGTGCAGCGCACGCTGCCGCGCGCTGACAAGTGGGCGGCGCAGACGCCCCAGATGTTTCGCCTGGGCCAGCTGCGCAGCGCGCTGCAGCAGGCCGGCGCGGACGTCACCGACGAAGCCAGCGCGCTCGAGGCGCTGGGCGCGCAGCCGCTGCTGGTGCCGGGCGAACTGGAGAACTTCAAGATCACCTGGCCGCAGGACTTCGCGCTGGCCGCGCGCCTGCTGGCCACACGCACGCAGGAGGAAGCGACATGAGGCTGCCGCAAGCCGAAAGAGCGCCGTCATGACGCTGCGCGTGGGCGAGGGCTGGGACACGCATGCGCTGGTTGCCGGGCGGCCGCTGGTCCTGGGCGGCGTGCGCCTCGAGCACAGCCACGGGCTGCTGGGTCATTCGGATGCCGATGCCTTGCTGCATGCGATCACCGATGCGCTGCTGGGCGCGGCCGCGCTGGGCGACATCGGCCGCCACTTCCCGGACACCGACCCGCACTTCAAGGGCGCCGATTCGCACGCGCTGCTGGCCGAGGCGGCGCGCCGCGTGCGCGCGGCCGGCTGGAGCATCGTCAACGTCGACAGTACCATCGTCGCGCAGGCGCCGAAGATGGCGCCGCACATTCCGGCGATGTGCGCGCGCATCGCCGAGGCGCTGGGCATCGAGGCCGGCGCAGTGAACGTCAAGGCCAAGACGGCCGAAAGGATGGGACCGGTCGGCGAGGGCCGTGCCATCGAGGCACGCGCGGTCTGTCAGCTGCAGCGTACCTAGCGTGCGCCGTTCCTAGTGGGCCGGCGCCTGCTTCAGTCGCAGACGCGCCACCAGTCCGCCATCGGGTGCGTTCGACAGATCCAGCGTGCCGCCCATCCGCTGCATCGATTTCTCGACGATGGCCAGGCCCAGGCCGGCGCCAGTGGCTGCGGTGCGGGCGGCATCGCCCCGGAAGAAGGGCGTCGTCAGCTGGCCGAGCTTCTCCGGCGCGACCCCGGGGCCATGGTCGCGCACGGTGATGATCACCCACGGCCCGGTCTTCACGTAGCTGACGTTGACCACGGCGATGCCGGTGTCGGTGCTGCGCCCGTAGCGGCGCGCGTTCTCGAACAGGTTCTGCAGCACGCGCGGATCTCCTTCGGATCGCGGAAAGGCTGCGCCTCGCGGTCGACCAGCTGCGACAGGTGCACCGGCCGGTTTTCGGTCTCTCCCGGCCGGGCGTAGTCCATGAACTTGTCGATGATCGCGTCGAGCTGCTCGATGTCCAGCGCCATGTTGCGCTTGGCCTCTTCGTTGCCGACGCTCATCTCGGTTTCCAGGCGCAGCCGTGCCAGCGGCGTGCGCAGGTCGTGGGAGATGCCGGCCAGCATCACCGCGCGGTCTTCCTCCACGCGGGCCAGCTCGCGCGCCATGCGATTGAAGCCGCGGTTGACCTCGCGGATCTCGCTGGTCAGCGTGTTCTCGTCCAGCCGCGAATCGAGGTCGCCCTCGCGGATGCGGCTGGCGGCGAAGGACAGCTCGCGCAGCGGCCGGTTGATCAGCCGGGCGATGACCACCGAGCCCAGCAGCGTGGCCAGCAGCGCGATGCCGACCCAGACGAACCAGGTGCTGCCCGTCAGCGGGCCGACATGGGCGGTGTCGGTGTGCAGCCAGTAGCGGTCACGGTCGATGGAGAAGCCGACCCACATGCCCGCCTTGCCGTTGACGCTGCGCGCCACCACCGCGTCGGCGCCGAGCCGCGACATCAGCTGGTCGGTGACGTTCTGCGTGAAGCGGTCGGTGGCATAGGTTTCCCAGTGGTCGCCGGGTTCGCGCGGCAGCACGCGCACCGCCTGCTGGCCGCTCATCGTCTTCAGCAGCGCGACGCGGTTGATCGCGTCGACGCTGCGCAGCGCGGTGCGCGACAGGTTCACCAGATCGGCCGTCTGCTGCGCCGCCTGTACCGCGCGGGGCTCGAACTCCAGCGCGCGCAGCGTCTGCACCCAGGCGAAGATGCCGCCGGCCAGCAGCAGGGCCAGCAGGAAGAAGGTGCGCCAGAAAAGGCTCAGTTCGACGGGTTGGCGGGCCATGGACAGAAGGCGTTACGGACCACGGCCCGGTGCGTCGCGACTGGCCGCGCCGCGTGGAGCGCAGACGCGGCGTCGGCAGCGGCCGGGCCGTTCAGCGGGGCGGCGCGACGCAGCGGTGCCGCACCCGGGGCCTCAGCTGTGCGTGCCGTCCGGCACGAACACGTAGCCCACGCCCCAGACAGTCTGAATGTAGCGCGGCTGCGAAGGGTCGGGCTCGAGCATCTTGCGCAGGCGCGAGATCTGCACGTCCAGGCTGCGGTCGAAGGGTTCGAACTCGCGGCCGCGGGCCAGTTGCGCCAGCTTGTCGCGCGACAGCGGCTGGCGCGGATGGCGCACCAGCGCCTTCAGCATCGAGAACTCGCCGGTGGTCAGCGAGATCTGCTGGCCTTCTTTCGACAGGCGGCGCAGCGACAGGTCGAATTCGAAGGGGCCGAAGGTCACGGTCTGGGCTTCCTTCGAAGGGGCACCGGGCGCTTCCAGCGCCGGGCGGCGGCGCAGCACCGCATGGATGCGGGCCAGCAACTCGCGCGGATTGAACGGTTTGGGCAGGTAGTCGTCAGCACCGACCTCGAGGCCGACGATGCGGTCCACGTCTTCCACCTTGGCGGTGAGCATGATGATCGGGGTGGTGTCCTTGGCGGCGCGAAGGCGGCGGCAGATCGACAGGCCGTCCTCGCCCGGCAACATCAGGTCGAGCACGATCAGGTCGACCGTCTCGCGCGTCAGCAGCCGGTTCAGCGCCTTTGCGTCCTCGGCGAGCAGCACGTCGAAGCCTTCCTGCGTCAGGTAGCGGCGCAGCAGGTCGCGGATGCGCGCGTCGTCGTCGACAATCACCACCCGGTTCGGACGGGGGTTCGAGGTTTGGGTCATCGCGGACTCCAATTTGTAACAACGGGATTGTGCAAGCCTTCCAAGAGGGTTTTCGGATCGGCTGACCACTTGTTACAGCTCTTTTTGCAGCGTTTTTTCGTGGTGCCGAGTCAACCCGTGATCGATGCCACACGCTATGGCTGCATCCTCCCACCTTAGGCCTGTGATGAACAAAATGAAAGTCCTGACGCCGCTGCTGATGCTGAGTGCCGCATTGGCCGTGACAGGCGCGCGCGCCGCCGACACCGCGCCGCCAACGGCAAACGTGCTCTCGCTGTCGGCCACCGCGAGTGCGGAGGTGACCAACGACGTGCTGTCGATCACCTTTTCCACGCAGCGTGAGGGGGCCGACCCGGCGGCCGTGCAGGCCCAGCTGACACAGGCGCTCAATGCCGCGCTGGCCGAGGCGCGGAAGACCGCAAACCCGGGTCAGGTGGACATCAGTACCGGCAACTTCTCGGTCAACCCCCGCTACACCGCAAAGAGCGAGCCGCTGCGCTGGCAGGGCGTGGCGGAGATGCGGGCCGAGGGCCGGGACTTCGACGCGCTGACCAGGCTGGTCGGCCGCATCCAGAGCCTGAGCGTGTCCTACGTCGGCTACAGCCTGTCGCGCGAGGCGCGCGAGAAGGTGCAGGCCGAGGTCAGCACGCAGGCGATCGCGCGCTTCCGCAGCCAGGCCGAGATCTATGCCAAGGCCTTCGGCTTCGGCAACGTCACGCTGCGCAGTGTCGAGGTGCAGACGGGCGACGGGCCGATGCAGCCGGTGCCGCGCTTTCGCGTCGCCGCGGCCGAGATGTCGTCTGCGGCGCCGCCGCTGCCGGTCGAGGCAGGCAAGTCCAGCGTCACGGCCACGGTCAACGGCTCGGTACAGATGCTCCGCTAGCACGCCGCCGCGGCGGCGTTGATAGGATGCTCGCTGTCGAAGGGAGCCAGTGAGCATGGACGAGCCGGTGTTGCGTGAAGTGCAGTGTCTGGACAACCGGGGCCTGCATCGCATGGCCTACTGGCAGTGGGGCAGTGCGGACAATCCGAAAGTGCTGGTCTGCGTGCACGGGCTGACGCGGCAGGGCCGCGACTTCGACACGCTGGCTCGCGCGCTGCAGCACGACTACCGCGTCGTCTGCCCGGACGTGGTCGGGCGCGGCCGCTCGGACTGGCTGGCCGACCCCTCCGGCTACGCCATCCCGGCCTACGTGGCCGACATGGTCACGCTGCTGGCACGGCTGGATGCCGAGGTGGTCGACTGGGTCGGCACCTCGATGGGCGGCCTGATCGGCATGGGGCTGGCCGGCCTCGACGGCGCGCCGGTGCGGCGCCTGGTGCTGAACGATGTCGGTCCGGCGATCGAACCGCAGGCGCTGCAGCGCATCGGCAGCTACGTCGGCCAGAGCGGCTTCTGGCGCACGCTGGACGAGGCGGCCGATGCGGCTTGGGCGCTGTCGCAGGGGTTCGGGCCGCACAGCCGCGAGCAGTGGCTGGCGCTGACCGCCCCGCAGTTGAAACCGGCCTCGAAGGATGGACAGAGCGGCTTCACCACCCGCTGCGACCCCGGCATCGCCGTGCCCTTCCGCGCAGTGACGCCGGAACTGGCCAAGGCTGGTGAGGCATTGCTCTGGCAGAGCTACGACCGCCTGCAGTGCCGGACGCTGCTGCTTCGCGGCGCGCAGTCCGACCTGTTGTCGGAGCAGACCGCGCAGGCGATGACCCAGCGTGGACCGCGCGCACAACTGCATGAGTTCGCCGGTATCGGCCACGCGCCGACGCTGGTGCAGTCCGAACAGGTGGAGGTCGTGCGGCGCTTTCTGCTGTCGCCATGAAGACGCAGGCCGGTGCCACGACCGAGGCCGGTGTGACGCCGGCCTCACCGATCGTGCGCCTGGCCGCCGAGGCGGACGATGCTGCATCGCTGGCAGGTGAGGGCGGTGCCGATGCGCTGCAGCGCGCGCGGGCCTTCGCCGAGCCGCTGCTCGCGGGCCAGCCGCTGGACACCGGTGAGGATGCGCTGTCGCATGCCGACGGCGTGGCGTCGGTACTGCAGGCCATCGGCGCGGCGCCGTCGATGCGCGCTGCCGCCTACCTGGTGTATGCGGGTGACTACCTGCAGCGTCCCGAAGAGATGGTGAGCAAGGCCTTCGGGCCGTCCTATGCCGGGCTGGTGACGCACACGCGCCGGCTGGTGCAGATCCAGCGCGCGGCCCGTGCGGCGCAGGTGCAGGCGCACAGCCGCGCGCTGCAGACCGAGCGCGTCCGCAAGATGCTGCTGGCCTTTGCCAGCGACCTGCGTGTGGTGCTGCTGCGGCTGGCTTCGCGCTTGCAGACGCTGCGCTGGTATGCCAGCAGCCGCCAGCCTTGCCCCGAGGCGCTGGCGCGCGAATCGATGGAGGTGTTCGCGCCGCTCGCCAACCGGCTGGGCATCTGGCAGATCAAGTGGGAAATGGAGGACCTGGCCTTCCGCTTCCTGCAGCCCGCGGAGTACCACCGGGTTGCCGCGCTGATGGACGGAAAGCGCCTGCAGCGCGAAGCGGCCGTCGAGCAGGCCCGCCTGCGCCTGGCCGACGAACTGCTGGCGGTCGGCCTGCGCTGCGAGGTGCAGGGCCGGCCGAAGCACCTGTACAGCGTCTGGAAGAAGATGCAGGGCAAGGGCCTGGACGTGGCGCGGATCTTCGATCTGCGCGCACTGAGGGTCATCGTCGATGACGTGGCGGGCTGTTATGCGGCGCTGGCGCGGGTGCACGAGTTGTACACGCCGGTGCCGGGCGAGTTCGACGACTACATCGCCAAGCCCAAGCCCAACGGCTACCAGTCGCTGCACACGGTGGTGCGGGGAGCCGATGGCGCCGCGCTCGAAGTGCAGATCCGCACGCGCGCGATGCACGAACATGCCGAGCACGGTGTGGCCGCGCACTGGGCCTACAAGGAAGCGGGCGCCCGCGGTTATGCCGGCGTCAGCGCCAGCGGGCGCTTCGAGGAGCGTGTTGCCGAAGCGCGCCGGGCGGTGCTGCAGCAACTGCTGGCCTGGGAACGCGAGGTGTCGGAGCGCGATGCCACGCAGGGCGGCGGCATGTTCGATGACCGCATCTATGTGTTCACGCCACAGGCGGCGGTGATCGAGTTGCCGGCCGGTGCCACGCCGGTGGACTTTGCCTATGCGCTGCACACCAGCGTCGGCCACCGCTGCCGCGGTGCGCGGGTCGACGGCGCGCTGGTGCCGCTGCACACCGCGCTGCGCAACGGCCAGACGGTGGAAATCATCGCAGCCAAGGAGGGCGGCCCGTCCCGCGACTGGCTGAATGCCGACCTGGGCCTGCTGAAGAGCCCGCGGGCACGGGCGAAGGTGCGGGCCTGGTTCAACGCGCAGCAGCTGGCGGCGACCATCGCGCGCGGCCGCGAACTGGTGGAAAGGCTGCTGCAGCGCGAAGGTCGCACCGCGCTGAAGCTGGAACTGCTGGCCGAACGCCTGGGCTTCCGCGAGGCCGACGCGCTGTTCGAGGCGGTGGGCAAGGACGAGTATTCGCTGCACCAGATCGAGAACTTGCTGCGCCCGCCCGCGCCGGCGCCTAGCGCCGACGAACTGGCCTCGGCGCGAAAGACGCGCGCGCCGTCCGAGGGTGACAAGGGCGGCGTGCTGGTGGTCGGCGTCGAATCGCTGCTCACCCTGCTGGTCCGCTGCTGCCGGCCGGCGCCGCCGGACCCGATCGGCGGCTTCGGTGACGGCAGGCCGCGGCGTGGCCATCCACCGCGCGGACTGCAGCAACCTGCGCCACATTGTCGCCCGCACGCCGGAGCGCCTGATCGCGGTGGCCTGGGTGTACAGCGGCCGGACGAATCGGCCTATGCGGTGGACCCGGCAGGTCGAAGCCGAAGACCGGCCGGGCCTGCTGCGCGACCTGTCGGAACTGCTGGCCAAGGAGAAGATCAAGGTGATCGGCGTGCAGACACAGACTCAGAACTCCGCGCAGGGCCGCAGCGTGTGGATGACCTTCACGGTCGAAGTCGGCAGCAGCCGCGGCCACGGTGGTGCTGTCTTCAGATGGTCCGCGTCTCCGACGTGCGACGCGCGCGGCGCAAGTGGAGGCCGCCGGTGGCTGCTAGAATGCCGAGTTGACCCAGGCGCGTAGCTCAGCTGGTTAGAGCACCACCTTGACATGGTGGGGGTCGTTGGTTCGAGTCCAATCGCGCCTACCACTATCAGCGGCCGCCAAGTGCTTGTCAGACAAGGACTTGGCGGCTTTTTCGTGGGCGGAGAAGGCCCCCGGGGATCCTTCCCGGAAGCATCGTCTCCGGTCTGCGCTGGCTGCCTCAGACCTGCGGTAGATGGGGCGCATGTGGCCAGACGCTCGGCCACGCGACGGCGTGAGGTCAATGCGGGCTGCGCGGCGGCCGCAGCTTCGCGCGCCGCCACAGCACGGCATACGCCGCCGCGCTGACCGAGGTCAGCAGCAGCATCATCAGCGCCAGACCGCGCGCGTTCGTGTGCGGCACAAAGCCGATCGCCCAGCCGGCGAGGGCCCCCAGCAACTGCTGCGTGACCCCTGCCACGCCGGCGGCGGCGCCGGCCAGCGCCGGCACCAGGCCGACGGTGCCGCCGAGCGCAGCCGGCATCATCAGGCCGTGCCCGACGCCCAGCAGCATCAGCGGCGACGCGATGGCCAGCGGATGGTTCCAGCCGGCCAGCGCCAGGGCCAGCGTCAGCACGACGCTGCCCAGCGAGAACGCCTGGCCGATACCGATCATCGTGCGGTCGCCGAGCCGCTGCGCTACGCGCGTCGTCACGAAGTTGCCCACGATGTAGGCGGCAGGGACGCACATCACGTACAGGCCGATGCGGCCCGGCGTGACGCCCTGCCGCGCGAAAACCAGCGGCGCGCCGGCAAGGAACGCATAGAACGTGGCGGTGGCCGCGCCGACCAGCAGCACGTACGCGATGAAGCCGGGTTCACGGGCCAGCCGCGCGTAGGCCTGCCCCATCGTGGCCAGCCAATGGGGCCCGCCGGTGGGGGCCTTGGCGGCATGCCGCGGCAGCACGCGCCAGGCGGTCACGGTCAGCAGCAGCCCGATGGCGAGCGTCAGCCAGAACGGCGCGCGCCAGCCCAGCGCTTCGTGCAACTGTCCGCCGATCAGCGTACCGGCCGGCGGACACAGGCCCATCGTCATGCCGATGCCGGCCATCATGCGGGTGCGTGCGGTCCCTTCGAAGAAGTCCTGCACCAGGGCGCGGCCGACCACCATGCCGGCGGCGGTACCGGCACCCTGCAGCGTGCGCGCGACGACCAGCGTCGTGATGTCGTGGGCCAGCGCCGCCAGCAGGGTTCCGCACAGCGCGATCGTCAGGCCGGTGAGCAGCACGCGCCGTCGCCCCAGTCGGTCCGACAACGGGCCGTACACCAGCTGCAGCAGACCATAGGCCGCGACGTAGCCGCTGAAGGTCAGTTGCACCGTCGCCGGCGTGGTGTCGAAGGCAAGGCTCCATTCGGGCATCGACGGGATGCACAGCGTCATGGCCACCAGCCCGAAGGCCAGCTGGCCCAGGATCTGGGCAATCAATGCGGGGCTGGGCGGAACGCGCGGTATCGACGCAGTCATGGGCGGCGCATTGTCGTCCGTCCAGGCGAGGGGTGGTCGCACAGGTCCGTCGCGCGGCAGTTGCACCGAAATCGGCGGCCTTTTCGGCCGGATGCCTCGGCGCCGGATGTCCTACCCTCGGTATCGCCGCTCGTAGCGGCGCTGTGTGGCCAAGGAAAAAGGGGAGTGACATGAACAAGACGATGCGCTCGTTGATCGTTGCGCTGGGTCTCGGCGCAGCCGGGGCGGGCTGGGCCAGCGGACCGATCCTGGTGAGCGAGCCCGGCAGCGACGGCTTCAATATCGAGACGATGGTGTTCAACGGCTCCAGCTTCGACCTGATGCGGCTGAGCTTCGATTTCACCCACACCCTCACCAGCGACGGTGGTCACCTGGTCATCGACGGCTCGCCGTTGAGCCTGACATCGCCCAGCGGCGGCAGCGCCACCTTCTTCGGCGGTGGTTCGGTGTTCGGCTTCGACTTCACCGGCTTCAACACCTTCGACACCTTCAAGTTCAAATGGGACCCGGATTCGAGCCTGAGCGGCGCCTACGGCGCCACCGGGATCGACTTCGTGGGCGCCAGGGTGACGGCCGTCACCTCGGCGGGTGTCTATGCGGGCAACTTCGGCCGCGTCGGCGACACCGCCGATGTGAGCGCCGTGCTGTCGCCGGTGCCGGAACCGGCGGCCTACCTGCTGGCGCTGGCCGGCGTGCTGATGCTGGTGGCCCAGCGGCGCTCCGGCCGGCGCTGACTCGGGGCTTCCCGCCCTGCGCATGAGCACGCGAGCCGTGGTTCGAGAGGGTTAACGCTTAAGGGTTAACGCTATATCATGGGTGCCGTCGAACCCATGGCGTGAACCCTCCCATGACCCACCCAAGCTCGCTTTCCCGTGCTCTGCCCGCGTCGCCCACCGGCAGGCCGTGGCAGACGTTGATGGCCGAGGCCGCGGCGTTGCTGCAGGCCATCTCCAGCCCCGGACCTCTGCTGGAGCAGGGCGAACAGATGCGCAAGCTGTACCGGCAGGCCGACCGGCTGGACGCGACCGACCCGTTCCGCGCTGCCTTGCTGCGCCGACGCGCCACGCGCATCGGCCTCTAGACGGCCGGTGCAGTCCGGGCCGCCGGTCTGTCAACGAACTGAGTGGCCCAGTAGCCCTGGCCGGGCCGGTCGCGGCTGGCCGGTCGTGCATGACCTGAGGCGCGTCGGCCATCGGGCGGAGAAAGGCCTCTTCCCGAGCGCGATGTCGGTCTTTGGGTTGAAGCCCTAGTCTGGCAATGGAATGTGCGCCGGTGTCAGCATCGAACGTAATACCTCACCACTGCTGCCAGGAGCACCCCATGAGCACCGTCACCACACCCGACGGAACACAGATCTACTACAAGGACTGGGGACCGCGCGATGCGCAGCCCATCATGTTCCACCACGGTTGGCCGCTGTCGTCCGACGACTGGGACACGCAGTTGCTGTTCTTCCTGGGCCACGGCTACCGGGTCGTGGCGCATGACCGCCGTGGTCACGGGCGCTCGGCGCAGGTCAGCGATGGGCATGACATGGACCACTACGCGGCCGATGCCTTCGCCGTGGTCCAGGCGCTGGACCTGAAGAACGTGGTCCACATCGGCCATTCCACCGGAGGCGGCGAGGTCGCGCGTTACGTCGCCCGGCATGGGCAGCCCAGTGGCCGCGTCGCCAAGGCCGTGTTGGTGGCCGCGGTGCCACCCCTGATGCTGAAGACGGCCGGCAACCCGGAAGGGCTGCCGATGGAAGTCTTCGATGGCTTCCGCAAAGGTGTAGCCGACAACCGCGCACAGCTCTTCATGGATGTGCCCGCCGGCCCGTTCTACGGTTTCAATCGCGAAGGGGCCAAGGTCTACCCGGGCGTGGTGCAGAACTGGTGGCGCCAGGGCATGATGGGCAGTGCCAAGGCGCACTACGACGGCATCAAGGCCTTCTCCGAAACCGACCAGACGGCCGACCTGCAGGCGATCACCGTGCCGACGCTGGTGATGCACGGTGACGACGATCAGATCGTGCCGATCGCGGACGCCGCGCTGAAGTCGATCAAGCTGTTGAAGAACGGTACGCTCAAGGTCTACAAGGGCTATTCCCACGGCATGCTGACGACGCAGGCCGAGGTGATCAACGCGGACCTGCTGTCCTTCATCAGGAGCTAGACAGGGCAGGGCGGCGAGGGGCATCCGCCGGACGACAGATGAAGCGCTCTGCTGCGGCGCGCTTCGGACATCGCCCCGCTGTCCGAACGCAGAAAGTCATCGACGAGCACGCTATAATGCGAGGCTGTTCCTCGATAGCTCAGTCGGTAGAGCGCCGGACTGTTAATCCGTAGGTCCCTGGTTCGAGCCCAGGTCGAGGAGCCAACAACACGAAGGGTTAGCCGGCTTGAAGCGGCTAACCCTTTTTCTTTCTGGCCGCCGGAGCAACTGCCGATGTCAATGACAATCGGCGCCGAGTTTGGCGGCGGTGGCACTGCGGAAGCGCGTGTGCGCATTGAGCGTTGACGCCCCGTCGCTGGGGCGCCCCGGCCCGCTTCTGATCCGCCACGGCGGCCTGGCTCCGCCCGCCACGCCGCGGCGTGGCCTCAGTCGAAGACCGGCGTCTCCACGCCCAGCACCTTGTGCAGCTTCGGGCTGGTGGTCGTGTACTGCAGCAGGATGCGCTTTTCGGGGAAGATGTACGGCGCGGCGCCGAAGGCGGCCAGCGCCGCTTCGTGGAAGCCGGACAGGATCAGCTTCTTCTTGCCCGGGTAGGTGTTGATATCGCCCACCGCGAAGATGCCCGGAACGCTGCTTTCGAACTTCTCGGTGTCGACGACGATCTGCTTGCGCTCAATGCCCAGTCCCCATTCGGCGATCGGGCCCAGCTTCGGGCTCAGGCCGAAGAACACCATCAGCATGTCCAGCGGCACGCCGCGCGTCACACCGTCGCCACCGGTGACCTTGACGCTGCTCAGTCGCCCGTCCTGTTCCTCGAAGCCGGTGATCTGACCCACCAGGAACTGCATCTGCAGCGCATCGCACAGCTCGCGCATCTTGGCCACCGACGCCGGTGCGGCGCGGAAACCGTCGCGCCGATGCAGCAGGATCACGCTGTTGGCCTGGTGAGGGCCTTCCTGCGCGAAGTTCAGCGCCCAGTCGAGCGCGGAGTCGCCGCCGCCGACGATGACCAGGTCCTTGCCGGCGAACTGCGCCGGATTGCGCACGCGGTAGTGCAACTGCGTGTCCAGGAACTTGTCCAGGCCGTCGACCTTCAGAGTGCGCGGCTGGAACGAACCGACGCCGCCGGCGATGAACACGGTCTTGGTCAGGAAGGTCGTGCCCTTGTTCGTGCCGAGCAGAAAGCGCCCGTCGTCCTGCTTCTGCAGCGTGGTGACTTCCTGGCCCAGGTGAAAGGTGGCGCCGAAGGGCTCGATCTGCTTCAGCAGGTTGTCCGTCAGTTCCTTGCCGGTGCACACCGGCACGGCCGGAATGTCGTAGATGGGCTTGTCGGGGTACAGCTCGATGCACTGGCCGCCCGCATAGGACAGCGAGTCGATGATGTGCGCCTTGACTTCCAGCAGGCCGAGCTCGAACACCTGGAACAAGCCCACCGGGCCGGCACCGACGATGACCGCATCGGTTTCGATCGGCCCGTCGTGGCTGCGGGCGGTGTCGGCGATCTCGGGGTTCAGCTTCGGTTCCATGGGGATTGGGGGCCTGCGCGGCCGGCGGTTCTCGGTATCAATCGGTTCAGCGGAGCAGCTCGGACAGCTTGTCCTTCTTGTCCGCCCACTCGTCGGCGTCCGGCAGCGCGGCCTTGCGCTTGGTGATGCTGGGCCAACCCTTGGCCAGTTCGGCGTTGAGCGGGATGAACTTCTGCTGGTCCTGCGGCACGTCTTCTTCCGGCAGGATGGCGTTCACCGGGCACTCCGGGATGCAGACCGCGCAATCGATGCACTCATCGGGGTCGATGACCAGGAAGTTCGGACCTTCGCGGAAGCAGTCGACGGGGCACACATCCACGCAGTCGGTGTACTTGCAGCGGATGCACGATTCGAGGACGACGTGGGTCATGAGCAGCTCGGCGGAGGCGTTTTTTGGGGGAGGGCGGCGTGCGTGCGGCGGCGCGCGCGTTGCAAGCCGGCCGTTCGGTCAAGCCGGAATTTTAGATCGGCGCCGCAACCTCGCCGCCGACCGGGCTGACGCCGATCAAGGTCTTGGCAGCC